>JABFSR010000257.1 GCA_013140495.1 Verrucomicrobiota bacterium
GCCGTAGAGCCGGGCAGGATGCCCGGCTCTACGGCAGGCGAGACGCCCGCCGCTACGGTCGTTCGCCAGTAACTGAAAACAACGCCCACTTGCGCAGGTGAACGCTGTGCGCGAGGAATCGCAAGAATGTCACGCACGCGCCTAGGAATTGGATCGGCGACAACCGGCCCGGCGTTCGTTGTCGCGCTGATGCGAAAGCAGCCAAGATTGTTGTTCATGTTGTCGTCGCTGTTCCAGCCGCCGTGTTGCTGGACGACGCGAATGTCCCACACGGTTCCGCCTGCGAATCCGGCGTTCGTCGCACATTGAAATACAGCCTTGCGATCCTGGTTGCGTCGGCCCGGCCCGGCATCAATGCCCCAAGCCGTGTCGTTATTGTTGTCGTTGGCGTAATTCACCTGGCCGACGACGCGCTTGTTGTTGGACTTGTCGTAATGTTCAGCTCCGAGCGACGTTTCGGTTTGCTCGAAGTCGGCTGTTACCTTGTCGAACGTGATGCGTGATTTGTTCGTCGAGGCTGACGCCGTCACATCCACGGTGAATTCGGTCAGACCAAACATGCCCTTGAGCGAACGCCCCGGACCATTGCAGGGAAGATTTGCATCCGTCAGCATTTCGATTCGAAACGCAGTGACATTCTGCAACTCGTTCGTGAGCCACAGGTGAACACCGTGTTTGGTGGGAGCATAACCTTGCGCGAGGAAAGAGCCGTCCGGCTGCGGCAGATACTTCTGTCCACCCGTCGTGATTTCCTCGACGACCGGGCGCAATATGATCCAGTCAGGCTGGCCGCCCTTTACCGAGTCCTCCCACTTTGCCATGCGTTGTTCCCAATCCGGCGTGCGATGGCGCAGGCCTTCCTCGGTATCGCGAATTTCGCGTGCAAGATTCGCGACGTGCATTTGCTCCTCCACACTGTAAACGACGCGCGTGGCATCGTGGTCATTGTTGAGAAACGCGAACAGCCGGTAGTATTCCTCCTGCGAGATGGGATCAAACTTGTGGTTGTGACACTGCGCGCATTGGATCGTGAACCCGAGCATGCTTTTGCCGATGGCGTCCATGCGGTCGAACATCGCCTCCATCCGGAACTGCTCAGGGTGAATGCCGCCTTCCTCGTTGACCATTGAGTTGCGCAAAAAGCCCGTGGCCACTGCATCATCTTGCGTGGCGTTCGGCAGCAGATCACCTGCGAGCTGTTTGATGATGAACTGATCGTAAGGAAGATCGCGGTTGAGTGCGTTAACGACCCAGTCCCGATAGAACCAGACCTTGCGCATCTTGTCCTTCTCGAAGCCGTCGGAATCAGCGTAGCGCGCGGCATCGAGCCAGAAACGTCCCCACTTCTCCCCGTAATGCGGTGACGCCAGCAAGCGCTCGACTTGTTTCCCGTAGGCATCCGAAGATTTGTCGGCGATGAATGCATCCACTTCCTCGGGCGTTGGTGGCAGGCCGATGAGATCAAGCGACAGCCGGCGAAGCAGAGTAATCTTATCGGCTTCGGGCGATGGATTGAGTTTTTCCGACTTGAGCTTTGAGAGAACGAAATTATCCACAGGCGTTCGCACCCATCTCCTGTTGGATGTTGCTGGAATGATCGGGCGAACCGGCGCCTTGAATGCCCAATGATTCGTGTTGTAAGTGAACTTCTTTGCGGAAACGGTTTCCCATTCCGCGCCTTGATCAATCCACGCCCGCACGAGGCCAATCTGCCCGGGTGTGAGCTTCTCCTTTTTCTTCGGCATCCTGGCGAGCTCCGCATGGGTGCCGGCGAGAACTTGCACGAGAATACTCTCGGCGCTCTTGCCGGGCACAAGAGATGGGCCATGATCGCCGCCTTTCAACAGGTCGGCTCGATTGTCGGCACGGAGTGCGGATTCCTGCTTCTTCTCACCGTGACAATCGAAGCAACGTTCGGCGAATAACGGTTGAAGGTCGTTCACGAAATCAACCTTGCGCGCCGCAGGTGGCGGCAAACCTCCCGACGGAGCATCTGCGGCACAAACGCCAACCACGCCTGCCAAGGCAGGCAGCAAAAAGGTAATCACGCGGAAAATGGCAATCGTTCTCAGGTCGTTCATCTGGCTTCCATCTCATCATGCCCAACCTCTCGTGAGCGTCAAAGGTGAATTTGAAATTTAACTTCGAATGAACACCAATGGACACAAACGAGGAAGGCTTTGACACGGATTGCACGGATTGACACAGATTCAATCCATGCAAATCCGTGAAATCCGTGTCTCAATCATTCCGCGCTAGACAAATCTCCCGGCGGCGCGCGTCATGTTGGAAAGAAATCAGATGCCGTCCGACCTCGAAAGGCTTTACGACGAACACGCCCAGGCGTTGTTCGCGTTCCTTTTGAATTTCACCCGCGACGAAAACGACACGCGCGATGTCCTTCAGGGAATCTTCATCAAACTCGCACGGCAACCGGACCTGCTTGCCAGCGCCCGCGACGAACGCGCCTTTCTGCTCCGCCTCGCGCACAATGCCGCCATTGACCTGATGCGGCGGCGCGGCACACGAGCAAAACACCACGAACAATTCGGCACCGAGCAGATTTCTTCGTTCGCTTCGACAAGTGATCCCGACGAAGCCGCTTTCCGCGTCGAACTGTCCACCGCACTCGGCGAGCTTCCTGCCGACCAGCGCGCCGTGGTTCACTTGAAACTCTGGGGCGGATTGACCTTTGAGGAAATTGCCGCTGCGCTCGAAATCCCGCTCAACACAGCTGCCAGCCGTTATCGCTACGGCTTAGACAAATTGCGTTCCCGGCTGCGTCCCCTTTACGACGAGATCAAATGAAAACTGATGACTTTGAAAACAGACTGCAACGCCAGTCGCCAAGACAAATTCCCTCCGCTTGGCGAAATAATATTCTTTCAGATGCACAGTCGGCGAGCCAGACACCACCGACCGCTGTCCCAACCGCGCCATCACGGAACGGCATTGTAATCATTCTCTGGCGTGAACTGGTCTGGCCGTGTCGCCGGACTTGGGCGGGACTTGCCGCAACTTGGTTGGTGTTGACCGTATTTAACTTCATGCACGCCGATCACACGGAAGTTGTGGCTCGGAATACGCCGCCACCATCGCCGGAAGTGCTTATGGTTTTGAAACAACAATATCTCTTGCTGGCAGAACTGACCGAACGAAATCAATTGCGCGCCGCCGACCGACCCAAAACCGTTCCGCCGCGCCCCCGCAGCCAGCGCCAATGGGAAATGTGGACAGTCTGAAACGATTATGAGCGATGAACCTAAAAGCATCTGGCGACGACCGTGGCAAGGTCGGGCCAAGATTTTTGGCTGGTGGGCGATCCTGGCGAGCGCGACGTTTGTTTTCTTTTTGTGCATCGGACTGGCGTCTGCCAAAGCGAACAAGCTTTCCGAACTTGCTTTAACCGCCCTCGCCGTCTCCGTTGGCATCGCGACCCTTGTCACCGCCGGTCTCTGGTTTGTGCGCTGGTTGTGTTGCTGGCGCAACTTCCGGCGCTTTCTGGTAACCCTCGCCGGTTTCGCCACTTTGATTGCGATTTTCTACGCCGAGGAAAACTGGCGTGGCAAGCGGTCGTGGAAGAATTACGTCCTCAAGCAGGAAGCAAGGGGAGAAAGAATGGATTTGGCCGCGTTCATACCACCGCTGATTCCAGACGATCAGAATCTCACTGTGTGCCCATTGTTGAAACCAGTTTTGGACTTCAGATATCCGAATGATCAGGACGGGTTGGATGGCAGACCATTACCTAGCATCATCTGGCTTGATACCAACGGCGTCGCCCGCCTCGCCCGGTTGGATTTACATTGGAACATGCGGAACTACCTTCATTCGCTTTCTGGAGAAGATCGGCAGCGATTGCAGGAGCAGGTAGATATGGAGGAAGTCAAAAAGCAAGCTGAAGCAAATACGCTCACCAACGGTTGGATCAATCTTGCACTGTGGCAGGCCTACTATCGAATGAGCACAAATCTCACTGGCGCAAATCCCGAAAACTCGCCCGCCCAGGATGTGTTATTTGCCCTGCGTCGCGTGGAGCATGACCTGACGGAAATCCACCGCGAAGCCGGTCGCCGGCCGCTGGCACGTTGGCCTGTCCACTATGATCTGGAGCAGCCGTGGAGCACGCTTTTGCCGCATTTAGCCAACGTCAAGCGCATCACCATGCTGTTGCAGGTTCGGGCGGCGGCGCAATTGGTCGCCAACCAAACCGGAGAGGGACTTGCGGACATTGAACTTGGCTTTCGGCTCGCTGACTCCCTTGGCGGCGAACCCTTCGTGATCTCACAACTGGTTCGAATGGCGTGTTACGACATAATCCTTCAACCGCTAAACGAAGGGCTGGCCCGCCATCAGTTTTCGGATGCGCAACTGACGTCGTTGCAACAGCAGTTGTCGGCGGCGGATTTGCTGGCGGGTTTTCAACGCTCGATGCGTGGCGAGCGTGCGATCAGCGGCTTATGGGCTAATCTCACCCGGGAGAATCTGGCGGATTTGATCCAGGCGTTTTCCGGTTCACAGGAGTTTACCGAGCGGCTTTCATATTTCGCTCTCTGCTCACGCGTTGTTCCTAAAGGATGGATTTACCAAAACCAACTGTACATTTGTCGGCTATTTGACGATTACGTGCTTTCCGCCGTTGATGTTCAGACCAGAACGGTTCATCCCAAAGGTGCCGAAGCCTTCCTGACCGCGAAACGGGAAGCTAAAGGACCGTTTTCGGCACTCGCTGAGTGTATGATGATGTTTAAGGCTTTCGGCGATGATCTACCTTTTCCCTGCAAATTCGCCCATGGCCAAACGCAGGTTGACCTCGCCCGCGTCGCCTGCGGATTGGAACGCTACCACCTTGCGCACGGGCAATATCCCGAAGCACTCGATGCCCTCGCACCGCAATTCATCACCAAACTCCCGCACGACGTCATCAACGGCCAGCCTCTCAAATACCGCCGCGCCGACGATGGCAGCTTCGTCCTCTATTCCGTCGGTTGGAACGAAAAGGACGACGGCGGCTTTGTCCCGCTCAAAAAAGATGACACAACCTTGAACAGGAGAGAAGAACGCAAGACCGTGAACCTGACCGAAGGCGACTGGGTCTGGACTGTTCCAATACCATAGGAACCGCTTGACTGCGGCCCGCATTTTTCAAATCGCCAAAGCCCGGCGCATGGCTACAATGCCGCCGTGAAAAGTATCGGACTCTTTGGCGGATCGTTTGATCCAATTCATACAGGCCACCTGCTCGTGGCGCAGTCGGCCATCGAGGAACTCAAGCTCGATCGCCTTTTTCTCATCCCGGCGGCCCGTTCGCCATTCAAGCTCGATCTCCAGCCCTCGTCGGCGGAAAACCGTCTCGCCATGCTCAGGCTCGCGCTTGTGGGCCGGACAAATTGCGAGGTGGACGACGTGGAAATCCAGCGCGGCGGAACTTCCTTCACCATTGATACCGTGCGCTATTTCAACCAGCGCTTTCCCGAGGCGAAACTGTATTACCTCATTGGCGCGGACAACGTGGCGGGCCTCACCAAGTGGCGCTCGGCGGACGAACTTTCGAAACTGGCCGAGTTCGTAGTCATACCGCGCCCCGGCGAGGCTCATGTGCCCATACCGCCGCCGTTTCAAGGACGTCATCTCGGTGGATTTCCGTTCGGCGTTTCCGCATCGCAAATCCGCGAGCGCGCAAAATCCGGGCTTCCGCTTGAACCGCTCGTGCCGCCGCCCGTGGCGGAATTCGTCCGCAACAACCGGCTCTACACCTGAGCGCTTGTTGGTTGTTGGAGCTTGGAATTTCCCGCGCGCGAAACTAGCTTTCGCTCATGTTCAAACCTGCCGACCTGTTTGATTTGAGCCAGACGGAACACGCCGCCATCTTCGACGGCTGCACTTACGCGTGGGAGGCTCTCAAGAAAATCAAAGCCTACGTCGAGGCCAATGCCAAATCGTCATTGAACAACAAGTGCGAAGGCGTAGCATTCATCGGGAAGAATGTCTTCATCGGCGAGGGCACGGTGGTCGAGGACGGCGTGATGATCAAAGGCCCGGCCATCATTGGTAGGAACTGCCAGATACGCCACAATGCCTACATCCGCGAGCATGTCGTCGTTGGCGACAACTGCATGGTGGGCAACTCATGCGAATTGAAAAACGTGCTGATCTTCAATGGCTGCCAGGTGCCGCACTTTAATTATCTCGGCGACTCCATCCTCGGCTACAAGGCGCATCTCGGCGCAGGTGTCATTGCATCGAATCTAAAATCGCTCCCGGGCAACGTGACTGTGGAAATGGATGGTGTTCCGTTTGACACGGGCCTGCGGAAATTTGGCGCGCTCATCGGCGACCACGCAGAGGTCGGCTGCAACGCCGTGCTGAATCCCGGCAGCATCATCGGTCGCGGCGCGGTGATTTATCCCGGCGTCAACTGGCGGAGCATTCTTCCCGCGAACATGATCGCCAAGAACAAGGCGGAGATTGAAGTTGTTGTGCGGCGACTGAGGGAAACCTAAGTTTAAGTCGCGCGTGCGACATTTATTTCCCCACCGGCTCTTTGAAACTGGTAAGTGTGTTTTGCAGCGCGCGTTTTTCTGCCAATGCGAGCAGAAAGGCCAGCGTGGATTCAGCGCCTTGATTCTGGCTCAACCGATCCACGTGCAGGCCGTCGCGACAGCCGCCGGTGCCTGCATCGTAGAGGGCGAGGCCCAGATCATTGCGTCCAAGAAACCATTCGAACGCGCGCCGCGCTTCCGCCACCCAGAACATGTCACTCGTGGCGTGATACGCTTCAATGCAGGCCGAAATCGTGGCCTGTGCCTCGATGGGTTGTTGATCGAACTGGGCGCATTCCTGGCCGCGCCGGTAAAAGCCGTTCGAGCCGATGGGCCGGAAAGCGCCGGTCGCTGAAGTCTGAACCTTGACCAGCCAGCGCAAGGCTTTGAGGCCGGTTTCCAGCATCGGCGCGGAGTTCATGCAGCGCCCGCTGAGTATGAGCGCGTGCGGCAGCTTGGCGTTCGCGTACGAAACGACTTCCTCAAACCAGTGCCAGTCGTCGCTCGCGGTGTCGGCGTAGCTTTGCATCAACCGCGTGGTGAGCGATTCGCGAATATGGTTTGTGCGCCGGTCGCCGCTGAACCGCCGCAGGTATTCGTCAATGCCGATAAGCGTGAAAGCCCACGCGCGCGGCGACGTGAATTCGGCGGCCACCGGCAATGCCTGCTCGAAGAGCTGCGCGGCGAGCATTTGAAAACTGCCCTGACCGGCCTGCGACACGCACAATCCCAGCGCCCACAGCGCATGTCCCTGGCAATCTTCCGAGCCGACTTCATCGAGCCAGCGCCGCTCGAAACTCATGAAGTTGTGGAAACGCCCGTGCGCACGGTCGAACGCGTGATTGAGAAATGCCGCGTAGGTGGCGGCCTGCGCACCGAGCTGCGGCGAACCGAGCCCCAATTTTTGCAGCATCAACGCCAGTACCAGCGCGCGCGCGTTGTCGTCAGTGCAATAACCTTCGACAAAATTCGGCACGGTGAAGCTCGCGTGCTGAAAGATGCCCGTTGAATCGCTCATCCGGAATAGATGATCCAGCTTCAGTTCCGGCAATTGCCCGGGCTGTTCGTCGAGCGTTTTTATGGGCGAAGACTTCCGCCCCACGAAACTGTGGTCCTGTCGCGCCTGCTCGAAGGACTTCGCGTAGAGTTGCGCCACGCGGCTCCATACCATGTCACGCCCCAGCTTGTAGGCGTTCTTGCGCATCGAGTGGCGTAAAGGTTCATCGCGCAGCAATTCCACCACGGCGACGGCGATGGCCTTTGCGTCGCGAAACGGCACGAGCTTGCCGCGCTCCGCCGTCAGCAACTCCGCCGCGTGCCAGTAGGGCGTGGACACCACGGCGTTGCCCGCGCCGAACGCGTAGGCCAGCGTGCCGGAGGTAATCTGCGCCTCGGTTAGATACGGCGTGAGATAAATATCCGCCGCACCGATGAACCGCATCAGTTCTTCCAACTCGACGAAGCGATTGAAGAACACGACGTGTTTCTGCACACCGAGGTCTTTGGCCAGCCGCTCCAGGCTCAAGCGATAAGCCTCGCCCTCATCGCGCAGCAGATTGGGATGCGTCTGCCCCAGCACGATGTAAACGACATTGGGAAATTCGCGGATGATGTCCGGCAACGCTCGCAACGCAAACTCGATGCCTTTGTTTGGCGACAGCAACCCGAACGTGAGCAACACCTGTTTGCCCGCCACGCCGAACTCGTCCTTGAAATAGTTCGGGTCGGCAAACGGCATGTTTGGAATGCCGTGCGGGATGAGATCAACCTTGGCCGCCGGCGCTTGATAAACATCGCGGAGAAATTCCGCGCCTCGTTCGCTCATCACCACCAGCCGCGTCGAGAGCCGGATCAACTCGCGCATCACGCGGCGTTGTTCTTCGTTCGGCTCCCGCAATATTGTGTGCAGCGTGGTGACGATGGGCATCCGCAGTTCGCGCAGCAGCGCCAGCACATGACTGCCCGCCGGCCCGCCGAAAATTCCAAACTCGTGTTGCAGGCAGATTGCGTCCACATCCGTGATGTTCAGGAAATCCGCCGCGCGCAGATACGACGGCAGGTCCTGCTCCGCAATCTCGAAGCGCACCTCCGCCGGATAATCGTAGCCGGCTGCGAGATCATTGACCGGGACGACGAGGCATTGCAGTGCCGGAAACTCCGCCGCCACCGCGCAGCGCAAGTCCGTGGTGAACGTGGCAATGCCACACTTCCTCGGCAGATAATCACCAAGGAACGCGACCTTGCGGATGGCGGGGGCGGGCGGCATGAATCGTTGGTTGCCCGGGCTAACTTGCCCGTGCTGGTAATTTGCATTGTGGTTTACGCTGCTGTATTCACCAAGAATCATTTCTGGTGTTTGCACGGCTTCCAAGGCGGCATGTGCTGCGATGCGAGTCCGTCTCCAGACATGCGTCGAACCTACTTTCCGCGATACTTTGAAGGATTGCGAATCCGGTCGAGCCGTTCGGTTTCAAGTTCGTTCAAAGCGGCCTGCTGCTGCCTTTTCTTGAAAACGTTGGCGATGGTTTGGGGCAGCAGCCCGATTTGTTTGATGAGTTGGATCAGGGTCATGCAAATGTGATTCTGTGTGTTCACCGCAATTTCTCACTTACGATTGTTCTGTTTTGTCCCGCCGGTAAATCGGTTTCACGAATGCGTCAGCACGAAAGCCAGTCAGACCATCCCACGGCTCGAATCCTTGGCGGCCATCCGTGACGAAGTCACCACGATATACCAATTCATTCGATTTCAAAAGCCGGAAGCGTTTTGGCAAACCGTCTTTCGCGGATGTCCCGTCTTGGGAATGTGATCGCGCGTAAATCTTTCGCCTTTTGGGAGCAGCAGCGATGAGATTGGTGCGGTTTGAAATCATGGTGTTGATGAAAGACCGGGGCAACTGACCTCCAATACCGACTTGGACTTCGCTCCTCAGACTTGCCTGGGTTTTACCACCAGCAAGACGATTCCGCCGACGAGCGCGAGGGCTCCGATGACTGGCGGGATAAAGTGGCTGTCGGTGGTTTCAATGTGCAAGCCGAGGAACTCGACCGGCTTTCCCGGCGTCTTGAAGGTGATGCCAGAGTAGGCAAGCACCACAATGCCGAGAGTGACCAGGATAACTGCTGTAATGGTTTTTGTATTCATATAGAAACTTCAGTTTGCGTTCTTCGATGGGCGGCTACTTACTTCACCAGCTTGCGCCCGGAAATGAGGTTGACGAGGATCATGATGACCGCAATGACCAGCAGGATGTGAATGAACCCGCCCATCGCGTAACTGCTCACCAGACCCAGCAACCACAAAACGATCAGCACCACCGCAATTGTGTATAACATAAGTTTTTTCCTTTCGGTTTGCTTGGTCGCTACAGGCTGGCGCGTCTTCGCGCCAGCCAGCAGCAATCGGCTTGTTTAGTTCCTGGCCACCGGCGCGGCAATGGTCATGTTGTTGATCACGCTGTTCACACCGTTGATGTCGGAAACGAGCTTGGTGACCAGGCTCTTTTCGGCGGCGTTCTTGGCAATGCCGCTTAACGTCACCACGCCATCCGTTGTTTCAACTTTCGTCTTGAGGGCGCTGGTCGAGCGATGAAACATCAATGACGATTTGACCTGGGCCGTGATCGAGGCGTCGTCAATTTTTTCGCTAATCGTTTCGACCGGCTTGGCCGGAGTCTTCACAATCGTCAATTCGTTTTTCACTTCTTTGACGCCTTCGACATCCTTGGCGTATTCTTCGGTCAGGTCTTTTTGGGCCTGGCTGGAGGCTTCGCCGCGCAGGCTGACGATGCCATCCTTCACATACACGTCAGTTCCGCTGGCGCTCACGTTGCGATGGAACAAAAGCGTGCTCTTCACCTTTGTGCTCACCCAGCCATCCGAATGTTCGGCAGGGCTTTCGCCTTTGATCTTCAACTGATTGTCCACACTTTTGACGCCGGGCAGGCTCTCCACGGTGTTTTCGGCCAGAGATTTGTGGGACGCTTCGGCGACCGTGCCGGTTAGAATGACGGCGCCGTTTTTGGACTCGGTCTTGATCGCATCGTCTTTGAGGTACGTTTTGAACACATGCGATTTTTTTGCAGCGGACTCAATGCGGTCGTCCGTCTCCGAGGCGCGCAGTGGTGCGCCGGCAACTAACAGGACGCTCGTGGCTGCCAGGAGCGCGAGCGAACAGGAGGATTTCATTTTCATTATACTATTTCTTTTTTGTTGTACGTCTTTTGGTTTTAACACGAAATAAACGATACGTTGCAGACCGGTACGCCGCTATGGGGTGTAACCCTACCCTGTATTTCTTGAGAGGTTCCCCGAAAACGGATCCAGCCCAAAGTTGTTCGCCCATGGCAACCTTGGGAAAACTGGTCCGATGGGCATCCACTACAACGGGGTTGTGGTTTGGGCCGGGCCGGGTGGCTTTCAGCGAAGCATTGCGGTGCGACTCATTTCTGCTTCCGCGTCATGCGGGCCAGTTCGTCCTCGCCGAGCGGCGCTTTGTGTTTCACCCGCAGGCTCTCGACCCATTCCTGGGCGAAGTCGCGCTGGAATCGCCAGTTGATGACGGCGGTAATGGACATCGCGATGAGCGCGCCGAGGCTCGCCAGCGCCATGTCCTTGTGCGCGTCCCACACGTCGCCCTGCGTGCCGAGATACGCCTGGCCGAGTTCGCCGCCAAACGCCGCCGCCGCGCCCCACTCCACCAACTCATAGAGCATCGAGGTGGACATCGTCAGGTCGAGCGGCAGGAAATAGCCCCAGAACCCGCGTACGTTGACCACGCGCAGGAAAATTTCGCGGATCGGATAGGCGAGCAGCAAACCGTAACAGAAATGCACGACGCGGTCGAAGTTGTTGCGTTCCCAGCCGAGGAGGCGGTTGAAGGTTCGTCCGGTGAGATGCTGAAACCACGCGTCGTATGGCACCTCCGAATAGGTGTAATGCGCGCCCAACTGGTGCAGGCACATGAACAAGAAGATCAATGTGTAGGAGACGCGAGAGAACAACAGCCGGCGATGGAACATGGCCAGCAGCACAACCCCGGCGAGGACGAGCGCGTTCTCCAACAGCCAGTCGCTGCGGTGCCACGGGTGGATTGCCATCGCCACCCACCAGACGCTGAAAAGCGCGGCGAGGATCAGCAGATAGTAGCGATGGCGGATCAGCATGACAGGTGGTCCACTTTTTCAACGTGAAGTTCGTCCGGCATACGCGACGTGTGCGCCAGCTTTAATGGTGTCGTCAGAGATCATGAATCACTTTTGGCGGAAAGGCGGCCCGAAGCGCGTTGAGCACGGCCAGCACGTCAATAACTTCCTGGGTAATCGCACCGGCGACTGGAGTCAAATGTCCGGTGGCGGCGAAGACCATGCCGATGACGCTCAACGCCATCCCACCGACCGCGCTTTGGAGCGCGATGACCCGCATCCGGCGGCTGATGTGCATGAACTCATCCACCTTTTCGAGGGAGTTATCCATGATCACGACGCCCGCCGCTTCGGCGGTCACGTCGCTATTTTGTCCAATGGCCATGCCGACCGTGGCGGCCATCATCGCGGGGGCGTCGTTGATGCCATCGCCGACGTAGAGGGTTTTTGCTTTGGCGGTTTCGGCGCGGACGAGCGCGAGTTTTTGTTCGGGACTTTGTTGCGCGTGAATTTCCGTGATGCCCACCTGCTCGGCGAGGTAACGCACCTCCGACTCGCGGTCGCCCGACATGATCATCACGCGCTGGAACTGATGCTTTGGTCCTAGATGCTTGACGAAAGAACGGCTCTCCGCACGCGGCGCATCGCGGAAGCGCAAAGCCGCAGCGTAGCGCTCGTCAATCACCACCACACATTCGAGTCCACCGGCGACGGGCGGCAACTGATCTGCGCCGGCAACTTTTTGTTCTATGAGTTTGTTGCGGCTCGTGATTCGCAATTGATGGCCGGAAACCTTTCCGCGCAATCCCTGGCCCGGCTGCTCGCCAACTTCGGTGGCCTCCGGGAGTTGAATGTTTGCTTCCTTCGCCGCCGCAAGGATGGCGCGGGCCAAGGGGTGCTTCGAGTAGCGCTCCAGACTGGCGACAAGCATCAGCACTTCTTTTTGCTCGAAGCCGGGGGCGATGAGTTGTTCGGTCAGCTTCGGCTCGCCGTAGGTGAGCGTCCCGGTCTTGTCGAAAATCGCCGTGCGACACTCGGCGATCTGTTCGAGCACGACAGGGCTTTTGACGATGATGGCCCGGCGGGCGCAAAGTGAAATCGAACCGATGATGGCAATGGGAATCGCGAGCAGCAGCGGGCACGGCGTGGCGATCACCAGCACTGCGAGGAAGCGGACAGCTTCTCCGCTGATGGCCCACGCGAGAATGGCGACCGCCAATGCCACGGGAGTGTAAATCGCGCCGAGACGATCTCCGAGGCGCTGCAACTGGGGCCGCTTGCTCTCGGACTCACGCATGACCTCCATGATCTTGGCATAGCGCGAATCGGCGGCGCGCTGCGTGGCACTGATGGTCAGGGCGGATTCACCGTTGATCGCGCCGGAGATTACGTTCGAGCCAGAGGTCTTGGTGATTTGGAATGGCTCACCGGTGAGATAGGATTCATCCATCACGCCATGCCCCTCGATCACGACGCCGTCCACCGGGCAGATGTCGTGCGGATAAATCACGAGCATGTCGCCCACGGCAATCTCCGCCAGCCCGACGTCAACAATGTCAGCTCCGCGTTTCTGGTGGGCGATGGAAGGCATCCGTTTCGCCAGCGCGGCCAACACTGACGAAGCGCTGCGCAATGCGTAACTCTCCAAGGCTTCACCGCCGGAGAGCATCAGCACGATGATCGAACCCGCGAGATATTCGCCCAAGAGGACAGAGGTGATGATGGAAATGCCGCCCAGCAGATCAGAACCAAATTCTCGTTTCAGGAGTTTCCGCAGTAGATCATACAGCAGCGGCAAACCGCCGAGGACGAGTGTGACCAGCAAAGGAATGTGAAACGTGGCTGGAGTCGTGCGGACACCAAAGCGCAGCACCAGATGCGACAGGATGGCAACCACCGAAAACACGGCGATGACCGTGGACTTGCGAATCCAGAGATTGGAAGGCGAATACCAAGCGCGGGTGGGCGGCGGCGCTTGCTTCGGTTTTGGCTCCGGCCTTTTCGCCGGGCCGCTGCCGGGTGGATGTTCCAAGGTGGTATTCATGGATTACGGTTCCGGTCGCCGGCCATCGGGGCTTTTGACTTTCTGACGATTCGGCTGAAGCCAAAGTCGAAGTTCAGTCTGGGCGCTTTGCCCGGAAGCCCGCCGGAATATTCTTCTTCAGCGTCACCGCAGAATCTTCAGACACGACTGTAGAAAGCCACTGTCATTCGCCATGATGGCCTCCAATTCATTCGCGTCCAGCCACAGCCCGCGACAACTGGGACACAGGTCAATTTCCACGGTCAGGTATTTTTCGGTCGTCAGCTTTTGGCCGCACTTCGGGCAGTGCATCCAGTGCAGTTCCTTTAGCCGGAGTTTTTCTGTTTCGGCAGTTGCCTGTTGTTCCGCTTCCAGAACCTCCAACCGTCGCCTCAGTTCGTGTTCCCGGACGTGCAGGTCTTCAGTTGTATTTAGTTTCATAGTCCTTGGGTGGATGCGCCGGGATTTTGATTCAAGTGCGCCTCTGAAAGCCGTGGGTCCGGGTGAGGTTGCGTTCCGCGATCAGTTCCGCCTCCGCCGCCAGCCAGTGCTGCACATGATTCCCTGGCACCGAACCTTGGTTCTCATAACTGAAGTAGGCCCGCCGGGCCACTTCGTCTGGTGCGGGCATAAAATCAATTTTGTTTAGATTCAAACCCGCCGCCGCTGATGCGCTGGCCGATTTCGAGTCTTGCTGTTGGGAATGTTTATTATGTTTCATCCTCTGAGAATGGGCTAGGCGAAGGCGTGGCTGCTATGGGGTGTTCACCCCAGTCAATAAGAATGGTCGCCGGGCATTCCGGACAGGAGGTTCGGTCAGTTTGGAAAAGTGGGTTCGCCACGATGTCTGCCGAAGCGAATCCACTTTTCAAATTCCACCGCGCCAAAAGCGATGGCCGCGACCCCAACGATACGCAGCCAGGACTCGGCGGCGAGCGGCGCGGTGTGGAACAGATTGTTCATCACGGGCACGTAGGTGAGGAGAAGTTGCGCACCCAACATCGCCAGCGCACCGATGATGGTCCAGCGGTTTGTGAACAGTCCGACTGCAAAGACGGAGTGGTGGAAGGAACGACAATTAAATAGATAAACGATCTGGACGAGGACGACGACATTCACGACGGCAGTGCGCGCCGCAACGATTCCAGCCTGCTCAATGCGAAGCTCCCAAAGGAACACGCTGAGTCCTCCCGCCACCATGATGAACGAAACCAGTCCAGTGCGCATGAGCAGCGGGAAGGTCAGCAAGGGTTGCTTCGGATCGCGCGGCGGTCGGCTCATCACGTCACCTTCCTTCGGCTCGAACGCCAGCGAGAGACCGAGCAAGGTGTCGGTGAGATTTATCCAGAGCAGTTGGAGCGGCATTAACGGCAATGGCAGGCCCAGAACGATAGTGCTCAAGAGCATGAGGGCTTCGCCCAAATTGGTCGGAATAATCCAGACAATGAACTTGGTGAGATTGTCAAATACCCCGCGCCCTTCTTCCACGGCGGCCTCAATGCTCGCGAAGTTGTCGTCGGTGAGAATCATTGCCGCCGCGCCTTTGGCCACGTCGGTGCCGCTTATGCCCATCGCCACGCCGATGTCGGCCTGCTTGAGCGCGGGCGCGTCGTTCACGCCATCGCCGGTCATTGCGACGACATGATTGCGCGATTGCAGCGCCCGAACGAGGCGGAGCTTTTGTTCCGGGGCGACCCGCGCAAACACGGCGGTACGTTCGGCAACGTCGAGCAGTTGTTCGTCAGAAACCTTCTCCAGTTCGCGACCGGAGAGGGCGACCAGTTGCCCGCTTTCCTCCTGGCCTTTCAAACCAATCTGCCCCGCGATGGCGCGGGCCGTGATGAGGTGATCTCCGGTGATCATCTTCACCGCGATGCCAGCGCGCTGACATTGTTGAACGGAAACGATGGCTTCGGGTCGCGGCGGATCCATCATCCCTTGCAGACCAAGAATGGTGAAACCTTCCGCGACGTGACTGGGATCGAGTTTGGCGTGCGTGGCGTCCACATGCCGTCTAGCCAAGGCCAGCACGCGCAGACCGCGCCCAGCCATTTGTTCCACGGCGCGATGCACTGCTTCTTGATCGAGCGGAATGAGTTCACCGCGATCATTGAGCGCATCGGTGCAGCGCGGAAGAAGTCGCTCCACCGCGCCGACTTTGTAAATGACCCGGCCCTGGGGCGTTTCATGCAACGTCGCGCGGAACATGTGTTCGGACTCAAACGGAATCGTGTCGAGCCGCGGTGAAGCTTGATGCGTCTCCGCATGCGGCAAGCCGCCTTTTTCGGCGGCGACGATGAGCGCCGCCTCCGTCGGATCGCCTTGCACTTTCAACTGGCCGTCCTTGCGGACAATTTGGGATTCGTTACACAGCACACCCGCGTGCAGGCATTCGGCAAGCGCGGGATGTTCCGGCACTTTCACGACTGCGCCGTCAAGTTGAAGTTCGCCCTTGGGCTCGTAACCCGCGCCGGTCACGGTGTAGAGTTTGCCGCCCGCGAAAATTTCCTGAACCGTCATCTGGTTCTTGGTGAGCGTTCCGGTTTTATCCGTGCAAATGACAGTGGTGCTACCGAGCGTCTCGACGGCGGGAAGTTTGCGAATGATCGCCTTTCGTTTCGCGAGACGCGAGACACCGATGGCGAGGACGATGGTGACAGCGGCGGGCAGACCTTCAGGAATTGCGCCAACGGCCAGCGCCACTGCCGCCATAAACATCTCAACTGGTTTTTCGCCGCGTGCGACGCCCAGCGCAAACGTGACGACCGCGAGTCCCACAATGACCCAGAGCACCAGCTTGCTGAACTGCGCGATCTTTTTCGTCAGTGGCGTGGACAACTCGACCGCGCTGGAGATGAGCCGGGCGATGTGACCGGTCTCGGTTTCGTCGCCGATCTTGAACACCACACCCTCGGCCTGACCGCTGGTGATGAACGTGCCAGCGTAACCGAGATTTTTTCGCTCCGCCAAAATTGTATCCAGCGGAAGCGGATCAAGCTGCTTGGCCACCGGAAGCGATTCACCGGTGAGAGCGGATTCGTCGGCGTGCAGATTGCGGATTTGAATGAAGCGCAGGTCGGCAGGAACGCGGTCGCCGGATTGCAGCAGCACTACGTCGCCCGGCACGAGTTGCTCGGAATGGATGCGTTGTTTGCGATTCTCACGACGCACGGTGGTTTCAGTGGCAACCATTTTGGCGAGCGCCTCAATGGCTTTCTCCGCCTTGGCCTCCTGGAGAAATCCGACGACGGCATTGATCAGCACGACGCCGAAGATGACCGACGAATCCACCCACTCGCCGAGGAACGCCGTGACGCCGACCGCCACGAGCAGGATGTAAACAAGCGGCTGGTTGAACTGTTGAAGGAATTTTATCCATGCTGGAGTTCCACGCCGCGCGGTGACGCGGTTCGGACCGGATCCCTTCTGACGTCGGCTCACTTCCTCCGCTGATAGGCCGGTGGAAAAATCAACGCCGAGAAGTTTCGCGACTCCCTCCGCAGGCAACTGATGCCAGGCTTTTTCATCTGTCGGCGTAGGCGACGACAGTTTGTCTTTTTTCTGAAACATGGCTTGTGCTCGTTTTAACCAGCGTCGTGCCCAAAGAAACTCCGTCGCCAGAATCGCCAGCCCAACTGGAATCACCAGAATGGCCGGGCCAGGCAACACGAGCATAGCGATACCAACCAACACCACGCTGCCGCCCGCAATCGCAATCGCGAGCTTGCGCACAGAATGCAAATTCAGTTCGCACAGGAATAGGCGGCATCTGGCGATCAGAAGGTTCATTCGTCTTGAAATGAGATCAACAGCTCCGATATCTGGCGGCGGCTTCCGTCATGAGCGAGGTTTCGTTGCACGTACCACCAGCACGGGACAAGGCGCGTGGCGGACGACGCGCTCGGCGATGCTGCCAAGCCAGACGTATTTCAGGCCTGTGTAACCGTGCGTCGTCAGGACAATCAAGTCCACCGCCAGCGCCTTGGCGGCTTCGCAAATCTCTTCGTGCGGTTTGCCTTCCCGGACGGCGGCGGAAATTTTTATTCCGAATGATCTGGCAAGGTCGGCCGCCGCGCGTGCCAAGTCTGCCTCAGCCTGTTTCATCAAGGGCACAATTGTGTGGCTCGTCAATTCACGCCCCAAAAGATAATCAATGGGGAATTTTTCAACGACGTGGAGCAGGACGACTTCGGCTTTGAATTGCGCCGCCAGGAATGTGGCCAATGGCAGCGCGCCTTTCGAGAGATCAGAAAAGTCCATCGGGACGAGAATCTTCTTCAGCCGGAAGGGAGGGCCTTTGCCAATCCGCGCGGGGACGGTGAGCACGGAACACGGCGCATGGCGCACAACTCGTTCGGCGGTGCTGCCCAGCAGGACGTGCTCGACCCCCGTGTAGCCGTGGGTGGCGATGACAATCACATCTGCCGTGGACTCGCGGGCCGCAGTGTTGATCTCGTGGAAGGGTTTGCCGAGGCGCACGGAGGAGGTGACAGCCACGTCGCCCTTGCTCTCGTGCTTAGCCAGCGTCGCCAGTTTCGCGCGGGCAAACGCCATCACCTCCGAGTCTTTGCGGGCGAGCACGACCGATTCCACACCGGACAGCCGTGAGGGCGGCTCAATGACGTGGAGCAAAGCGATGGTTGCGCCCAGTTGTTCGCCGAGTGCAACGGCGTAGCTCACTCCAGAACGGGACTCATCGGAAAAGTCCGTCGTGGCCAGAATCGTTTGGATGTTTGGTGACGTTGTGATCGCCGCGCTTTGGCGACGGGACTTGCCGGACTTTTTCGAGTTTTTCATTTTCATAAGGATTCTTTTTACAGGTTGGACTACGGTTTGATCGCCACTTTGAGAATACCATCCGAGCGTTCGCCGAAGAGCTGGTAGGCTTGGGGAATCTCATCCAACGAGAACCGGTGAGTGATGAGCGGCGTGGGATCGAACCGCCCGGATTGCACCAGACTCAGCAGACGCCGCATCCGCTCCTTCCCACCGGGACAAAGCGTGGTGACGATGCGGTGATCGCCGAGTCCGGCGGAAAAAGCGTCATGGGGCATTTGTAGTTTGCCGGAATAAACACCGAGGCTCGAAAGCGTGCCTCCAGGTCGCAGGCAACGCAACGCGCCTTCAAACGTCTGCTGCGTGCCCAAGGCTTCGATGGCGACATCCGCCCCGCCGCCGGTGAGACGTTTGACTTCGGCCAGCACATCCACTGCACGGTAGTCGAGCACCACGTTCGCTCCCATGCGCCGCGCCATCGCAAGCCGGGTGTCGTCGCCATCAATTCCAATGATCAGCGAGGCGCCCATCAGTTTGGCGCCGGCGGTGGCGCACAAACCAATCGGGCCTTGGGCGAAGATCACCACTGCGTCTCCGAGGCGAACCGGGGCTGCTTCCGCACCGGAAAATCCAGTCGAGGCAATGTCGGAGAGCAACAACGCCTGTTCGTCCGTCAACTCATCAGGAATTTTGGCGAGGTTGGCTTGCGCGGAAGGCACCAACAGGTATTCAGCCTGCGCGCCGTTGATGGTGTTGCCGATCCGCCAGCCGCCGAGAGCTTCGTAGCCGTCGCCGTGGCCGCATTGCGAGAGGTGTCCGGAAAGGCACGCGCGGCATTGGCCGCACGGAGTGACGGCACCAACCAGCACGCGATCACCAATCTTGTATCCGGTGACGCCTACCCCAAGTTCCTCGATGACTCCCACCGGCTCGTGGCCGATGATCAAGCCCGGTTTCACGGGATATTCCCCGCGCAGGATATGGAGATCGGTGCCGCAAATCGTGGTCAACGTGACACGGATCACCGCCTCACCGATTCCGGCATGGGGACGACTGACTTCCTCGACACGAATGTCGTTCGCGCCGTGAAACACAGTCGCTTTCATGGTTTTCATATTTTAGTTCGACTCCAAATCCTACCGTGGCTCATCGCGAGAGCAGCTCGCTAACCGACGACATCGCCGGGACGCGATCGCAAATGACTTTGATCGAAACCAGGATTGGCACCGACAACAAAGCGCCCGGCACACCCCAGAGCCACGTCCAGAAGATCAAGGAGACAAAGATGACCACTGGATTTAGCGTGAAGCGGCGTCCGAGCAACACCGGCGTGATCAGATTCGCCTCCAGAGTGTGCAGCAGCAGATACCACGCGGGTGGAAGAACTGCCTGCCAAAACGTATCGAACGTAAGAAAGCCGACTGTGCCCAACACGATGACGCCGGCGACGGGGCCAAAGTAGGGAACAAAGTTCGCCACCGCTACAAACATTCCCACATTGCGGCATTGGGCACGCCCATGAAGTAAAGCCCGCCACCTACAACCATGCCCATGCCGATGTTGATCAAGGAAACCGAGAACAGGTAATTGGAAATGTTTTGTTGAACCTCATGGCTGATTTCGACCGCGCGCTTCTTGTCGCGCAGCGTGGGCATTACGTGGACCAGTTTTTGCAGGAACAAGTCGCCTGATGCGAGCAACAGGTAAAGCAACACCAACGTCTCGCCCACGCCCGCAAGGAAAGTTCCGGTCCAGTTTAGGATTGAACTGGTGCCGCGGCTGTCTTTGACCTCCACCGTCGGTGTCAGCTTTTGTTCCGCCTTTTTTTCCTCCTCCGTTGCGCCCAGATTGTTCACCGCTGCCGCCGCCTCGCTTAAGCGCGCGCGGGGCGGCAGGATTTTCTGAACCCGTTGCCGCAACTCGGTCATGTGTTGCGGCGCTTCATTTATCCACGTCAACGCCGGGCGGCCCAGTTGAAAGAAGCCGACCCCGATCACGGCCATCAGCAGACCAAGCACGACGGCGGCGGAAAGTGCGGTTGGAATATGACAGTAAGACAACCAACGGATAAGCGGTTTCAACGTCATGGCAGCCACGCAAGCCAGGAAAATCGGCAGGACCACCGGACGCGCAAAATACAGGAAGGCAATTGTCCCCAGTACAATCAGGATGATTTGCACCGGCGTCGCTTTAGACACCGTTGCGGCGACCGGTTCAACAAACAACGGTTTGCCGCCGGGCGCATCAGCACGTGGTGTCGCACTGACTGTTGAGTCATCCGTGGTCGCAAGCGGCTGAGTTGTCGTGGCGGCATCCATATTCAATACGTCGGAAGCTAATCATCGTG
>JABFSR010000183.1 GCA_013140495.1 Verrucomicrobiota bacterium
GATCCAGCAGCACGAGACCACGATCCGATTCAAGCACGACATAAAGTTTTCCGATCACGCCGACCAATCGCAACGGAACGGACAGCAAAGGCGTGGGTGTGTGAGTGGGTGCATGGTGCGCGGCGTCAGGAGTCAGGTTCGAGGACGGAGAAGGAACGGCGTGGCTTGCCGCGCCGAAGCCGGGCGAAGGCGGGGGCGTGGGGCGCGGGGCGTGACCCGGCAAGGTCGGTGCGGGACGGAAAGATGAGAAACCCATCTGCAACGACGGTGTCTCCGTCTGACGCGCCGGCCATTCGGGTTTCGGTTTCAACGGCAGCGGAAATTCCGGCAATGACGGTGTGGAGAATTCCGGCTCGGTTTTCACATCAAACGGAATCCCCACCTTGACGATTTGTTCACCAGCCTCGTCCGTCGCGCCCGACTTTGAACTTTGAACCTTCAACTTTGAACTTCCGACTCCGGACTCCGGACTTTGGACTCCGGACTTTGAGTGAAACGCCTGCAACGCCTCCCGCACCGCCTGCGCCACGAGTTTGCGCACTTCTGCTTCACGATGAAACTTCACCTCACGTTTGGCTGGATGAATGTTCACGTCCACGGCAGCGGGATCAATCTCCAGAAACAGACAGCACACCGGGTAGCGACCCTTCATCAGCGCCGTGTGATAGCCTTCCATCAATGCGAAGTTGATGCCGCGATTCTCCACCGGCCGGCGGTTGACGAAGACATGCTGATCTTCACGCGTGCCACGGGAGACGCCGGGCGCGCCCATCAATCCCCAGACAATCAGTCTTGAGTCCTGAGCCCTGAGCCCTGAGTCGGTTGTGCCAGCGGGCAGCGCTGTCTCGAAGGATTCTTCCTCGTCATTGCGCGATGGAGGATTTTCCAGCGGCGCGGAGAAATCCACCTCGATCAATTTAGTGTCACCCATGAGGGCGCGAAGGCGTTCACGGACGGCGGGCAAGCGCGCTGCAATTTCGTCGCCGGACTTCTGCCCAGGCAACTGCCAGACCGTGCGTGTGTCCTTCACGAAGGTGAAAGCCACTCCCGGATGCGCCAGCGCCGCGAGCGTGAGGTAATGCAGAACGTGCGCCGCCTCGGTTTCCTCCGTGCGCAAAAACTTCCGGCGCGCAGGCAGGTTGAAGAACAACTGCCGCACTTCCACGCTCGTACCCGTTGCACTGCCGGCGGCTTTGACTTCGGAAATCTTCCCGCCGTTGACGACGATCTGCGTGCCTTCGATAGGTTGGAGTCCAGCCTTCAGGCTGTTTCCTTCGCCGGTGCAACCTGAAGGTTGAACTCCAACCTCGCGTTCGCGCGTAGTAAGCGTGAAGCGGCTCACGCTGGCGATGCTCGGCAGCGCTTCACCACGAAAACCCATCGTGGAAATGGATGCGAGATCCTCGGCACGACGAATCTTGCTGGTGGCGTGGCGTTCCAGGCACAGCAACGCGTCGTCGCGGCTCATGCCAAGACCGTCGTCCGTCACGCGGATCAAGCTGCGTCCGCCCGCCTGAATCTCCACCGTGATGCGTGAAGCCTGCGCATCAAGCGCGTTCTCGACCAGCTCCTTGACCACACTGGCCGGGCGCTCGACGACCTCGCCCGCCGCGATCTGGTTCGCGACGTGGTCTGGCAGGAGTTTGATCCGGTTCACGCCGGGCAACGTGTTGGGTGCGACGTGTGGCGTCAAGAATTGAAACGTAGCGGCAGTCATCTTGACTGCCGTGGAGGGCGCGCTTCCAGCCGCCCGGGAAAAACGTTGGAGTTTCAAAGTCGCACGAAATTCTTAACCGGCGTGTGCGTGGGTGAGCCATTTCCGCCGGGCTGGAAGCCCCGGCTCTACGGCAGGCAGGGATGCCCGCCGCTACAAAACACGATCTGGTTCGCGACGTGGTCTGGCAGGAGTTTGATCCGGTTCACGCCGGGCAACGTGTTGGGTGCAACGTATGGCGTCAAGAATTGAAACGTAGCGGCAGTCATCGTCACTTCCGAATGGTGTGTGGCCCACAAGGACTTGAAGCCGAAAAAGCTCGTGCTACAAGATGACATTTGGGATAAGCCTGTTTCAGAATCTATGAAATCCACAAATGCACTCTTGGGCTTGTTGGTTCTGAGCATGGTTGGTTGCAAGACTCCGCAATTCACATCTTTCGCTCCTTTTGAGGCGAGCCTCGAACAGGAAGCAAAACAAGGCTCCCATTACTTGCGTCTCACAAACGCCAGCGGTCACGACCTGCACAACTACAAACTCTCAGTGTATGCGTGGAATGTTTACATGGACCATCCGATGTATCGGCATGAACCTTTCTTAAAAGCCTTCGGCGACGACTCGGTTTTGAAATCCGGCGAAAAATTGAGAATAACGAGTTTTGGAAAAAGCCTGGAGGAAGGCGTTGACCAATCTATAACGAGAGTCGAAGTGGTTGGACATTGTGATGAAGGCCAATTCCGGCAAGGCTGGGTGGTCGATCATTTTTGGAAGTTTCATCCCATTGAGGCAAAGCCTGAGCCTGCGAACCACTGAGAACATTGGCTTTCAGTCGCGTTCCAAGATTCATCAATGAAAGAACCCGACGAACAGCCAGAACCAAAGCCGCAGCCCGCCGTACCACCGCCTCGTCCTCCGCGTGGCCCGAAAACCAGTCTTGGATTTGAGGATGACTCCGAACCGGACAAAAACCCCGGCCCAAAGGAAGAAACTGTCCAAATCAATCTACCACCCAAACCATCTGCCACACCAACGATCAAATTGCCGGTTCTGCCGCCTGGAGGCCCGACTGGGCTTACCTCCACAATCAAGACCGTGGAGAAACATCCTTGGTGGAAGTTTTGGAAGACTTGAAGTTCCAGTGAACTCCGGCCACAAATACGGTTCAAAGCTAACAACTTTGTTTCGCTCCTAACGCTCAATCAACCGGTAAAACCGCTGACGAAAATGGGCGCAGTCCGGATCACGGAGCAGCAACGAACCGTTGGTCAGCGTGCAGGCGTTGGTCAAGGTGATCCAATCGCGCAGGTTCGTGCTGGCCTGAAATTCGATGCTGGCCATGTTTTCCGGCAACAGGCTGCGACCACCGGAATCGAAGGAGACGCACTCAAAACTCCCATCCGGCAGGAGTCGTGGTGCGGTCAACGTCAAAGGCGACGCTGGAGTGAACTGCATCTCATCCACCCAACCGGCATCCTCTCCAGCGCTGACAGTGGCGTCCTTGGAATAGACCCAACTCAATCCGGACGCGCCCATCGGCAGAAAAACCGTGTAATGCTGCCAGCCAGTTTCGCCGGAGATACGGGCTGTGATGGGCGCGAAGTCAGCGGCATTTGCGAAGAAGCGGAGGAAATCATAGCTCTCCTCAGATGAAACCTTCCACCAAAACGACAACGTGCCGGGGCCGAGGGCTGTGGTCGTTTGCAGAATTGATTGTTGGTTGTGGCTTATCCGCCCACTTTGCGCGGCGACATCTCCATCGTGAGTTTCTTGGATTTGTGGAAACCACGGCGCGTTGGTGGTGCTTGTGGTCCAGACCAAGTTGGCTGCATTGAGTGCGGCGGGGAGATTGGTGGAAAACGGAATCTTCAACTGTGCGGTAGCGCTGGTCGCGGCACCCAACATATTCATGGCAACAACACGATAACCGCCCGCGACTCTTCCCTGCGCGTTGGTAATGGTCAAATCTCCGTTTGTAGCACCGGGTACATCTACGCCATCAAGCTGCCATCGGTAACTCAACGGTTGAACGCCAACTGCCCGTGCGTGAAATTGAACCGTCGCGCCTTTCGCCACAGTTTGGCTGACGGGTTGAATCGTGAAGCGCGGCGAGCCGTCTCCAACCAGAGCGGCGAGGAAACCATTGCCTACGGAAATGGCGAAGACATTTGAAAGTCCAGGCGGCGGCGGCGGGACGGAAGAACCCCACGCGCTGACCGTGCCATCGGATTTGAGCGCCATGCCAAAGTCCCCTGCGGCGATGGCAACCACATTAGACAATTCAGAAGGCACGTTGGTGTTGATGGCAGGTCCGCGAGGGAATAGCGGGGAAGGGGGAGACGGCTGCGCGGCCCAAGCCACGACCTTGCCGTTGTTCTGGAGCGCAAGGTTGCAGCCATCGGCGCAGGCGACAGCGATCACGTTGGACAAACTGTTCGGAACATTCGTGCTGTATCCCCAAGCCACGACCCGACCGTCCGACTTCAATGCAAGGTTCTGGTTTCCGCCTGCCGCAATTGCCACCACGTTGGACAAACCGGCAGGCACGGTCGCAAACTTGGTAGATCCCCAACCAGCCACCTGCCCATCCGCTTTCAAGGCCAGACTGTGAGAACTACCTGCCGCAATCGCGACCACGTTCGATAAACCCACAGGCACGTTCGTCGGACTTGGAGTCGTTGGGGGCGGAAAGAAGAATCCGGATGCGCCGCCCCACGCAACGACCGTGCCGTTCGATCTCAGCGCAAGACAATACTGGCTGCCCGCTGCGATGGAAATCACGTTGCTCAACCCGGGCGGAATGTTCGTTGCGACAAGTATTGTCCGAATAATGCTTCCCCAGGTCGCGACTGTGCCGTCGGACTTGAGACCAAGAACGAAAGAGTCACCAGCGGCAATTGCTACGAGATTGGTGAGTGATGGTGGAACATTTGTTGGAATCAACGGCCATGGCGTTGATCCCCACACTGCGACCTGTTGCACTTTCAACTCAGCCTTGGCGCTGACAATGGAGCCGAACGAATTGCTGATCGCGACGGTGTAAAATCCCGCTTGGTCATAGCGCAAAGACGTGAGTGTGAGCGTCGCGTTGTTTGCGCCGGAAATATCCACGCCATTGAAGCGCCACTGGAAGTGAAGCGGTGTTGAACCACGGGTATTGACCTCGAACGTGGTGACTCCACCCAAAACGGCTGATCGGCTGACCGGCTGGGTGAGAATGTAAGGCGGACTTTCCAGTACAGTTACGAGGGCATTGCTGCTCTCCACCGCACCGTAGGCGTTACTGACGAGCAAAGAGTAGATTCCGCTCTGACTGGATTGAACATTTGTCAGGTTGACTGAACTCGAATTTGCGCCAGCGACGGGAACGCCACCGAGCAGCCATTGGTAGCTCAATGGCGGCGTGCCGATGGCCGAAGCCGAAAGCGAAATGTTCGTTCCAGCAATCACTGTTTGCCCCACCGGTTGAGTCGTGATGATCGGCGGGCTGATCACGGTGATAACCGCGCCGGAACTTTGCACCGAACCAAAAGCGTTGCTCACAATTACTGTGTAGCGGCCAATGTCAGTGAACTGCGCGTTGGAGATGGACAATGAGGCGTTAGTTACGCCGGAAATGCGAGCCGAGCCGATAAGCGAAGAGTTGTTGAAATACCAGCGATAGCTCAACGGCTCAAAGCCCGTCGCGACAACGGACAGAACGGTGTTTGATTGAAACTCCACGCCCATGTTACCTGGCTGGTCATTGATTTGAGGAGGTCCCTCGGACACCAAAGCAAGGTTGTGATCGCCACCACACGCAATGGCAGTCACGCTCGCAATCCCCGGCGGCAGATTCGTCTTGCCAAAAGCCTCGCCGCCCCACGCTACGAGAGAACCATCCGCTTTGAGTGCCAGGTTCAAATAATACCCTGCGGCAACGGCCGTGACATCGGACAGATCGGGCGGTACGTTGGTCTGGCCGTAGCTGCCGTAGCCCCAGGCGACAACCGTTCCGTCTGCACGCAGCGCAAGGTTGTGGTAGAAGCCAGCCGCAACCGCGACGACGTTTGAAAGATTCGGCGGAACATTGGTCTGACCATAACTGTTGTGTCCCCACGCCACGACCGTGCCATCGGCTTTCAACGCCAGCGTGTGATACAGCCCCGCTGCCACCGCAGTCACGTTCGACAGGCCCGCCGGTACGTTGGTGTTGCCGAACGCATTGCCCCATACACTCACAGTGCCATCCGCCTTGAGCGCCACACTGTGGTAGCCACCGGCAGCAATGGCGCGTATGCGGGGCAGTCCAGACGGCACGTTGGTTTGCCCGTAATAATTGTAACCCCAGGCGACAACGGTTCCATCAACTTTCAACGCAAGACTGTGATATCCACCAGCTGAAACCCCCACGACGCCCGACAGGCCGGGCAGGACATTGGCTTGCCCGTAGTAGTTGTATCCCCAAACGACCACCGTCCCATCGGCTTTCAAGGCAAGACTGTGCGCGTCGCCGCCCGAAATCGCTTTCACATTTCTTAATCCGTTCGGAAGAATGCACTGGCCGTAATAGTTATCCCCCCAGGCCGCAACTTTGCCGCCACCGTAACTCGCCACTGCCACGCCGAAAAGCAGAAAGCCGAAGACTATCACCACACGAGGAAACACTTTTACCGGGTAAGTTTTCATACGCCTCCTGATGAACAAGGTGTTCATACGCTTTATCCCCAAAGCCGATCCGACATTCCCTTTTTAGGCCGCTTGCCCTTTTCGGTCAAGCGTGTTTTCGAGTCCTTTTTCAAATCCACTTTCTGCAAATGCAATGGACAGCGCGACGGAAGTTGGCAATTGTGCCGACGACAAAACAAGAGTCCTTATGAAAACCCTTCTTATCGGCATAGACAGCGGCACGCAATCCACCAAGGCGGTGATTGTAGATGCCAAGGACGGCAAGGTGCTTGGCAGCGGCGCGCAGGCCTATGAGTTGATTCCCAATCTCCCGCCCGGCGCAAAGGAGCAGCATCCACATTCGTGGCGCGAGGCAACAGCGGCGGCGATTCGCCAGGCCCTGCGCCAGGCCAAGGCCAGCGGCGCGGACATCAAAGCCATCGGCGTCAGCGGCCAGCAACACGGCTTTGTGCCGCTCGACAAAAGCGGCGAAGTTATCCGGCCTGCGAAGTTGTGGTGCGACACATCCACTGCCGCCGAGTGCGAAGAAATCACCACAGCGATGGGTGGCGACAAGAAAACCATCAAGGCGCTCGGCAACGCCGTGCTGCCGGGCTTTACCGCTTCGAAGATTTTGTGGTTGAAAAAAAATGAGCCCAAGAATTTTGCAAAGCTCGCCACGGTGTTGTTGCCGCACGACTACCTGAACTTCTGGCTCACAGGCGAGCGCGTGATGGAATACGGCGACGCCAGCGGCACGGCGCTTCTGGACGTTCGCAAGCGCAAGTGGTCGAAGGCGGCTATTGCTGCGATTGACGCCGACCTCGCAGACAAACTTCCTCCTCTGATTTCCAGCGACCAGCCTGCGGGCAAGTTGCAGGCGTCAACAGCACTCGCGCTCGGCCTGCAACCCGGTGTGCTCGTCAGCGCAGGCGGCGGCGACAACATGATGGGAGCAATCGGCACCGGCAACACGCGGCCCGGAATTGTCACTGCCAGCTTCGGCACGAGCGGAACGATTTACGCCTGCGCGGATGAACCTGTGATTGATCCCCAGGGCGAGATTGCGGCGTTCTGTGATTCGACGAACCGCTGGCTGCCGTTGCTCTGCACAATGAACGTAACGGTCGCCACGGAGATGATGCGTCTGGACTTCGAGTATTCGCACGAGCAATTCGAGAGCAAGGCGGGTCAGGTGCCGCCGGGTGCGAACGGGCTGCTGCTGTTGCCGTATCTCGAAGGCGAGCGCACGCCGAACGTGCCGGACGGCACGGGTGTGATGATCGGCATCAACAAACGCACGTTCAGCGCAAGCCACTATTGCCGCGCGGCAATGGAGGGGGTGACCTTGGGAATGAACTACGGTTTGCGCCGGCTCGCCGAACTCGGAGTGAAGGCCAAACAAATTCGCGCGACCGGCGGCGGCGCGAAATCAAAACTCTGGCGTCAGATCATGGCAGATGTATTCAACGCCGAGGTGGTGACGCTCAAGGTAAGCGAAGGAGCGGCCTATGGTGCGGCGTTGCAGGCGCTCTGGTGCTGGCGGTTGCAGCAGGGCGAGAAGGTGAAGATCGAAGACATCACGGATCAGTTCGTGGAACTGAACAACGCGGAGACAACCGTGCCGACTGCAAAGGGCGTGGAGGCTTACCGCGAACTACAGGAGTTGCAGGATGAACTTTCAACCAGCTTGCGTGGGGTCTTCGAGAAGCACCGGAAGTTTGTGTTGAGTCGTTGAGTTGCGCTACTCTCCACCTGTGACCGAGGAAATCTCCAATCGTTTGCAACGCGTCGAGGCCAACATCGCCCACCTGGAACATCTGGTGGAGCAGTTGAACGCCGTGATCATCGAACAGGGCAAGGTGATTGAATCGTTGAGACGACAAACCCATCAGCAGGCGACAACCTTGGAATCCATCGAACTGGAACGCATCAAGGCTACGAATCCCAAGCCGCCGCACTACCAGTAGCACGCACAATTCCATCAACAACACCGACGCACACCTTTGAAGCGTTGCTCGGTTGTCTCCATGTAAATCTGCGCATCTGTTTTTGCAGCGTGCTCATTCTGCGGGCCGGCACATTCACAGAGGGCCGCTGTCTCCCGGGCCCGATCCAGATGCGCTTCACCTGAGAGTTCTTTTGCGAGCGCCAGCGCCAGTGTCGCTGCCCCTGCAGCACCACCAAGTGTGCGTCCACCTTCAGTCACGGCATAATCCGGCAACCACACAGGTTCGGACTCGCGCAGGACGACCGGCTTGCGGCGGGACAAAAGAGAAATCCATTCCCACACACTCAATGCAATGATGATGGATACCATCACCAGAAACAATGCAGCCACCATCGCATCCAAGTGCAAATTAAATACATTTCGGTCGGTCTTCCTTTGCAACTCAGGATAGGCTTGCATAAACAAATCCTCCTTAGCGCGATCACTCGAAGTCTTCGCATTGACTAATTGCAAAGAAAGTCTCGCTCGTTCGGCCCGGGCTCCAGAAATGAAGCCAATCCGCGGATCCGAGTGAAAAATCTTTTGCACGCCCGCCGTGAATGTCACCGACAACAACCACACCAACGGCACAAGTGTGATGAACGCCAGCGCCGGTGAACGCGACGGAGCGCCGGTCTCCGACCCGGCTCGCTTCTGATCCTTGGGCCATGCCGGGTCGGAGACCGGCGCTCCAATCGCCATTTTCAAAATGATTGTCGTCGCCAGACAAAGCGCAATGGCGGCAAGCATTTGATTGGCGATGCCGAACAACGGCCAGAGCGAGTTGATCCCCCCAAGCGGATCGCGCACGCCCTGGATCAAAAAAATTCCCCAGCCTGCCACCATCAGCCCGCTCGCGAGCAGATTGGGACCAAGAGTCTTGGTGTCACCGAGCGGCTTCCATAAGTTGCCGAGAAAATCCTGAAGGATGTAACGGCCAACACGCGTCCCGGCATCGAGGGTTGTGAGAATGAACAACGCCTCAAACATGATTGCGAAATGATACCAGAGGTCGAGCCAGCGGTGACCGACGACCTTGGAAAATATTTGAGCCATTCCCACTGCGAGTGTCGCCGCACCACCCGTGCGGCCAAACAAGGTGTGCTCACCCACTTTCTTCGCAAGCGTATCCATGTGTTCGACTGTCACAGGGAAGCCGAGCGCGGTGACCTTGGCGGCGGTGGCAACGGCTTCGCCCTTCACATTCATGGCGAGATAGACGCCGGGGTCCATCGTGCAGGCTGCGATGATCGCCATGATTGCCACCAGCGATTCGAGGCACATCGCGCCGTAGCCGATGGGGCGGGCATAAGTTTCCCGCGTGATTATCTTTGGCGTCGTGCCGCTGGCAATGAGCGTATGGAAACCAGAGATGGCGCCGCACGCGATGGTGATGAAGCAGAACGGAAATAGTTTTCCTGCCACAACGAGTCCCGATCCGTCCACGAACTTTGTGACCGCCGGCATTTTCAAATCCGGCAGGACGAATAGAATTCCGACCGCCAGCGCGAAGATCGTTCCGAGCTTCATGAACGTGCTCAGGTAGTCTCGCGGCGCCAGCAGCAGCCACACAGGCAGCACACTTGCGGCGAGTCCGTAAACGATGATCACCCACGCAAGCGTGACGTCCTTTAATCCGAATACCTTCGACCACGCGACATCCTCATATACGAGCTTTCCACCCCACACCGCCAGCAACAGCAACACCACGCCGATCACCGATGCCTCCATCACTTTTCCAATACGCCAGTAACGCATGTAACCGCCCATGAACATCGCGATGGGAATCGTGGCTGCCACCGTGAACACGCCCCACGGACTTTCCGCGAGCGCCTTCACCACCACGAGTGCGAGCACGGCGAGCAGTATCACCATGATCGCCAGAATTGCCACCGTCGCGATCAGTCCCGCCGTCGTGTTCAATTCCTCCTTCACCATCTGGCCGAGCGATTTTCCGTTCCGTCGCATCGAGGCAAACAACACGACCAGGTCTTGCACTGCGCCCCCGAGCACCACGCCGATGAGAATCCACAGCGTTCCAGGCAGGTAACCAAACTGCGCCGCCAACACGGGACCGACGAGTGGTCCCGGGCCGGAGATCGCCGCGAAGTGATGGCCGAACACGATCCACTTGTTCGTCTTCACGAAATCCTTTCCGTCGTCGTGAACTTCACACGGCGTCGCACGCCGGTCATTCAGCATCAACACGCGCGCGGCAATCCACTTGGAGTAAAACCGGTAGCCGATTGCATAGGTGCAGAGCGCAGCGACGAGGATGAACGCAGAGTTAATGTGCTCGCCGCGATGCATTGCCAGTGTGACGTAGGCAAAGCCGCCCAGCGCGGCGATACCAAGCCAGAGCAATGTGGACAACGTTTTGTTCATGAGCGGAGAGAGGCTCGGCAATTTCAACCGATGGAATCAAGACAAAGCGACGCATTGGAGCGCTGGCATCTTGCCGGCGAGTTGGCTGGAAGACGGACAATTGAAGCAACGCACAGGCTTCAGAGCATTGCCATGCTGATCATAAATCTGGATTGTCGAATCTTGCCAGCAAGATGCTGGCACTTCCAGGGTGGTGGACACGCCGCCAACTTTGAGTGACGCGCCGCCCTGCTTTGGCTATCGTGCTCAGAGCGCAAATGAAATCCGCTCCCAGAATCGGCACCACAGGCGAAACGACTTTTGTCGTTGAGACAAAGCATTGCATCGAGTTCGCGACGGACGGAATGCCTGCCGTGTTGAGCACGCCAAACCTGATCGGCATTCTTGAACGCACCGCGCGTCAGGCAATCGCGCCGTTTCTGGATGTGGACGAACGCAGTGTAGGTGTTGAGATTGAAATGCGTCACCTTGCGCCTTCACCGCTCGGTGCAATCGTTACAGTCACAACGCGAGTCATCCACACTACGGGCCGCTTTGTGGATTTTCAGGTCGAAGCGCGGGACGGGCAGGAACTCATAGCACGCGGTGTTCACAAACGCGCGGTGATCCGAACAGGCAGCTTTCAACAGCGACTCAAGAACAAAGGTGGATGACGGGGTTCATCCCCTCCTGAGCGCTGTCAGTGCGCCGTTTTCAGCAGCGCATCCATATCCAGCGCACGGGTGAACATCGCAAGCTCACCATCGGGAGTTCGAGGCCATTCTTCTTTCGGGCGATCGCAGTAAAGCTCCACGCCATTGCCGTCAGGGTCGCGAAGATAAATCGCCTCGCTCACGCCGTGATCGGCTGCGCCATCGAGTTCGATGCCCGCAGCCAGCACGCGTCTCAACGCGTCCGCCAGCCCGGCGCGCGTCGGATAAAGTATCGCAACGTGATACAATCCGGTCGTGCCGGGTTGTGGCGGCGAACCGCCAGCACTCTCCCATGTATTCAATCCGATGTGGTGGTGATAACCGCCCGCAGAAAGAAATGCCGCCTGCCGGCCCATTCGTTGCGTGACTTCGAAGCCAAGCACATCGCGATAAAATCCAAGAGCGCGTTCAAGGTCGGCAACCTTGAGATGGACGTGGCCAATTTTGACACCCTGGTCAATTGGTTTGGATATTGGTTCAGCTTTCACGCGGCCATGCTAAAGCCAATGCCGTTGGCAATCTAGCTACAACGAGGTCAGTAGAATCTTCGTCGAAGCCAGTCCTGGCCCGTTTTCCACGAACTCCAAGTCACCCCACACTCGGATGCTGCCACGGCGTACGGTAGGGACGGCGCAAAAGTTTTGTGGCCTCGGTGTCACCTGCGACAATGCGCTGCTTTGGGTCGTATCTCAGAGGCCGCCCGGTTTCCATTGCCAGATTCGCAAGTATGCAGCTTGCGGTGGAGATGTGACCTTCCTCAATGTCCGCAACCGGACGACCGCGCTTTCCAACTGCCGCAAGAAAATCAATCATGTGCAGGCGCGTGGCTGGGGCGGCGTTCAGTTCGATATCTTTCTCCGACAAATCCTCGGGATATTTTTCCCGCTCAAAAAAACATTCGAAATGCATCGGCTTGGATTTATTGTCGAGTGGGATGAAATCCGCGCGCATGGTGCTCGCCTTGAGCGTGCCCTTCTCACCATAGATGAAAATCGCCCACGGATAATCCGGGTCGGGCGGCGTGCCCCACGTGCGGTGCTGCCACACCGCATTGAAACCGTCGTACTCAAACGTGGCCGTCTGCGTGTCGGAGATGTTTGACTTTCCATCCTTCTGCACATAGATGCCCCCTTCCGAACTGATTGCCTTGGGCCAGCCAAGACCCAACATCCAACGTGCGGTGTCGAGCATGTGAACGCACATGTCGCCGACAATCCCGTTGCCGTATTCTGTGAATGTCCTCCACCAGCGCCGGTGTGGGATGCCGTCGTAAGGCCGCAGCGGTGCGGGCCCGGTCCACATTTCGTAATCGAGAAAATCAGGAACCGGTTCAACCGGCGGATTGCCGTTGGCGCGCATGTGGTAGTAGCAGCACATCTCGACGTGGCCGATCTTTCCCAACAACCCGGCTTCGACGACCTTCTTCTTCACATCAATCAAATGCGGCGTACTCTTGCGCTGCGTACCGATCTGTACCACCCGCTGATGTTTGCGCGCAGCATCAAGCATCGCCTCACCTTCACGCACGTCCTTGCTGATAGGTTTCTGGCAATAGACATCCGCACCGGCTTCCATTGCCGCAATCGCGTGGAGCGCATGCCAGTGATCCGGAGAGCCGACTAGCACGATGTCCAGGTCCTTCTCCTTTAGCATTTGGCGATGGTCGGAATACGTGCGGGGGGTTTTCTTCGACTTCTGTCGTTGGCTGGCGATTTCCACTGCGCCGGCGAGCATCTTCTTGTCCACGTCACAGATTGAAACCACCTCGACGGGCGCGACCTGTATGAGCCGCCACAGGTCGCTCTTGCCATACCAGCCTGCACCGATCAATCCAACTCGCTTGGGCTTGCCATTGAGGATATCCAGCGCGTCTGCGCCAAGAGCGGGGAATGCAGATAACGCTGCGAGAAAGGAAGCAGACTTCAGAAACCGACGGCGGCTGATGTTGAAGCTCGCGTCGGACACAGGTGCGATAGGAGCTGATTTCATGTCAGCAATATGAACCTTAACCCCCGTTCGATGCAATCACGGCTTGCGTGATTTTGGCCGCTCTGCAAACCCGATCAACGTCGGCCAAAATGGCGGTGCCCGTGTGATCGCGCCCCTGCCTGGCTGTTGCCACCGTGTCGTGGTCCACCACCCGGCGCAGGTCTTTGCGGCGATGAATGTCCGTGCTGCCGCTGTTGTGGACGATGTTCGCCACGACTGCTTTCGGTTTGAGCCGGACCGGCGGCGCTGTAATTAAATCCTTCCGCGCGTTTGCGCACGATGCCGCGTCCGATGAACCGTTCCAGAGCCCGCAGTTCGCCGTGATCTTCCGGCGTAACAAAGCTGATCGCATCCCCAATGGCATTCGCGCGTCCGGTGCGTCCGATGCGATGGACATAATCTTCGGCGTGCATCGGAAAATCGTAGTTCACAACGTGCGATATTCCGTCCACGTCAATTCCCCGCGCGGCGATGTCTGTCGCCACAAGCACGCGCACGGCACCGGACTTGAAATCCTTCAACGCTTTCAACCTCTGGTTCTGCGAGCGGTTCGAGTGAAGCGTGGCGGTCTTTATTCCCTTTTGCTCCAGTCCGCGCGCAATGCGATCCGCCCCGTGCTTCATGCGCGAGAAGACCAGCACCATGTCCATCTGAGCGTCGCGTAGAAGATGCAGCAGGAGCGTGGGCTTCAAATGCTTCGGCACTTCATAAATCAGTTGCGTGACAGTCTCCGCCGGATTGGCACGACGCCCGATTTGAATGATCTTTGGCGCGCGTTGAAATTCATGCGTGAGCGACTCGATCTCCTTCGACAACGTAGCAGAGAACATCAAAGTCTGGCGGTTCTTGGGAAGCTGACGGACAATCTGCCGGATGGAAGGCAGGAAACCCATGTCGAGCATCCGGTCGGCTTCGTCGAGCACCAGGTATTGCAGTCCGGAGAAATCACCATTGCGTCGCCCCACCAAATCGAGCAGGCGTCCCGGGCAGGCGATGATGACATCCGTGTTCGCCCGCAGCGCGCGGATTTGCGGCTGTTCGCCGACTCCGCCAAAAACGGTGGCAACCGTAAGTGGCAGATGTTTTGCGTAGGCGCGGATGTTCTCGTCAATTTGAACGACCAGTTCCCGAGTCGGCGCAATGACGAGCACGCGTGTGCGGTTGCGCATGCCGGCTGGTTGTGTGGCGAGCTTTGTGAGAATGGGCAATGTGAACGCCGCCGTCTTGCCGGTGCCGGTCTGCGCTATGCCGATGAGATCGTGTCCGGCAATGATCGGCGGAATGGCAGCAGACTGAATCGGCGTCGGCTCGGTGTAACCGGCTTCCTGAACCGCCTGGAGAATTTTGGCATCAAGGCCAAGTGCGCGAAATGGCATGTTGAAGATTATGCACCATGCGCACCCAATAGCATGACATTAACTCGGGCAATCCGGCTCCGGGTTTTGTTCCAGGCTGCGTGGATTGGCTTCCATCATTTACATTGAGTGCCTAAAAGGTCAGGTTGCTTGTCCCTTCGGAGAAACTATCATGCCGCAGGCGAGTCAACCCGCAGAGAAAGAAAAAAATCATGGGCGATAAATCCCCGAAGTCCAACCAGAAGAAATCCACACAAAAACAGTCCAAGGTGAGCAGCGCCGACCAGAAGAAAAAACAGGCTGCTGTTGCCAAGCAGGCCGCTGGCAAGAAGAAGTAGCCGCCAGCAACCACTGTCTCCTGCGATGTGACACGTCGCAGGGAGACAGACGCTCCTCAAATGCCCTCTCCTAACACACCTGCCAATCCTGCACCGGCTGCAAAGAAATCTCTCAAGCTGAGACAAGCGCAGGTTTGGAAGCAGGACGGGAATTATTTAAGGATCGTCCGTCTGGAACGTCTCGAAGTCGAGTATATCTACGCAACTTCTCATGGCGCCAAAAAGGGGATACACGTTGTGGTGAGCAAGAAGGAATTCTGTCGCCTGCTCAAAAACGCAACGTTGCTGTCGCCCACAAACATTTCTCCGACAACCATTGAAGCTGACGCCAGCCCGAAGGCGGAGTAAGCTCGGGCGTTGCATTCAACAGCCGCCAATCACTACGCCACGCTCGGTCTCGATCGCGACTGCACCGAGGCGCAAATTCGCTCGGCCTATCGCATTCTGGCCAAGCAGCACCATCCGGATCTGAATCCCAATTCGGGCGCAGCACTCCGCCACACTCAGGCACTCAACGCTGCTTACGAAACCTTGAGCGACCCGGAACGACGACTCGCCTACGATGCCGAACTCGACCTGGCTCGAAAGCCCACCATCCAAGGGCGTGTCACCAAGTCCGAACGAAACATTGCCCAGGACTTGAGCTTGCGCATCGAGGAATTCCTGCGCGGCACAACGCGGCAGGTGCGGGTCATTGATCCCTCCAACCCGGTCGGCCCTGAAACCTACGAACTGGTGATTCCGCCAGACACCGCGCCTGGCACGCGATTCCGCTTGGCGCGGACTGAACCTTTCGTTGGTGGTCATGTTCAAATCCGTGTCAAGATGTTGCCCCACTTTCGATTCAAGGCGCGAGGCTCGGACTTGCGCTGCGACTTGAAGATAAAATCACAGCGCGCTGCTCAAGGTGGCGTAGAGATGATTCCGGGAGCGGATGGCTCAATGGTGCGTGTGCAGATTCCACGCGGAGTCGGGCGTGGTGAACTTATCCGAATCGCGGGTGGCGGTTTACCCAAACCACGCGGAGGGCGCGGCGACCTGATTGTGCGGATCGTTTACACGCCTGAAGTAAGAATTACACGCAAGTAAGGCAAAGGACACTGCGGCACAGACTCTGGATCTTTTTCACGGACCTAGCTGCCCAAGGAATATTTCAGTCCTCCATACTTTTCTCTTCGCTCAGGAATGGTGTAGCGGTAGCGTTGGGTCAGTTTACAACCATTAACAATCCCATGAATGCCATGACACGCCGCCAGTTCGTTCGCAACACCACTCTTGCCGCCGGAGCCGCCGCGCTTTCGGGGCCGTTTATCCGCTCGCTTCGCGCTGGCGAACCTGGGCCGAACGACAAGATCAGGCTCGGTGTGATTGGTTGCGGCGGCATGGGACAGGGTGATCTGGATTGCTTTCTGGAAAATCAGGAAGTGGAGTGCGTCGTCATCTGCGATGTTGATGAAAAGAACTCAACGAAGGGCCAGGCCATTTGCGCCAAGAAGGAACGCAAAAAACCGGACACTGTGAAGGATTTCCGCCGCGTGCTGGATCGCAAGGACGTGGACGCGGTGCTGATCGCCACGCCGGATCACTGGCACGCGATTCCCACAGTCATGGCGTGTCAGGCGGGCAAGGACGTCTATGTGGAGAAGCCGCTGTCCAAGACGATTGACGAAGGCCGCGCCATGCTCACCGCAGCGCAGAAACACAATCGCGTCGTTCAGATGGGATCGCAGTGGCGCAGTTGCCAGCACATGATCGATGCAGCGGAGTTCGTAAAATCCGGCAAACTCGGCAAACTGGCAATGGCACGTGGCTGGGCATACTTGGATTGGATACCACAGATCGGCAAGCCTGCGGATTGTCCGCCACCAGCCGGTGTTGATTACAACATGTGGCTCGGCCCGGCGCCGCAGCATGCGTTCAACCCGAACCGCTACCATTTCAACTTCCGCTGGTTCTGGGATTACGCTGGTGGCCTGATGACGGACTGGGGCGTTCATCTATTGAACATGGTTCTCATGGGTACACCGGCTGAAGCGCCAAAGTCCGTGGTGTCGCTCGGCGGCAAGTACGTGCTCGACGACAATTCAGAAACACCAGACTCGCAAGTCACGACTTACGAGTTCCCGAATTTCATGCTGGTGTGGGAACACAAGGCAGGACTTGGCGTGGGGATCAACAATCGTCCATGGGGCGTGGCCTGGTACGGTACGGAAGGCACGATCATGATGGACGACTCCGGCTGGGAAGTGATCCCGGAACATCGCAAGGCGAATCTCGAACCGGAGAAGCACAAGGGCAGCGGCAACCCGCGCCCCGCGCACGTGCGGAATTTTCTGGATTGCATGAAGAGCCGGCAGCAACCCGTGTTGAATCTTGAACGCGGGCATTACGTTTCCACCGTGGCGCACCTTGGCAACATTGCTTATCGGTCTGGCAGCAAGATCACCTGGGACGCGGAACACGAAAAAGTTGTGGGCAACCCCGTTGCAGACAAACTTGTCGGCGTGAAATATCGCAAGCCCTGGAAGCTGGATTACATGAAGCGCTCGTAAGACGAGCGGAGCGCGGACAACCTTGTCCGCGAGTTGCGCGTTTGCGGTTCACGCGGACCAGAACAGCCCGAAAAAGATCAACCATTTCACACCGCTTTTCATTGGCTCAACCGGGAGTTGTCAGCTTTCTCCATATCAAGGCAAAGGCGCTGGCGAATTCCTTTGGCCGTTCCGCCACCCAGCGGGTCACTTCTTCCGGCGCAAACCAGCAGCCGCATTCGATCTCCTCCGGATGCAGAGTGAATGGACCTTCGCTCGTGCAGCGATACACCCACAGGAATTCCTGATCGGTGTCCGCGCAAGCTTCGATTCGCATGATACGCTCGGGCGGCTGGGTGAGTTTCAATCCTATCTCTTCCCAAACCTCGCGCACTGCACACGGATCATACTCCTCGCCGCTGTCCACGTGGCCGCTTGCCGAGGAATCCCAAGCCCCCGGATGCGTGTCTTTCTTCATCGAACGCTTCTGGAGGAAAATCTGCCCGCGCGCATTGAATACCAGCACATGCACCGCACGATGCAACAACCCGCGCCAATGCACCTCGCTTCGTGGTGCTCGCCCCACCACTTCATCACGTTCGTTAACGACGTCAAAGATTTCTTCACTCATTTTGGATCAACGGTTAACAAAGTTCCGCCCCAATTTGTGATTACCATGACCAACAAAATAAAAACGGTGAACCACAATAATGTCAGTCCCAATCCGCCTCCGACCGCACGAAGCATTCGCCAACTTTTGTCAACAGGCACGACCGTATATGACGCCGATGTAAAAATTACCAACCCAAGCATTATTGGCAAATAAAGGGCCAAGAACCAACCACCTCGCAAGACACCATAGCGAAGGAGGCACAGAACCACTGCCTGAATTGCCGTAACAATCAAAACAGATGAAGCTAAGATCAGGAAATGCTTTTTGCGTCCCTGCATAACATCCTTGTCAACTCCACAAACTGTTCCAAGCTCAACTTCTCCGCCCGTTCCTGTGGCGAAATGTTCAGTTCTGCAAAAACGTTGGCCAGTTTCTCCGCCGGCCATTCCGCCTTGAGCAGTTTCATCATCATCTTTCGACGCTGTGAAAACGCCCGCTTCACTATTTTTACAAACGCAGCGCGGTGTTCGTCAGGCAGCAACGGTTTTTCCCGTCGCGCCAATGTCACGCACGCCGAGTCCACATTCGGCGATGGGAAGAAGCAGTCCGCCGGAATTTTGAACCACCCTCGCGGTTCGTAGTCCAGTTGCACCAGCAACGTCAGCACGCCGTAATCGTCATCGTCCGCCCGGGACATGAGGCGTTGTGCAACTTCCAGTTGCAACGTCACAGTCATCAGCTTTGGCCGCCGCTCGCATTGGGCAAGTTCAACGAGAATTGGCGATGCCACGGAATACGGCAGATTCGCAACAAGTTTCCAATCGCTCCAGTCACGCGGTTCCCGGCGGATAAAATCCAGCGCATCGTCATGGACCAGGTTCAACTGCGGAAATCGCTTGCGCAGCACTGCAACCAGTCTTCTGTCCATCTCTATCGCCAGCACCTCGCCTGCACGCGAGATCAACAGTTCTGTCAAAGGCCCGAGCCCCGGACCAATTTCCAAAACTTTGTCCAGTGTGGTCAACTCAGCAGCATCGGCTATGCGTTGGAGCTGGTGGGTGTCGTGCAGAAAATTCTGTCCGAGTGACTTCGTGAGCTGGATGTCGTGCGCTGAAAGGATTTCGCGCATTTCAGAAAGTTTCATCGCAACACCTCGGCAAGCTTTCTCACTGTTGCTTTCAACTGTTCCTCGGTGATCGTCAGAGGAGGCGTAAAGCTGATGATATTGCCGTGCTCGCCTTCCGGCAGCAGGATGAATCCGCGATGCAACATCGTCTTGATGACGCGCAAGGATTCTGCGGTGGCGGGCGAGCCATCGGCGTTAAGCAACTCGATCCCGGCCATCAAACCAACTCCGCGCGCACGAATGAGGATGGAGGATGGAGGATGGAGGATGGAAAGCATCTTGATCAGCTTTCTGCCGAGTTTCGCGCTGCGTTCGCAAAGTTTCAGCCGCTTGATTTCCGAGATTTGCGCGAGTGCCATAGCGCAACCGACGGGGTGCCCGAGGAAGGTGCTGGTGTGAATAGCCTCACCCGTGGAGGCAGGCCATGCTGCATCCATCACATCCGCACGACCAACACACGCGGACAGCGGGAAACCACCGGTCAACGCTTTGCCAAGACAAATGAGGTCCGGCACAACGGCACTATGCTCACACGCAAACCATTTTCCCGTGCGGCCAAACCCGGTGTAAATTTCATCGAGGATCAACAACGCACCGTGTTCATCGCACAGCTTGCGGAGCAGCAGTAGAAACTCCGGCGGCGGAACATTGATGCCACTGCGGGCCTGGATTGGCTCAACAAGGATCGCACCAATTTGCTGGCTTCGGAAAAGCTTTCGAGCCGAGGCCTCAAGCAATGGCAGATCCGTTTGCTGAGTTGGAAACTTTAGGAAGTGACCAAACTCGCGCAACTGTGACTGGAACGGCCCGCGAAAGTGATGGCGATGCGTGGCGTTGAGAGCACCGTATCCCAGCCCATGATAAGCGCCCTCGAACGCGATGACGCCGCATTTACCGGTGGCGAGGATAGTGGTCTTCAGCGCAGCTTCAACAGCCTCGAAGCCGGAGTTGTTGAAGACGACTTTGCCGGTTGAAACTCTGGACTCCGTACTCCGGACTTTGGACCGCTTGGCCCAGCGCTCAAAAGTAATCCGACTCAACTCCCGCGCGAGTTGTGCTTTGAGCGCATGCGGATGCACATCGCCCATCGCGTGCAGCAACGTCGCCATCTGCTTCTGTCCGGCGCGCACCACGGCTGGATTGGCGTGGCCTGCTGATGCCACGCCAAATGCTGCCGTCAGGTCGAGATACTTCTTCCCCTCGTCATCCCAGACATGAACACCCCTGGCACGTTCCCACACAATGTGCCACGAGCCATCTGACTCCGTGAACAGAACGTTGCGCGATTCGTAATCACGGAGCAGGGCGAGTGTCTGCC
>JABFSR010000057.1 GCA_013140495.1 Verrucomicrobiota bacterium
TCGCCGATGGTCAGGCGCACCCAGCGTTTGCGCATTTTGCCGCAGATGGTGGCGAGTACGAGGTGCTTGTTTTCCAGTTCCACCCGGAACATTGTTCCTGGCAGGACTACTTTGACCCGGCCCTCGACTTCGATGTGTTGTTCTTTCATGTGCTGAAGCAAACCCGTCTGGGGCGAAGCATGACATCCAGCCGACCGGCAAACGGGAGTCACAAAATGAAAAGGCGGAGTTCGGCTCACCCGAACCCCGCCATGAAATCCAAAATCGGATTAATAGCGATTACGACCGCCGCCACCACCGCCGCTGCCGCCGCCGTATTCACGACGGCCGCCGCCGCCGCCGCCGCCGCCCGTACGCTCTTCGCGGGGCTTGGCAACGTTGACTGTAAGGGCACGACCGTCCATGTCCTTGCCGTTCATGCCGTCAATGGCCTTCTGGGCTTCCTCGGCGCTGCTCATGGTCACGAAACCAAAGCCGCGGGGGCGATTGGTCATGCGATCCATCATCAGGTTGGTTTCAGTGACCGTGCCGAACGCGGCAAACGCGTCGTTCAGGTCGTTTTCAGTGGTATTGAAGGAAAGATTTCCAACAAACAATTTATTACTCATGTGATGTTTTACTGTCCAGACTAACACTGCGCTTACCAGACTGTTCCCGAACGCCGGGTTTCAAATCATCACTGAACCGAGTTCACTTGAAGATTTACCATGCCGTGGAAGTGACAAGCTATCTAACAGACAACTGGAGACTGACCGTTTCCGGCAGGATAGCAACAACTATCAGCAACTATCTTTTGAGCGACATTTCATCGCCGGATATGGTTCGTTGCGTCATTCACGCCTGCAACGACTTCTTCGCGGGTGTTCATGTTGCGGATGCGGACGTAGGCGTCGTTGTCCAGCTTGGCGGTATGGGCAGCTTTCAATTCCTGCGCGCGTTTGAATTGTTTTTCGGGTTTGGTGGTTGTCAGGGTGTAATCCACGACAAGCCCGGAGGAGCGCAAATCCTGGACGAGTTTAAGCGATTGCGGACGCAATGTTTCGTCTTCAATCAGTACGAAAACATCCATGCCGCCATCAAACTGCGGCAGCAGGTTGCGGGCTTTGAGCAGTTCGAGCAATACCACGTCACCCATGCCGAAGCCGAGTGCCGGTAGATTCACTTTACCGCCGCTGATGAGTTTCACAAGATTGTCATAACGCCCACCGCCCGCGATGGCGCGGAATTCGCCCTTGCGATCAAACGCCTCGAACACCGGCCCGGTATAATACGCCAGCCCGCGAATCACCTTGTAATCCACCTTCACGAAGTCGCCCATGCCGCGGGCGGTGAGGTTGGCGATGATGGACGCGAGTTCCGTCGTGGGCATGCCGGAGTTGATGAAGGCATTCACGTCGTCGAGCGAGAATCTCAGTGCAGTCAGTTTCTTCTGTGATTCCTCGGGGGGCGTGCGTTCGAGTTTATCAATGATCTGAAAGAAGTCGTATTCCTGCCCGGCTTTGCCACCACGATTGGTGAAGTAATCGTTCCACGCATTTCGACTGCTGAGGCGGATGACAAAATCTTCGGCTGTCAGACCAAACGAGCGCAGGGTATCAATGAGCAGCGCGATGAGTTCGGCATCCGCAGATGCATCCTGTTCGCCAAAGATGTCGGCGTTGAACTGGAAGTGCTCGCGCAGGCGGCCTTTCTGCTGGCGTTCGTAGCGGAATAGTTGTGGCATGGCGAACCACTTGATGGGCTTCTTGTAGTTGCGCTCGTGCGCGGCGACCATGCGCGCAAGCGTGGGCGTCATCTCGGGGCGCAGCGCGATCTCGCGGTCGCCCTTGTCTTTGAAGTTGTAGAGCTGTCCGACGATTTCTTCGCCGCTCTTGGTGGTGAAAAGCTCAAGAGGTTCCAGCGGTGGCCCGTCGTATTCGCGGAAACCATAACGGCGGGCGGCATCGCGCCATTTGCCAAAGATGTATTGACGCGCGTCGGCGCTCCACACGTCCTTGTGAGGAAGCGGTTCAGGATAGAAGTCGCGGAAACCGGGCAATCGTTCCATAAGTCGCCGGAGGATAAACGCGTTGCCGCGAAACAAAAAGAAAAAGGCGACAACCTTTCTGTTGTCGCCCTTGATTGAATAAGAGTTGGCTGCCTATCTCTTTTTTGGCGGCAGTTTGACGACGTCCTGTCGCATTTCCTTGCCAGCTTTGAACTTGACGACCGAGCGGGCAGGGATGGGTACGTCGGTTTCGGGTTTGTTGGGATTCCGACCCACGCGTGCTTTGCGGGTCTTGACTTCAAACACTCCGAAGTTTCTCAGTTCCACCTTGTCGTTGTTGGCGAGTGCTTCGGAGATGTAGTCCAGCGTCTTCTGAACGACATCCAATACTTTTTGTTGTACTATTCCGGTTTCTTCGCTGATGCGAATCACGAGGTCACGTTTTGTTAGAGTCATAGGCTTTTATGGGTTGTAGGTTGATCATATAACTAGGCTTCGAGTCCGGTATAGTCCCCTCATTACAAACGGTCAAGCAGGGAAAATTGTTTTCTTTCAGGTGGCCGAGCCGACTTTTTCCAACAAGTTAGAGGCACATTCCCGCCCAAGTTTTCCAACCAGCCCGGCTACAATGTCTTGGACCAGTCCTGGTCCTTCATAGACCAATCCGGTGTAGATTTGGACAAGCGAGGCGCCGGCTGAAATTTTTTTCCACGCGTCGTCCGCGTTGAAGATTCCACCCACTCCAATAATCGGGAGTTTGCCATGCGATTGCCGGTACAAATGCCGGATGACCTCCGTGCTGCGATCTCGGAGCGGACGTCCACTCAGGCCTCCGGTCTCGGAGTAAATGTGCTGAACATCGGTGTCGTCGGTGGCAGGCCGCGTGATGGTGGTATTCGTGGCTACAATGCCTGCGATGTTTCGTTGCCCGGTCAATTCGAGAATTTCATCGAGTGCGTCAAATGTGAGATCAGGAGCGACTTTGATGAGTATTGGCTTCGAGTCAGTAGTTCGTAGTCCGTAGTCAGCAGCCGGGGAGGCTTGGGATGACGTCTGGTGTCCACCGGCGGATGCTGCTGGCCACTGACCACTGACCACTGACTTTGTTGGCGAATTCTGGACTTCCTGAATCGCAGCAAGAATCTCATCCAGCGCCGCCTTGTCCTGAAGCTGGCGCAGGCCGGGGGTGTTGGGCGAACTGACGTTGACGACGAAGAAATCTGCAAGATCGCGCAGAGCGCGGAATGAATTCGCGTAATCCTCCGCTGCTTTTTCGAGTGGCGTGATTTTGGATTTGCCGAGATTGATGCCAACCGGGTGGCGCGGCCATAGACCGCGCGTCCGCCAGCCTCTGAGCTTTTCCGCGAGTGCTTCGGCTCCTGGATTGTTGAAGCCCATCCGGTTGATGATGGCTTCATCTGCCACGGCACGGAACATCCGGGGCGACGGATTGCCCGGCTGAGGATGCCATGTGACGCCGCCAAGTTCGCTGAACCCAAACCCAAGTGCAGCCCATGCAGGGACGGCATCCGCGCATTTGTCCATTCCGGCAGCGAGCCCCACGGGATTTGGAAATCGCAGGCCGAAAAGATCAACTGGCAATGGCGGAGCGGCGAAGAACGATTCAAGGGCGTCGCACGCGAAGGGATGATTTGAGACCCAAGCCAGACTGTTTATTGCGCGGTGGTGTGCGTCTTCGGGCTGTTGCGAAAAAAGTGCCGGGCGGATTAGTTTGCGATAGAACCAACTCACACGCGCAGTTTCCGAAGGGTGATGGCTGGTGTCGAGGCGGGAGTTATCAAGTTGATGCCGGGATGTATTCTTTCGGTCCACGGGGCAAAACAGATTGCAACCCGTCTTGCACGATTAAAGATACCGTGGCTTTGGTGGAAATCTATGGATTAGACAAAGGGGCAGGGGAGACTGCCTGCTTTTCGGCGGCAGCGTCCTCCGGCTTGGTTTCATCCTTCTTGTCTTCCAGCAACTCAGCACGCTTTTTCAACAAGGAATCCACGGTCCAGCTTGAAATGAGATAAGTCCATTTGCCGAATGCTTTCTCGGTCTCGAGTTTTTCCTCCAGCTTTTTAAGACTGTCGGCAAACTCCTTGTCCAGCCTGGCCTTGTCTTCTGCCTTTTCGTCTTTGCCCGGTGTACGTTCCTTGACGAGCTTTCCATCAAGGCTTACAGCCACGAAATAATTATCATTCGTTTTAGCGCCGACGTTGATTATGTATTCCAAACCGTCGGAAGTACCCACCTTTACAACGGTCGGCTTGGAAAGCCCGGTTTGCTCCGGCGTCAGGCCAATTGCCACGTCCGCGAGCGATGCGGAAGAAAACGGGCTTGTAACTCCGGACGATTTTCCGGAATCCAGTTTTTCCGCCGGCTTCGCCTCGGCGAGTTTCCATTCGTTGGTTTCGCTTTCACGGGTCAACGACCATGAATTTGTGGCCTCGGCGTGGGTGACGGAAATGGAACGTTGTTTTTCGATTTTGATGAAACTCTTGTTCAGCCATTGCTCCGGTTTGGCCTCCGCTTCCGTGAGCGCGTCAGAAATCAGGACCACGTTGCCTGAGGCCGTGTCCATCATGACGTGCCGTCCGTCAGCAAATCCTCCCTCCCCATCCATTTCCCCAAACTGTGATGGGCGGCTGGATTTTTGCATGTGCTTTTTGCCGAGCAGCAGCGAGCGAATAACCTTCCCGCCATTGTCGCGCAACTCGATCAGGGTCGCCGTGTCGCTGTTTGTACCGGGTGGCGCGAGCTCCAAGCGGCCAAGTTGGGATGCACCGATCTTTTCTGTCTGAACTGCTTTCAGGTCGCGTAGTTTGAGCAGGAGCTTGCTGATGTCGCCGAAGTCTGCAAGATAATCACCGCGTTCACGAACGCGCCAGAGATCATCCTTTTTGGCAAGGTTGAGCTCGTTGCCGTGTTGCTTGATTGCGATTTGGG
>JABFSR010000160.1 GCA_013140495.1 Verrucomicrobiota bacterium
CGATTGTGGTAGCCCTGCTCCTCATCGCACTTGCGCGGCCTCAATGGGGCTTCATCTGGCAGGAATCGAAACAGAAAGGCCTGGATATTGTCGTGGCGATTGACACATCGAAATCCATGCTCGCTGAAGACATCGCGCCGAATCGGTTGCAACGCGCGAAACTTGCCGCGCTCGATCTGATGCAGCAGGCCAAGTCGGACCGGCTCGGACTGGTGGCGTTTGCCGGCGGAGCGTTTTTGCAATGTCCGTTGACGATTGATGACAATGCCTTCAAGCAAAGCGTGGAAACCCTCGACGTAAACATCATTCCACAAGGCGGCACAGCGCTGGCCGAGGCAATCAACACCGCATTGGGTGCATTCAAAGAAGGAGATAATTTCAAAGTCCTTGTCCTTTTCACAGATGGCGAAGACAACGACGAGAACGCCATCGAGGCCGCGCAGGCTGCGGCGAAGGAAGGCATGAAGATTTTCACCATCGGCATCGGCACAGCGGAAGGCGAGCTGTTGCGGGTGAAGGATGCCAAGGGTCGCACCGATTACATCCGGGATGACGCGGGCAACGTGGTGAAGTCGCGGCTCAATGAAGCGTTGTTGCAGCAAATCGCCGGCGCGACCGAGGGCGGTTTTTATCTCCCGATGCGGGGGGCAAAGACCATTGATACGCTTTTCAATAGTCCGACCGGACTTTCATCGCTGCCAAAGTCTGAAGGCCAGGAGAAATTGATCAAACGCATGCACGAGCGTTATCATTGGCCTCTGGGGGCAGCAATCCTGCTGTTGCTGGTTGAGATGCTACTGCCGGAACGAAGTCGAAAGCGAAAGAAGGTTGCTGATGAACAACAACCGCTTTCCAAAGTCATGTCCGCCTCTATCTCTCGGACAGCGGCGAGCATCATGCTTTTTGCTGCTCTCCTGTTTTTGCCGGTGCTCACGAATGCTTCACCGTCAGCCGCGTTAAAGGAATACAGTGCCGGCAACTTCACCAATGCGTTGACCGAGTTTGAACGGTTGCTTGCAGAGCAAAGCAAGCAGCAGAAGCCTGAAGATCCCCGTCTCCACTTCAATGCAGGCACCGCAGCCTATCGCGCTACCAACTACTCCGTGGCCATCCAGCACTTCAATTCAGTACTGACGGCGAAAGACATCCGACTGCAACAATCGGCTTACTATAACCTCGGGAACACCCACTTTCGCCTCGGCCAGACGGCGAAGGATCTGGACAAGCTGGAGGAGTCTTGGAAGGAAGCCATAAAACAATACGAACACGCGGTCGCCCTCGACAAAACAGATCAGAATGCAGCCTTCAACATGGCATTCGTTCAACACGGCGTGGAGCAGATCAAACTGCTGCGCGAACTGGCGCGTCGCGCTAAAGACGAGGCTGACGTCGCTACGCGGCAACGGAATTATCATCGCGCGTTGGAGATCATGGAAGAGATCATGCAAGGCAACATCGCCGCCAAGCCATTTGAAGAATTCACAAAGAAGCTCAAAAGCATTGATGAAATTACGAATCCCGCAAGTCCTCGCCAGCCTTAGCTTGCTGTTCCTGGCATCAACAAACCTGCGCTCGCAGCCCGCCGAGGAATATTTTCACGGCGGCGCGCAACTCTATTTGTCGAACAACATTCCCGCCGCGCTTCAAACCGTGACGAACGGACTTCAACGATTTCCTGACGACGAGAAGCTGAAGAAGCTTTACGAGTTGCTCAATCAGCAACAACAACAGCAGAACCAGCAAGATCAGAAGGATCAACAGCAGGACAAAAAGGAAGATCAGAAGCAGGACAAGCAAAAGCAGGATGAGAAAAAGGATCAGCAGTCCAAGAAAGACCAACAAAAGAAGGACGAGCAGAAAAGGGAACAGGAAGCCAAAGACAAGAAAGAGCAGGAAAAGAAGGACCAGCAGCAGGCAGGTGACAAATCAAAAGACAAACCAGACCAGAAGAAAGACGGCGATCAGCAGCAGGTCACCGCTCACGCCATGACCCCGCAGGAGGCCAAGCAACTTCTCGATGCGCAAAAGGGCGACGAAGAGGTTTTGGTCTTCAAGCCTGAAACCGATCCCAAGCGGCAGGACAAAAAGTTGAAGGATTGGTAACAAATTGGCCCATACTCGACCTTTATTGCGACTTCACGTCTGTGGTCACGCATCTCTATTGCGATTTGCCACTCGCCCGCTAACCTACGGCCATGCGTTTCATAGGAACAGTCATTGAGAAGTTGCAGCGCCATCCCAAGCGGGTGGTGTTTCCCGAAGGCACCGAGCAGCGCGTGTTGCAGGCGGCACGACAGTTTCAGGCACTGAGGTTGGGCGCCCCTATTTTGCTTGGTGACCGCACGAAGGTTAAGGAAACCGCCGCCGCTCTGAACATCTCACTTGAAGGCATCCGCATCATCAATCCCGCCGAGAGCGAGGAGTTGGAGAATTTCACCAGACGCTTTCTGACATTGCGGCGGGAGAAAGGCATCCGCGAAGCTGAAGCCCGCGAGGCGATGATGCAGCCAAATTATTTCGGCGCAATGATGGTGGCGATGCGCCAGGCCGATGGCGTTGTCTCCGGTGTCAGCCACATCACCGGTAGTGTCCTGCGCCCGCTGTTTCAAATCATCAAGGTCGCACCGAAGGCCAGCACCGCATCGAGCTGCATGGTGATGGAGGTTGGCGACACGCGGATCGGCGAGAACGGCGTTTTGTTCATGGCCGATTGCGGCGTCGTACCAGACCCAACTGTTGAACAGCTTTCTGAAATTGCGATTTCAACCGCACAGCTCGCGCATCATCTGCTCAATGTCCGCCCGCGCGTGGCAATGCTGTCGTTCTCCACAAAAGGGAGCGCCACACATCCCTCAATTGGCAAGGTGCAGGCAGCCACGGCTCTCGCGCGGCAGAAAGCGCAGAAGAAAATGTTCGAGTGCGATTTCGATGGCGAACTCCAGGTGGACGCCGCGCTCGTGCCGGAAATTGCCGACCGCAAGTGTTCCGACAGCATGGTGGCGGGTCGCGCAAACGTGCTCGTGTTCCCGGACCTCAACTCCGGCAACATCGCGAGCAAACTCGTCAGGCTCATCGGCAATGCGAACGCATACGGACAGATTCTGCTCGGACTGGATCGTCCGGCAGCGGATGTATCGCGCGGATCAAACGCGCACGATGTCCTTGGTGTTGCCGCAATCGTCGGCCTTCAGGCGATTGCTTACAATGAATTGTGGCCGGGCGCGGGTGAGATTCTTCCGGGCGAGTAAGCGACGCGATGAACACAACGACCCCTCGCGTTTTCATCGCCGCAACGCGCCAGAACGACGGCAAGACCACGACATCCCTCGGCCTGATCGCCGCGCTGCAAAAGTATTTTCCGAACGTCGGCTACATCAAACCCGTCGGACAACGCTTCGTTGAAATCGAGGAGCAAAAAATTGATGAGGACACAGTCCTGATGGACGCCGTGTTCAAACTCAACTGCCCGCTCGTGGACATGAGTCCGATTGCCGTCGAACCCGATTTCACGCGCAAATACCTGGAAGCCGCGAAAAACGACACGCTCGTGAGACGCATCAAGAAGGCGTTCGACCGCGTTGCATGGGAAAAGGATTTCGTCCTGTGCGAAGGCAGCGGTCACGCGGGCGTTGGGTCTGTGTTCGATCTTTCGAACGCGCAGGTGGCAAAACATCTGGGCTGCAAAACGATCATTGTTTCGCGCGGTGGAATCGGGAAACCGATTGACGAGGTGGCGCTCAATCAGGCGTTGTTCGAGAAGGAAGGCGTCGAGATCATCGGGGTCATCATCAACAAGGTTCTCGAAGACAAGGTGGACTACATCACAGAGTTTGCCCGGCGCGGCCTCAAGCGCAAAGGACTCGAACTGCTGGGTGTGATCCCCAACCAGCCCATCCTCACGCAACCACAGCTCGATCTCGTGCGAGAAGAGTTGAAGGCACAGGTGTTGAACCAGCCAACATCACTCAACAATCTTGTGGAGGACGTCGTGGTCGGGGCGATGGGCGCGCAGAACGCGGCCCGCTTTTTCAAACGCGGTGTGCTGCTGATCACGCCCGGTGACCGCGAGGACATCGTGCTCGCTGCGGCTGCGGCAATTGAAGCGAACCCGAAGGACCGGATGGCAGGCATTGTGTTGACGGGCGGATTGAAGCCAAGCGCCAGCGTGATGAAAGTGATCCGTGAAATTCCTATCCCTGTCCTTCTCGCACAGGAAGACAGCTATCAGGTCGCTTCCACGGTTCACGATCTCACGGTCAAAACCCGGCCAAAGGATGTGGAAAAGATTTCGCTCATTCGTGATCTCATTGCAAATAATGTGAACGTAAAAAAAATAGTGGAGTCCCTCTGATGCCCCTGCCCTTCCAACTCAATCCAGTTCTCGAACGTCTTCCGGTGTATCAGCCGGGCCGGCCAATTGAAGAAGTCGCGCGCGAACTCAACCTTCCCGCCGCCGACATCATCAAGCTCGCGTCCAACGAGAATCCTCTCGGCCCGTCGCCCAAGGCGCTGGCTGCAATGCGCAAGACTCTCTCCTCGCTCAATCTTTACCCGGACGGCAACGCGTTCTACCTGAAACAAAAACTCGCGACCAAGCTCGGCATCACACCGGGCGCGATCATCCTTGGCAATGGCTCAAACGAAATCATCGAATTGCTCGGTCACGCGCTGCTGACGCCGGAATCAGAAGTCGTCGTGTCGCAGTATTGTTTTGCGGTTTACCCGATCGTCACCGCTCTGTTCGGCGCAAAGCTGGTCACCGTTCCAGCGAAGAACTACGGCCACGATCTGGATGCAATGCTCGCAGCCATCACGCCAAAGACGCGGTTGGTCTTCGTGGCGAACCCGAACAATCCGACAGGCACAGTCGTTTCACCTGACGAACTCCGCAGCTTCGTAAACGCCGTGCCGCCACACGTTGTTGTGGCGCTGGACAAGGCGTATGTGGAGTTCATCGAACTACCTGCCGATTTGTCGCATGAGGTTTCCACCGGTCTGCGACCGAACGTGATCCTGATGCGGACGTTTTCCAAAATTTACGGACTGGCGGGATTGCGCATCGGTTATGGAATCGCTGCGCCGGAGTTCATCACTGCTCTCGAAAAGATACGGCAGCCGTTCAACATCAACGCGCTTGCCCAGGCTGCTGCGCTCGCCGCGTTGGACGACGACAAGCACGTCGAGAACACGCGACGCACCAACAAGCGCGGGATGAAACTTTACACCAAGGCGTTCAAGGAATTGAGTCTGGAGTTCATCCCCTCGGCGGCCAACTTCATTCTTGTGCGTGTAGGCGATGGCACGCGGGTGTTTGCAGAAATGCAGAAGCTCGGAGTCATCGTGCGACCGATGGCCGGCTATGGATTGGGTGAGTGGATACGAATCTCCATCGGCACGCCCAAGGAGAATCACCGTTGCATTGAGGTGTTGAAGACGTGTGTTTCAGATTTGCAAAGCAGAAACATAGATGGATGAAACCGTCCCTCTCCGCTGCGGATGTTTCTAAAACGGTACACTGCTATCTGGTGGCTTAGGGGCTTTACGTACATAAAACGTTTTTAAGAACTTTTTCCGTTCTTTGCCTCTTGGAGCTATGCGGGGCAAAATCATTGCATCCAATTTAGAATTGCCAGGATGCCTGAGTGAATGACAGCGCGCACACAGTAACTGAAGATTTGCCAAGTCATGGTCACCACCCACTGAAATCGGCTTGATGTGGTCAACATGTGCATCGACAAGTAGTTTAATGTTGTAAGTAAAATGCCATATTTGATCAGGCTCACAAAGCAAACGCCCGCAATTCCCTCCGCGATGTTCTTGGCTCTGGCATTTTCCGCCATCCCTCAGGAACACCATAACACGCCGACGCTCCCAGTCGGGTGGATATCCCGGATGCTTTCTAAACTTTAACTCAACAATATCCTTCCATTCTAATTCGTCATTGTGGGATGGGTCATAATCAGGAAATTCGTCTTCGTGTTGGTGGACAAGCGAACGTTTTCGACGAATGCGGTTTTTTGGTTTTGGTAAAGCCTCCTTTGATTTTGGTGTTATCTCACCACCTGCCGCTGGTTTGATCACTTTATCGAACAACCAAGGGACGATAAACATGCCGAGCAAGACCAGCAGAACTATCAGCGGAGTGCTCATGCGAGTTACAAGTCAGTCACTAAAGTTGCTGTTGCCAAGTGAGCTTTCAATCCTCTGCATCACCTTCTCCTTCCCCAGCACTTCCAGCAGATGATACAGGCTCGGGCCGTGGGGATTGCCGGTGACAGCGAGGCGCGTCGGGTGGATGAGCACGCCCACTTTAACCCCGAGTTCGGCTGCAGTGGCCTTCAATGCGGCTTCAATACTCGCTGCATCAAACGTCGCGAGCTTGCCAAAGGCGTCGCGGAGTTTTTCGACGCGCGGTTTGTTTTCGGGCACAAAACTCTTCTTCGCGGCTTCGGGGTCGTAGGTGAGTTCGTCGCGGAAATAAAATCCGGCGTAGGCGGGCAGTTCGGCAAAGGTCTTGATCTTGCCCCGGCAGGTGTCGAGCGCAGCCTTGACGTAGCGCGTGTCGAATTTATTGGTATCAACGCCCTTCCTGGCGAAGGCATGGACGCCGAGTTCGTAAAAGCGGTCTGGTGCGAGATCGCGGCAGTATTCGCCTTGGAGCCAGACGAGCTTCTCGAAGTCGAACTTGGCGTTGTGCCGGAGAATCTGCGGCAGATCAAAGCGCTCGACGACATCGGCGAGCGAAAGTTTTTCGGTGTTGTCCTTGGGCGACCAGCCGAGCAGGCAGAGATAGTTGTTCACGGCCTCGGGCAGGAAACCTTCGTCGAGGTAGGTCGTGAGGGACGCGCCACGGTCGCGCTTGCTCATCTTGCTGCCATCGCCATTCAGGATGAGCGGGATGTGCGCATACTTGGGCGGTTCGACACCGAACGCGCGGAACAGTGCGATGTGCTTGGCGGTATTGCTCAGGTGATCTTCGCCGCGAATTACATGCGTGATGCCCATCTCCAGATCATCCACCACGTTGACGAAGTGGAACACCGGCTGGCCATCGGATCGCACGAGCACCCAATCGGGGTCGAGTTCCTCTCGATCCGTGAGAGGTCGCACGACATCACCAACCACAAGGTCTGGAATCGTGATCGGCTCGCGGGTCATTTTGAATTTGATCGCGCCTTCATGTTCATAGGCGAGGCCGTGTGACAACAGGGCTTCAACGCGACGCTGGTAGTTCTCCTTGCGTTGCGATTGGAAATACGGGCCGCGATCGCCCTTGCATGGGCCGGTTGCGTCGGCGGTGAGCGGACCTTCGTCCCAGTTCAAGCCAAGCCAGCGCAGCCCTTCAAGGATGACGCTGACGGCCTCCTGGGAATTGCGCGCGGCGTCTGTGTCCTCGATGCGCAGGACGAATGTGCCGCCGGTGTGGCGGGCGTAAAGCCAGTTGAACAAAGCGGTGCGCGCCCCGCCGATGTGCAGATAACCGGTGGGCGATGGAGCAAAACGGACGCGTGGTTTCATCTCAATTCAAAAGCTTCAAGGTTTGGATTTCAGTTAAGTTGAACCATTACGCAGATCTGAGAACACGATCACGCCTGCACCCGTTTGCAACAGTTGTGTCACTTGAACGTCAACCTGCTGGCCGATGCGGGTCTGGCCATTGTTCACGACGACCATTGTGCCATCCGGCAGATAGCCCACGCCCTGCCCCTTGTCCTTGCCTTCACGCACGAGCTTGATGCTCAACTGATCGCCTGCGAGCAAAGTCGGCTTCAGACACTTGGCGAGGTCGTGCAAGTTGACGTGCGTGACGTTTTGAAGTGCCGCGAGCTGGTTCAGGTTGTAGTCGTTGGTGAACAGTTTTGCATTCAAGTTGCGGGCAAGGTGGACGAGCTTGGTGTCCACTTCCTTTTCCTCCGGGAAATCGCCGTCGTGAATTTTCACCTCGTTGCGGTTGTTGCGCTGGATGCGCGTCAGCATTTCGAGGCCGCGACGACCGCGCGCACGTTTGGTGGAATCAGCCGAGTCGGCGATCTGTTGCAGTTCCTTCAGGACGAATCTCGGGACGACGATGATGCCCTCGAGGAAGTTCGACTCGACAAGTTCGGCAATGCGTCCGTCAATGATGACGCTGGTGTCGAGGAGCATGAGGTTGTCCGGCTTGTTGCGCGGGGCAAATCGAACATACGGAATGATGAGCGAAAAATCCTCCTTGTTGCTGCGCATGGCGAGCACCATGCCGATGTAGCTGAAGGCGAGGAATAATGCCAGCCGCACGGTCTTGCGTGTATTTGAATCCACGTTTTCAAAGAGCCCGGAGTTGTCAATCAGCAGCGCCACCACCATTCCGAGCAGGAGTCCAAAGGTGGTGGCTGAGAATGCGCGCAGCGAAAAGCCCTTGAGCATTTCATCAATGGCAATCATCAGCCAGCCGAAGCCGAAGCCGATCATCATGCCCAGCAAACCAGAATGTTGCAGGCCCACGAATTCCTCGCGCACCTGGCTGATGGCGTAGCCGCCCATGGTTGAGAGGCAGAGAAACAATATGCGGATGACCCAGAGTGCCATAATTTATTTCCTCACAGGGTTGTCGGTTGCTTTTACCTTGGCTGGCTTCTTCTCCCAAAGGATTCCCCAGAGGCCGAGCCTGTTCAAATTGCTGGTGGTGATGGATAAATTATTCGCGATGTCCGCGACGTTCGCAGCAACCTCAGGATCTTTGAGCACTTTGCCGAGGGCACCCTTTCCAGCCTGCACATCGGCCATGGCGAGTTTGAGCGATTCGCTGGACTCTTCGACGTTCCTGACGGCGTGAGCAATGGTCGCGCTGTTGGTGTTCACCACATCGTTGAGCGACGCGGCAAGGGAATCCAGTCTTGCGGTGAATGCCTTCAGATTGCTGACTGATCCAGCCACGACGGGGCTGTTGCTGCTGATCATCATGCGCAATTCGTCCACGGTGGTCACGGCGTGTCGTGAGGTTTCGCGAAGATTGCTGGCGGTGACGGCGAGATTGGAAAGCGTTTCCTGGTTGAGAACAAGCCGGCGCACATCCGCAATGGCGTTGTTCAACATCAGCGCGGTCGCGTCAATGCGGCGGATGAATCCGGCTGCGTCGCGTGCCGTATCGAGCAGGTTGAACGGAGGATCGCAGGTCACGGCAGCATTTGGTTCGAGATACGGCGACACGCTGTTGGTGCCAGGCTTGACCGAGACAAATTGATCACCCAGGAATCCGGACTGTTCGAGCTTGAAACTGGCATCAGTGCGGATGCGATGCTCGTTCTTGATGGTGAGGTTCAACGTCACAAAGTTGCCGTTCGAGGACAGGATGATCTGGGTGACGTTCCCGATGGGGTAGCCGGACATGAGCACGCTTGCGCCGCGCTTGATGCCGCCGACATCCGACGTGGTGAGGAACACGGAATAATTCCGCGAGAACAGCGTGACGCCCTTGCTGAAGCTGATCAGCAACGCCGCCAGCAACGTCAGGCAAACGAACACGAACAGCCCGACCTTTCTTTCCAGTTTGGATTCGCTCATATCAAAAGATGTTCTTCGGGTCTGAAACTCCATCTATGAAACGACGAACGATGGGGTCTTGCGATGAAAAAATATCGTCCGGCGTGCCCGACGCATAAATGCGCTTGTCATGGAGCATCAAAATCCGATTCCCCACACGCCGCGCGCTGCGCATATCATGCGTGACCACGATGCACGTCACATTAAGCTGGTCGCGCACGCGGATGATCAGCTTGTCAATGCTGTCGGACACAATCGGATCCAGGCCGGTCGTCGGCTCATCGTAAAGCACGATCTCAGGTTGATAAACAATCGCCCGCGCCAGGCCGACGCGTTTCCTCATGCCGCCGGACAGTTCCGAGGGTTTCTTGTTCTGCGTGCCCGGCAATTCCACAACTTCAAGCGCGTCGGAAACTTTTTTTGCAACATCCGCAGGCGAAAGGTCCTTCCGTTGACGGAATGGAAACGCGATGTTCTCGGCCACTGTCATCGAATCGAACAAGGCCGCGCCCTGGAACAACATGCCAAACTTTGCGCGCACGCGAAGCAGGCTGCGTTCGTTCATCGGGACAATATCCTCGCCCTCGATGAGCACCTGACCTGAGTCCGGCTTTAGCAAACCCACGAGTTGCTTGAGCAAAACACTTTTGCCGCCGCCACTGCGGCCAATGATGACGACCGATTCCCCGCGTTCGATCTTGAAACTGACGCCATCGAGGATCTGGTGCGTGCCGAAGGCTTTTCGGAGATCGCGGGCTTCGATCATGTGATGTTGAAGATCTTCCCAAGCACGAGCGTGAGGAAAAAGTTCGCTATGAGAATCGAGATGGAGGAATAAACGACAGCTTCGGTTGTGGCGCGACCAACACCTTCCGCGCCTTCGCCACAGCTCATTCCCTTGTAACATCCCACCAACGCCACGAGTCCTCCAAAAATCAACGCCTTGATGAGTCCGATGCACACGTCCACGGCGCCGGTGTAACGGACGAGATTGTGCCACGCGTACGCGGCATCAATTCCCAGTAGATGCACGCCAACCATATATCCCGCAGCGATCCCCATTGCAATTGACTCTGCCGTGAGCAACGGCAGTGCGATGACACACGCTGCGAGGCGAGGCACGACGATATAATCCACTGGATGCGTCGCCAGCGTTCGCAGTGCGTCAATCTGCTCAGTCACGCGCATTGTCCCAATCTCTGCTGCGATTGCAGCCCCAACGCGTCCCGCGACCATGAGGCCGGTCAGCACCGGTCCAAGTTCGCTGCACATGGAAACACCCACAACCGCAAGCGTGGCCGTGTCCATGCCGACCTTGTGAAACTGGAAATAGGTCTGCGCCGCGAGCACCATACCTGTGAACGCCCCTGTGATGAGCACGACAGACTGGGACTTTACGCCGATGAAATAGACCTGATAGAGCAAATCCTTGCCGGCAACTTTGAACGTAAACAACGACGCGATGGACTCACGGGCAAGCAACGTAACCCGCCCCAATCCGCCCAGCCATTCACTGATCCATTTGTTGGTGGAAGTGGTCATTAACGCGTGAAAACTAGCAAAGATGAAAACCGTTGGCGAGAATTTGATTCGCGGCGAATCTACTCAAGCACGCTTCAATCATTGCCGCAGCGTTCCCGGCCAGTTATTGTTTGGCTGTGTCATTCACCGGTCACGGGACCGGTGCGGCCAAATCATTCATGCTTACCGTTTCCGGACTCCTAAAGTCATTCGGCGGACGCGAACTGTTCGACGACGTCGCGTTCACGCTTCAGTCGGGCGAACGCGTTGCCATTGTCGGGCCCAACGGCGCCGGCAAATCCACGCTGCTCAAGATCATCCTCGGTCACGAGGAACCTGATGGCGGCGAAGTCTCGTTCATCCGTGGCACGCGCGTCGGTTATCTGCCGCAGGAAAGCGAAGCTGTCGGCGACGAAACCGTGATGGACATCGCCGTACCGCACGATCACGAGCATGACGGCCAGTTTGTCGCCAAGGCCAAGCAGATTCTCGACAGCCTCGGTTTCAAACAGAGTGACCATGCACGGCCAGCACGCGAATTGAGCGGCGGCTGGGCGATGCGGGCGCATCTGGCGCGGTTGCTGGCGCAGGAGCCTGACCTGTTGATGCTTGATGAACCGACAAACCATCTCGATCTCGAAACGCTCATCTGGTTTCAGGATTACTTGCGCAACTATCCCGGCGCGATTCTGCTCATCTCACATGACCGGGAATTCCTGAATCGCCTTTGCACCCACATCGCGGAACTTCGCTCGTCACGCATTCTCCGTTACACCGGAAACTACGACACGTATCTCGAACAACGCGCCGCAGCCGAAGTCACGCTGATCGCCACCGCCAAGGCGCAGCAACGCGAAATAGACCGGATGCAACTCTTCGTGGACCGTTTTCGTGCCAAGAACACCAAGGCCGCGCAGGCACAGAGCAAGATGAAACAAATCGAGCGGCTCAAGGAAGACATGGTGGAATCTCCGGATGGCGACGGGCCGACCGTTGGCTTCCGTTTTCCGCAACCACAACGCAGCGGACAGCGAGTCATCACGCTGGAGAAGGTGAAGTTTGGTTACGGCGTGGCTGCGACGCCCTCGTCGCACGGCCTGGGTGACGAGGCGTCACCTCCACCCTCCTGCGACGGGGCGTCGCAGCCACCACTCATCTACGAAAACCTCAACTTCGAGACCGAGCGCGGACAGCGAACGGTTCTTGTTGGACCGAACGGCGCGGGCAAATCCACGCTGCTCAAACTGCTCGCCGACGTGCTCAAGCCATTGTCCGGCGAACGTAAACTCGGTCACAACACCAAGTCAGGATACTTCGCCCAGCATCGTGCCCAGATGCTGAACATGCAGAACACGGTCCTGCAGGAGGCGATGGACACTCCCCAGCGCGTGACGGAGCAATCCATTCGCAATGTGCTTGGCAGTTTTCTTTTTAGAGGCGACGACGTGTACAAACCCATCAGCGTTTTGAGCGGCGGAGAAAAGAGCCGGCTTGCACTTGTAAAGCTGCTGCTTGATCCGCCAAACCTGTTGCTCATGGACGAGCCGACCACACATCTTGATCTCGCGAGTGTGGACGCACTCATCGGGGCGTTGAAGCAATACGAAGGCACGCTCATCTTCATCAGCCACGACGTGCATTTCATCCGGCAGTTGTCCAACCACGTTGTCCGGGTCGAAGCCGGACAGCTCCGCCATTTCACCGGTGGCTACCAGTATTACCTCGACAAGACTTCCCAATCAGCGCGTGAGGCATTGACGAGTTCCGGCATGGCCGCACCCGCTCAATCCAACGGAAACAAGCCCGCCGCACCGATGGTGGATCGCAAGGAGCAGAAGCGGGCGGAAGCAGAGCAACGTCAGGCGCGTTCAAAGAAGAAGCAGGAAATCCAGAAACGGATTGCCGCGCTCGAAAAGGAAATCGCCACGCTGGAAGAAAAGGAACGTGAATTAGCGGCAGAGTTGGAAAAACCGGAAACCTACAACGCCGGTGGCCGAGCTACACAGATCAACCGCGAGTTGATGGAGGTCAGCGATCGTTTGCCGGAAGCGACGGCGGAGTGGGAGGCAGCGGGAACAGAGTTGGCCGCGTTGGACTGACAATTTCAACAGTCGCACTCGGTGGGCAATCCAATGCTTTCGTAATCATTGACACGATCACAAACCGAGTTAGGATGCTTTACAAAAGCAGCGAACTTTGCGAGGAATCAGTGACACGATAGACGCCATGCAGACTATCTTTTTTCCGTTTTGCCGACACCTGAAGTCAGTTGCATTTAGTTCAATTTTAGGGCTGATGTTGTATGCTCACAACCTACTTGCCTTGCCTTTCTATTCGATTACAGATTTAGGCACGCTTGGTGGGAGTACAAGTTGGGCCCGTGACGTCAATAACGGTGGCATAATAGTCGGCGCAAGCAACACCGGAGGAAATTTGGTGCCGCATGCGTTCCGATACAACGCAGGTGTTTTATCAGATTTAGGTACTGCTTCTGGCGATTATAGCCAAGCCTACGGGGTCAATAACAACGGTCAGATTGTTGGTTACTTCGGTACGCGTGGGGATTTTGTTCCACACGCATTCCTTTACAGTGGTGGATTGATGACCACTCTCGGCGGGCTTGGTGGAAATGGCAGCCAAGCTAGTGCGGTCAACCTCGCCGGAAATATAGTGGGCTATGCGTACAACAGCGGGAATCAACAACGGCCGTTCCTCTATCGAAATGGCACAATGGCTGACTTGGGAACGCTTGGCGGATCAAGCGGATACGCAACCGGTATCAATGACAGCGATCAAATAGTGGGCAGTGCCAGTGTGTCCGGCAACACTTCCACACACGCGTTTCTGTACGGTTCAAATGCAATGCTTGATTTGGGTACCTTTGGCGGTTCGTGGAGTGTTGCAAATGGCATTAACAATAGCGGTCAAATCGTTGGTGTGGCAACAATCGCTGGAGATAGTACTCGCGCGTTCTCTTACAGCGCCGGATTGATGCTCAACTTGGGAACATTGGGAGGGAATGCTAGTGTCGCAAACGACATTAATTCTAATGGCTTAATTGTTGGTAATTCCTTGACAGCTAGTGGCGCACAACGTGCGTTCCTGTTCAGTGGTGGCACCATGTTTGATTTGAACAGCTTGGTGGTTTCTTCATCTGGCTGGTCGCTTTACGATGCGGTAGCAGTCAGTGACGCTGGTCAAATCGTCGGAGTCGGAATCAACTCCTTGGGTCAAGCTCATGCTGTTGCGATTAGTCCTGTTCCTGAGCCAAGTTGCCTTGGACTGATAAGTCTTGTCACCATAGGGTTGATCAAGTTGCGGAGAAGCTAACCGATTACTTTGCAGATCAATCGGCAAAAAAGCTCACAACACGCGCTTCACCAGCGACAATATCCCCTGCTTCACCGCCGAGCGATGATGCGATGCGCCATGGGCTTGAAGGATTTTCTCCCGGTTGGCGAGATACCAGTCGTAGCTCTCGGCAAACATCTGGTCTGTGGAATAGCGCGGCTGCCAGTTGAGTTCGCGTTGCGCCTTGCTGATGTCGAAGTAAAGCGAGCGACCATACATCATCGCGTGATACGCTCCGAGCGGTGAGAGCCCTACTGCACTCGTAAGCTTCATGACCGCGACTGCCGGTGACATTGGAACGCCACGCACCTTCGATCCCGTTCTGGCGTGAGCGCAAAGTTTCTCCAAAGCATCACGCATTGTTCCGAATTGGGAGGCACCACAGTTGTAGGTTGACGCTCCTGACCGCGCAGCCGCAAGGATGCAAGCCTCAGCAAGATCATCAGCATGGACGAACTGGTAGATGTTATCACCCCGACCGAATACCGGGACGTTGTAGCCTTCGCGAATCCACTCGAACAGAATCTGAAAAATGCCCAGCCGCCCGTGGCCCATGATCGTTCGTGGCCGGATAACCGAGACATCCAGTCCGCGCTGGACATAAGCCTGGCAGAGCGCTTCGCCTTCGAGTTTGGCGCGACCATAAGCCTCGCCGGGCGTGGGAGGGGTTTCTTCGGTGACGGGATTTGATTTCGGCACGCCGAAGACTGCGCTGGATGAAACGTAAATGACCTTGCGAACTTTTGCCGCGAGCGCGGCACGCAGCAGATTCTCCGTGCCTTGAACATTCACCGAGTGGAAAAGCTCCTTGTCCTTGGCCAGCGGCACCTGTGCAACGCAGTGATAGACCACGTCGCAGCCAGCAACTGCTTTCTCGACATCTGCCAGATCGCGAATATCACCGCGAACAAAGCTCACAGCGCTCTTGCGATCCCCGGCATCGGAAACATCAAACACGCGCACCGCTTGATCCCGCGCGAGCAGGCGGTCCCGCAGCAGCGAGCCGAAGTAGCCCGAGCCGCCGGTGATGAGTGACGTGGTCTTTGACATCGCTCAGAAATTCTGCCCATTCTCCGCGCACCACTTGAGCGAGCGCCTCATCCCTTCTTCGAGTGCCACAGTTGGTTTGTATCCGAGTTCATTTTCTGCGCGCGTCACAGAGCAGGCGATGGTTTTGTTCATCTCGGACAGGACATGAATCTTTTGGTGGTAGATGCCGAGGGCTTGCAGGGTTTTGTCCGCAAGCCAGGCCACTTCGCTTGCGAATCCCGGCAGCTTCATCCGCTTGTGGGCGCACTTGTGGCCGAATTCCTTTTCCAAAAGTCTCTCGATGGTGTCAATGATTTCGTTCATCGAATACGGATGCTTGTCGGCAATCCAATACACCTGTCCCTTCGCGCGCTCGCGAATGGCCGCGAGAATCAATCCCTGACACAAATTATCCACGTAGGCCATGGAGCGAAGATTGTTGCCACTACCGACAATCGGGCCTTTGCCATCACGGATCATCTGAAAGAACAAAGTCTGACGCGGCGGCTGGTTCGGCCCGTAAAACCACGGCGCACGGATGAGGACGGTTTCGATCTTGCCGGCCCGCTCACGCACGGCGAGTTCCATCTCCATCTTTGAGCGACCGTAATTCATGTACGGATTGAACGGTGAAAGCTCGTCAAACAAATGGTCGGGGTGAGGATTGCAGCCGCAAGGTGAGTTTGAGGAAACAATGACCGCGCGTTTCAGACCGGTGCGAATGGCGGCATCGAGCAGAATTTTTGTTCCATCACGATTGATCTCAAAAAACTCGCTCACACGCTTTGGATGAATGATGCCGGCGGTGTGAAAGAGAATCGCACCTTTGGCGTCTGCGCAAAACTTTCCGCAATCTGCCGGGCTGCGAACGTCCCCGATGACGATTTCGACGCGATCAGAAATCTTCCTGAGAAATGCGGAGTCCTGACCCGGCAAAACCAGGACGCGAATGCGCAGGTCGCTGCCGGGCGATTTCAATTCATCGTGCTCTGGCAGTCCGCGCACAAGGGATTCGACCAGTCGCGAGCCGAGCCATCCGGCTGCTCCAGTGATAAGGACGAGGTTGGTATTGAGATTCATGATTCAAAGTTTGCCAAGGAACTTGAGCGTGTTCCGACGTGCGATCGCCATGACTGAACCTTGAGGGTTTACGCCGGGCGCGGTGCAAAGCAGGCTGGCATCGTTGACGAAAAGTTTTTTGAAACCGTGAACCCGCCCAAAAGAATCCGTCGCACAGCGCGACTGGTCTTCGCCCATCGGGCAGGAAGAGAACAGGTGGATCGTCATGAGGTTCGCAAGCCCATCCGGCAACACGTCGGGCAGTTTGCTCAGACACCCCTCGCAGCGCAACACCGGGCCGCGCGTGAGGCTCGGATGAAGCTCCGTTGCGCCCGAAGCAAAAAGTATCTGCGCGAGCCTGCGCAGGCCGTCGGAGAGATTGCGCCGGTCAGTTTCAGTGAGTGCATAGCGCACGAGCGGATCGCGAAAGCCCGGCAACATACGAATGCTGCCACGACCTTCACTGGTGATCATCGCGTAGTAAATCGCCTGTTGCTGCCATGTGTTCGCAACCTGGCGCGCGGCGTCGGCATGGTCAATCAAGCCGAGAGCAAGGTATGCAGGCGAACTGATCGAGCAACCGAAGCTCACTCGCGGCGCAAACTCTTTGACCTGATGAACGGGAACACCCATGTCGGCGGAATTCACGGATTCTGGAAAGCGGGCTACGATCTTGACGGTTGGATGAACCTGGAACGAATTGCCGATGTTGCGCGTGATGCCGCTGCGGCGGAGCAGCGCCGGTGTGTGAACCGCACCTGCGCAAACGAATAACGTATCCGCCGCGATGCGGATTTCACCGTAGGTCATGGAAGCCGTATTCGCTCCGGCGCGGAATTCACCGTTGGCCATGTACCGAGCTTCTATCAACCAGCCGTTGCCGTTTTGGCGGATGCGATTCGCACGCGTGCCAGACAGAAGTCCGCCTCCAGCATTGAGAAAACGCGGGATGAACGTTTCCGACATGGATTGGCGTTTTCCAGGACCATGACTTTCGTGTCGAAACCATCTCGGCACTTCGAGGGATTTCCACCCGAGTTTTGTTGCGCCGTTGTGGAGTTTGAGAGACGCGGGCGGTGCGGCGTGTGGAAGCATCGAAACGGAAACATCGCGTTCGCACGACTCGAAGTGGGAGGACAAATCATTCTCGTTCAGCGCTTCGACTTGGAATTCCCTTCGCCAGCGTTCGAGAATCTCCGGCGGCGTGCGGTGGTAAAGCCCGCTGTTGATTTCACTACCACCGCCGACGCAACGGCCTTCGACATAAGCGATCTTGGTTTTACCCATCGCCACGGTTTGACCTCCGTTTCGATACTTCTGCACCATCTCTTCCATGGTGAACGGCGTGCATGAACTCAGCGGCAGATGCTCGCCTTCCTCTATCAACAGAACTTTTCGTCCAGCCTCAGCAAGCAGACATGCGGTGATCGCTCCGCCGGGGCCGCTGCCGATCACGACAATTTCGGCGCGGAGTTCGTGCGGTGGAGCGCCGGTCTCCGACCCGGCGTGTTTCATTTCGTCGTAAGATTCGTGCCGGGTCGGAGACCGGCGCTCCGCATTCCGGCTGTAAAGCGCCAGCGTTGCCAGGCTTTCAAAATAGCGGATCAAGTCGCGTTGAATACTGATGCCGGATTTTTTCCACGAGGCGATCTGCTGCGCACGCTTCTCAGGCGGCAGACGATGGAAAGTTTTTCCTCCACGCAAAATGCCGAGCGCATCGAAACCCAGCGTGGCTGCAAACATCGGCGCGCGGAGGTAATCAGGCATCTGCGCGTGCTGCGCGAGGATGAACTGCGTGAGGTCGTTGTGCGGTGGTTGGAGTTCTGTGGTTTGTCCATGCGGTTGCGCAAGGGAGTACGCCAGTGCTGAGGCGGCATCGTGAAACCATTGTTTGCCCGGCAGATTCATGCGTGATTCAATGTCACGTGGCCAACCACATGACGATGAGTGTAAGCCCGCCGATAAGATAACTGGGCCAATCCCGGAGAGCGAATGCCGTCGGGTCTGCATTCATCTGTCCTCGATGAGCCAGAAACCATACTCGCGCGATCCAATACATGAGCAGCGGGCAAACAAGCAGCAAAACAACCCGATGGTTGTAGAGCAATTGAACCTGCGGACTGTTGACGTAAAGTGCCAGCACCAGCACGGCAAGCGAACCGCTGACCAGTCCTAGTGTGGCGACAAGTTCGAGATCTCCCGCAGTGTAGCCACGTCCCTGAACGTCCACTTGATTCAATTCACGGACCTGCCGCAGTTCCTGAAATCGTTTCATCAGCGCGAGGCTCAGGAAGATGAACATCGAGAACATCAGCAGCCAGGAGGAAAATTCGATGTTGGTGACCAGATGGCCGGCGATGAGGCGCGACGTATAAAGTCCGGCAAGAATGAAAACATCCAGCAACGCCACGCGTTTGAGTTGCAGCGAGTAGGCCGTGGTCGCGATTACATATACCAACAACAGCCAGACCAGATTTGCCGTCAATTCGGACGCAATGTACGCACCGCAAAGAATCAGCGTCGGCGACAATACCAATCCCACCTGCAACGGAAGCAGTCCCGCTGCAAACGGACGCCTGCACTTGGTCGGATGCTGACGATCCGCGTCCAGGTCCATCAAATCATTCAGCAGATAGACTCCGGATGCGCACAGGCAGAACGCAGCGAACGCGCCGAGCGCCCCCAGCAGCGGCCAGAACGTCAGTTGATGCGAGGTGATCACCGGCAGGAACACGATCAGATTTTTCACCCATTGATGGGGTCGCAGCACGCGCACAAGTGCGGCGAACTTGGAACTGTTGTTGAGAAACGTGGGGCCGAGCTTTGTGCACTGCCCTGCGCGTTGCGCAAGGCTTGCGTTTGCGTTGACAACAATCGCCTCTCTTGCTCCCGGCCAGACACCGAGATCAACGGACGAGTTGCCAGCGTAGTCGAAACCACGAACGCCGAATTTCTTTTCAAGTGCATGGCGCTTGGCATTGTCACGAAGGTTTGTTTTGCCGTCGCTGGCCATGACTTCATCGAACAGGCCAACGTAATCCGCGACGGGCTTTGCCATCTTAATGTCGGACGCAGTTGCCAGAACAAGTTTGCGGCCGAAGCGCTTCTGTTCGCGCAACCATGCGAGAAATTCCTCGTGATACGGGAGGGCAGCAGGGTTGACCTCCACGCGCGCGGCGATCTGTTGTTTTAAGTACGCCCGCCCTTGCATCCACCAGATTGGAAAGAGCAATGCCGAAAATGGTTTATGACGAAGCAATCGCGCGAAAGACTCCCAAAGCATGTCGCTCCGAATGAGCGTACCGTCCAGGTCCACGGCAAGCGGGACTGGATTGATTTTTGGTTCGGTGACAGCGTCGGCCATGCGCGTTGTGCGGAGCAAGGTAGCCAAAGATCACTACAGGTTGCAACTGCGGCGGTACGCTATCGCGTAATCCATCCGCCGCCTACCACCAGATCGTCCTGATAAAAGACCGCCGCCTGACCGGGTGTGATGGCTCTTTGAGGCGTATGCAGCTTTACGCGCGCCCGGCCTTGTTCCAGCGGAGTGACTGTGGCAGGCGTGCCGGGGTGGTTGTAACGAATCTTCGCTGTCACTTCGATTGATGCAGGCGGGTTCTCAAACGGTATCCAGTTGCAGTTTTGCACGGTGAATTCGTCACGATCCAACGCTGAATCGTCGCCCACCACCACGCGATTGTTCTCCGCATTGAGTTCGATCACGTAAAGCGGCTGCGGCGAGGAAAGCCCCAATCCCTTGCGCTGACCAATGGTATAAAACTCGATGCCATCGTGATACCCGAGCACATGCCCCTGAAGATTCACAATCTCGCCACGATGCTTCTGAACGAGATTCGCCGACTGTAGAAAGCCGCCGTAGTTGTTGTCGGGCACGAAGCAGATTTCCATGCTCTCCTCCTTGTCGGCGGTCTTGAGATTGCATTGGCGCTCCACTTCGCGCGTATCGCTCTTGGTCTTCTCACCGAGTGGAAACATGGACCGCGCCAGTTGATCCTG
>JABFSR010000106.1 GCA_013140495.1 Verrucomicrobiota bacterium
GTGAGTTGATGTGAGTTACCGGTTGCGTCGCCGCAACCGCCGGAGTAGAAACAACAGTGTCGGTATTCATATGGGCAGACAATGTGGAACGCGTGTGCGCCCCGTGTCTGCCCTCATGTTTTCTTTATCAGTGAAACCGGCACAAATTCGTTTTATCTCCGCGACGACGGTTTGAACGGTGACCGTGTAGCGGGCGATTACATATTCACCAGTGAAAAATGCCGGTACGACCCGAACATCGCAATGCCCCCAACCGACCCTGATGAGCCTGTTGGAATCTATCAAAACAATTTGAACGACCTCTGGGTGGACAGCGACTATTTCCTGATTACGCCATCCTTGGCCATTCTGAACACCAACGTGCCTGCTGTTGAAACCGTGATGCTTGCCAGCAACATCCAAGTGTCCGCCCACCTGATCAATCTCGTCACCACCAACCGTGAACTCCAACGAGTCCTGCGGATTGGAGGTGGTCTGACCGCTTTGACCCAGCGGATTTATTCCGTATTGCCTGACGCTTTTGATTTCCTGCCCTTTTTCTCCACAGATCATATCGAGTATTCAAATCGGTTAACGTCTGCAAATTTTGTGTCTGGCAAGTATATGCCCGTATCGAGAAACTTCACCGGCACAGGAACGTCCGTTTTTGACAACACCGCCGCTTTTGGTAGCAGTGGACGACTTAAAGCGATTCCCATGATGGACATCATGGAACGTGGTATTAACAGCTCCCAGAATACCGCCCACGAAATTTCTCACCATTGGGCTGCTGAACTCAGCACAAGCCTCTTTATTACTTCCGGCGACGGTCACTACAGCCCGAATAGTTTCATCAATAGTATCCTTGGTGGCCAATACAAGGCTGTCACCAATACCGGACCCGGTGGCGGTTACATAAAGCGATGTTTCTACATGGATTATACCAACGCCACTCCGTTGGATAAATATCTGATGGGATTGATCAGCACATCCGCTGTTCCTCCAGTGCTCGTCTCTTCAAACACTTTGGTTATTCCATGCGACGGCGTGGTCTCAAACTTTCGTGCACCAGTCACCATTTCAAACATCGTTGCTGTTCATGGCGTGCGAACTCCCGGCCCAGCGACGGCGCAAAAGGATTTCCGGCTTGGCTTTGTGGCCGGAAGCCATAACCGGTTACTGACTGCCACAGAGATGACATTCTACGATTTGTTGGCTGCACACTTTACCAAACCATTGGCATCAAATTATCCACCACCGATGATTACTTATGGATGGACCCCCGCAACAAAGTTTTTTGGAGAGGGAACCACTTGGAATAGTGATGTGCTGGGACTGATCCGCCCCACGATTACGAACGTGCAATGGCTGGTAAACGGTTTCCGCATTGATGGCACGGGTTATCCGGGTAGAACCTACCGATTGCTAGGCTCAACAAACCTCAATTCTTGGACGCAAGTGACAAACAAGATTGCTGGGACGAATGGAAGTTTTTCCCTTCATGACAATTCGCAACCGCGTCCTACGACACGTTGGTATAAAGTTTCAACGCCTTGAGCGAGCAAGTGATTGTCTCGATCAGATTCTCACTGCTTTGATTTCTCTTGAAGCCCCCGCCTCCGTCCCGCACAGTTTGCGGCGCTAGGGCCCATGGAATGTGGACTTACGAACCCCGCCAGGGCCGGAAGGCAGCAACGGTAGTTTGCTCCGTATCTGCCGTGGTCACCCTAGCATTTTCTTTCAATTCAAAATTAAAAATGCAGAATTAAAAATGAAGACGCCGCTCCGATCTCATTTTTAATTTTTAATTTCCCAATGAGTTACCAAGTCATAGCCCGCAAGTATCGCCCACAGCGGTTCGCCGATGTCGTCGGGCAGGAGCACGTCACCGACACGCTCTCCAACGCCATCAAACAAAACCGCATCGCGCATGCCTATCTGTTTTGCGGGCCGCGCGGCACGGGCAAGACGACCATTGCCAGAATTTTTGCAAAGTGTCTGAACTGCACCGGCGGGCCCAAGGTGGACTTCGATGACAACGATGATCGCGTCAAGGAAATCACCGATGGTCGTGCGATGGACGTTCTGGAGATAGACGGCGCGAGCAACAACGGTGTGGAGCAGGTGCGAGAGTTGCGCGAGACATGCCAATACGTTCCTGCCAGCGGCAAGTTCAAGATATACATCATTGACGAGGTTCACATGCTTTCGACGGCGGCGTTTAATGCGCTGCTCAAGACGCTCGAAGAACCGCCGGCGCACGTGAAGTTCATGTTCGCCACGACCGATCCCGAGAAAGTTCTGGCGACCATTCTCTCCCGCTGCCAGCGCTTTGATCTCCGGCGAATTCCCACCGCGCTCATCGTCAAACATCTTGGCGAGATTGCGATCAAGGAAAAGGTGACGGTGGATCAGGCGGCACTTTATGCCATCGCGCGCGGTGCGGACGGTGGGATGCGTGACGCGGAATCCACGCTGGATCAGCTAATCAGTTTTTGCGGCGACAAGATTGAAGAGCCGGACGTGCTCACGATGTTTGGTCTGACTGCTCAGGGACAAATTCTTGAACTCAGTCGCGCAGTGCTCGCTGGCGAAATTCACACGACACTGCATCAACTGAACGATCTAGCACAAAAAGGCAAAGACCTTGGCCGCCTGCTTTCAGATTTGCTCAGTCACTTTCGCAATTTGATTTTGTTCCACGTCTCGAAAGGTGATTTGAGCTTGATGGAAGTTTCCGAGGCGGAAGTCGCCGCGCTCAAGGAGCAGTCCGCGATGGCCGCCACCGACTCGCTCACGCGAATCCTCGAAGTTTTTGCCGATGCCGAGCTCCGGCTTCGCGATGCCGCGTCCAAGAAGATTTTGATCGAAGTCACTTTGCTTCGTGCCATCGAAGCGCGGAATGCCGTGAGCATTGACAGCGTATTGAGACAGTTGAATGCGTTGAGAGGGCAGGGCGCGGCAGGCGTGCCAGTTGCGGCGACCGTTCCCGTCGCAGCGAGCGTGGTTTCACGTCAGTCGCCGCCATCATCTCCGCAGCCAGCGGCACCGGCAATGCCCGCCAAGATTACGCCCGTTGCCTCCGTCAGCGTCTCCGCGCCGGCTGCGCCTCCGGTTGCTGCTGCGGATCTGGAGTCGCTCTGGTCGCAGCTCGTTGAAGTCGCAGGTCGTGCGAGTCCGTTCATGCGCACTTATCTGCTCGAAGCTCATCCCGTGTCCTTCGAGAGAGGATTGTTCACCATCGGGTTTGATCCGGAGTTTGACGATCATCGCGGGCTGGTTGACAACGCCCGCAATCACACGTTGCTTCAGACCAAACTTACGGAACTGGGTCACCCGGGTGCGCAGATCAGATTCATCAAGGCGGACGCACCTGCCGGTCGTGCAAGTAATGCGCCGGCTGCTGTGGTGGTCGCGACTTCTGCATCGTCAGCTTCCGAAGTCGCGCCAGCACCGAAAAGTTCGCCGGCTGCTCCGAAATCTTCCGCTTCTACTCCTGTGACGAAAGAGAAACTTTCCGCGCCCGTGGCGTTCAACAAGGACGATTTTAAGAACGATCCGCTGATCCAGAAGGCGCTGGAAGTTTTCAAAGGGCAGATCGTGGAAGTCCGTGCCTGACCTGAGTTCCGCACCCTGCAACTGACTTCTTTTATGTTCAACATTGCTCAACTCCAGAAACAAGCGGCGAGAATGCAACAGCAGATGGAGCAGGTGCAGGCGCAACTCGCGGTGCGGACTGTCGAGATGTCCAGCGGCGGTGGCGCGGTCAAAGTCACCGCCCGGTGTGATGGCGCGATCGCCGGGATCAAGATTGATCCAGCAGCGTTGAGTTCAGGTGATGTGCAACTGCTTGAAGATATGATTCTGACCGCGACGAATCAGGCGTTGAATCAGGCGAAGGAAATCTCGAACGCCGAGTTGGGCAAGGTTACGGCAGGTATGAAACTGCCGGGTTTTGGCTGATTTCAGAGCATCCTCATCCTCGTCCTCGCAATCGAAATAGCGAGGATGAGGACGAGGATGAGGACGACAGATGAGTTTACTTCCCGATTCAATCACCACGCTGATCGCCGCGTTGAGCAGGTTGCCCGGCGTTGGGCCGCGCTCGGCGGAGCGCATTGCGTTGCATCTGGTGCAGGCAGAAACTGGAGTGGTGAAGCAACTCGCCGATGCAATTATCACAGCCCGCGAGCGCATCAGTTTTTGCACGACATGCGGCGCGTTGACCGAAAAATCTCCCTGCCCGATTTGCGATGACGCGCGGCGGGATGGTTCTTTGATCTGTCTGGTCGAACGTGCCGTGGACATCTTGAGTGTAGAGAAGTCCGGAACGTTTCACGGCAAGTTCCACGTCCTTGGAGGAAAGATTTCTCCACTGGACGGCATTGAACCTGAAGATTTGCAGATCGCGGAACTCGAGAAGCGTCTTGCAACCGAGCCGATCAAAGAAATCGTAATCGCACTCGGCACCGATGTGGAGGGCGATGCGACCAGTTTCTATCTGGCGAAAAGGCTCGCCCGTGCGGGACTCAGGATTTCCCGCATCGCGTTTGGTCTTCCAGCCGGCAGCGGAATCGAGTTTGCGGATGAATTGACGTTGAGCCGGGCGCTGGAAGGGCGTAGGGAAATGCTTTAGCAGGCGACTGATCAGCAGTCGTCGTGATTTCAACGTGAGCGTCAGAAACAAATCAGCGGGCGGGCTGGACGGGTTGAACCTTGAAGGGTTTGACCCAAGGGGCGGATCCTTGGCGAGATATGTGCAGCCGAACTATCAATACCGTAATGCCAGTTACCAGAATCGCCCCGCAAACAATCGCTACCAATCGCATTCTCACCCGCAGTTTTTTTTCCTGATGGATCATCCTCGGGAAAAATATTTTGCCAAACGTGTAGAGCATGATGTTTTCTTGTGCGACGCTTCCACATTAGGGGAAGCCAGTTGCAGGAATCAAGCTTGTTGCAGGAAAAAGTTGGCAATGCCTTCGCTCGCCACCTCTGATATGAATGACATCCTTGACCGATGCGTAAATTTAATCATCCAGTGAAACCTACAATCGTTGTTTTCGATCTCGGCAAAGTTCTTTTGGACTTTGATTACTCCATCGCAGGACGTCGAATTGCCGCGCAATCTAAGATGCCTGCGGCAGCGGTGCAGAAGTTCCTCGATCAAACGCCGTTGCTTCATCGTTACGAGACCGGCTTGCTGACTCGGCAGGAGTTCTTCGAAATGGTGTGCGCCCAAACGGGCTTTCGCGGTGACATCAATGAATTCAGCGGTCACTTTGCAGACATCTTTACCGAAATGCCGGAGATGACGGCATTACATGCGGCTATCCGGCGAAAGGGAATCCCGACCTACATTTTCTCGAACACGAACGACCTTGCTGTCGAGCATGTCCGGCGGGCGTTCCCGTTCTTCGCCAATTTCGACGGCTACATCCTGAGCCATGAAGTCGGAGCGATGAAGCCGGCGGCCAAGATCTACGACGCCTTGGAAAATATGTCTAGCAGGCGCGGCGCGGAGATTCTGTATATTGACGACCGGCGGGAAAACATTGATGCCGGTGCGGCACGCGGATGGCGGACGATCCTTCAGATTGATCCGGCAAGAACAAGGGCGGAGGTTGAGAAGTTGGGGTTGCTCGACTGACGGAGGGAGAGCGGACAGCCTCGTCCGCGAGTTGCTGGTCTGATGAAGGAACACGCGGACAAAGCTGTCCGCGCTCCTATTGCTTTGTTATCAGCAATCGCTCCATAGATTCGCCGCCATCGCCGAGTGAGAATAGGCGGTCCGAGATTTCATTGAGCGCACGGCGCGTGGCGTCAAATCGGTCTGAGAGCGTGGAAAGAATGTTTGTGAGTTCGTAGCGATGTGACAAACGATGATCACTCGCAGCGCGATACTGACTGCGGCCCAGACCTTCGTAGTATTTCAAATCGGGGAAGCCTTTCTTTTCTGCGCGGAAACGAATCCGTTCGTGAAAGACACCGGACAGGAACAGTGAATGATTGCCGATGTGGACGCGAATCTGAAAGCTCGTGCGATCGTCGGCAGTCTGGAGCGCGGCGAGCATTTCGAAGAAGTAATCCAGCACGTTCGCCTGACCGGGGACGATGCAGCGCATGCGTTTGGTGCTGGCAAATTCGGCCAATACTTCCGCGACGTAATCCGCCACGGCGCGATCCTTGATGTCGGCACGGCGAAAGACGTTTCGAACAAGGATGTAGAAATAGAAGTGAGTGGAGACGCGCAGGCAACCACCGCGTTCCAGCAATACGTGGAGCAGGGCTTCGTCATCGAGAATCTGATCCCGGGAATCCTCGTCGGCGAGCAGTTTGACGAGACATTCAGCATTGCCGAGCCGCGTGCCGAGCACTGACACGATAAAGTCAATGTCCTCGGCAGCGAATTGCACGCGGCAGTTGGGTTGGATCACTTTCATCGTCCAAGTTTCATGTTCTCCGACCTTCTTGAAGCATCGGCTTGTTCCGGCCACAACTGAAGCCACAGTCGTCCGAAATCGCATCGGCGCAACATGTCTTTGTGCTTCAGTGAACAATGTTTCCCGAGTGTATGGCCGTATGGCAGAATGCAAATCCCACTGGTGGAAGACGGGCATCATTGTCAATATCGTGTCGCCATGCGCTCCAGATATCTCTGCATCGTCATTGCGCTCGCCTGTTGTTGCTTCAGCTTCCCGGCAACGGGCGGCGAATCTCACACTACGCGCGGCAATCAATTCATCGCGTTCAACTCATTTCGTAATTTTGCCAAGTCTGCTGGTGACGCTTCGGGCGAGTTTGTTCTCACTTCGCGACCAATCCGCGCGCGTATTGAGTGGGATGAACTCGTCGCATCTTGGAATCTTGAGGGTGCGCCGGACGCTTCGTTGAAAGTCGAAGTACGCGCGCTTCATGGCGGGCATGTGACGAAGTGGTTCTGCATGGGCCTCTGGTCAGTCAATCCTACAAACCATACCCGTGAAAGTGTGCGCGGCCAGAAAGACAGCGATGGCGATGTTGATACAGATACGCTCGTGTTGAAACAGCCCGCGCGCGAATTCCAACTGCGATTGACACTGAGCAATGCCGCAAGCCGATCATCGCGACTCAAGTTTGCCAGCGTGTCGTTGCTCAACACCCGGACGGCTCGTGCTGCACTGCCGCCGAATCGCAAGGCGTGGGGTAGGTTGATTGATGTTCCAGAACGTTCACAGATGGTTTATGAGAACGGCTGGGTGATTTGCAGCCCAACAACCGTTTCGATGATGCTGGCACATTGGAGTCGGGAGTTGAATTCGGTGGCGCTTGATGAAGGCGTGCCGGGGGTGGTGAAAGGCGTTTACGATCCGCAATGGAAAGGCACGGGGAATTGGGCCTTCAACATGGCCTATGCCGGTTCGTTCAAAGGAATCCGCGCCTACACCGCGCGACTCAGCGATGTGTCCGAGTTGGAGGATTGGGTGGCACAGGGAATTCCTGTCGGCCTTTCGGTTTGTTACAATCTGCTTCGCAGTAAAGGTGAGAGCGGGAACGGTCATCTGGTTGTCTGTGTCGGTTTCACGGAAAACGGGGATGTAATCATCAACGATCCCGGAACGACCAAAAATGTTCGGAAAACCTTTTCGCGTGCGAATCTCATCAAGGCTTGGGCGTATTCCAAAAACGCGTGTTACTTCGTCTATCCGGAAGATGCGTCCGTGCCGCGAGACCGGTTTGGTCACTGGGATTCGTGGACGGCCCGTTCAAAGATCGAGCTCCTGCGTCCAAGCACCGACATTCAGTAAAAATCCACGAACCAACTTCCAAATGCCGGGAGGCAGGCGTTTGTCTTGGTGCTTGGAGCTTTGTTTTGCGCCCGTCAACTTCGCTCGCTACCATTTCCATTAATGTCGAATACAGGCACAGTTTATCTCGTAGGCGCGGGGCCGGGCGACGCGGGTTTGCTCACATTGCGCGGCGCAGAATTGCTCAGGCGTGCGGATGTGGTGATTTACGATCTGCTCGTGAACCCGGAATTGCTTCGCCATGCGGGCGCTGGTTGTGAACTTGTTTCGCGAGGCAAGCGACAGGACGTTTCTCAAGATGAACTCAACTCGTTGATGATTTCAAAGGCACGCGAGGGCAAATGTGTTGTGCGTCTCAAGGGCGGCGATCCGTATGTGTTTGGCCGGGGCGGGGAAGAGGCGGAAGCGTTGGCGAACGCGAAGATTGACTTCGAGGTTGTTCCCGGCATTTCGTCCATCATGGCAGCGACGAATTACGCAGGCATCCCGCTGACGCATCGCGACCATACCTCCAACTTCACCGTGTTCACAGGACACGAAGGCGACGACAAATCCACGAGCGCGCTTGATTTCGACCAAATCGCCCGTATCTCTGGAACCAAGGTGATCCTAATGGGCGTGACGCATCTGCGCGAACTGACGCTGGCGTTGATCTCGCGCGGGTTGCCGGCGGAAACGCCGGTGGCCATTGTGCAGTGGGGCACGCTGGGCCGACAGAAGTCCATTGTTGGCACGTTGGGAACGATTGAACAGCTCGCTGCCAAAGAACACATCACGCCGCCTGCGCTTACGGTGATCGGTGAAGTGGTCAAGCTTCGCAAAAAGCTTAACTGGTTCGAGAACCGTCCGCTGTTTGGGCATCGCATCGTCGTTACGCGCTCGCGCGCACAGGCCGTCGAATTCTCGCACAAGCTCACCGAGCTTGGCGCCGATGTGCTGGAGATTCCATGCATCAAGCGCAGCGTTCCGAACAATCTGCAAAGCCTGGCGGACGCATTGCTGGAGTTGAATTCCTACGATTGGCTCGTGTTCACGAGCCCCAACGGAGTGACCGCGTTCTTTGATTTCTTTTTCAAGGCGTTCAAGGATATGCGGGACATCGGCGGCGTGCGGATCGCAGCGGTCGGGCCTGGAACTGCGGCAAAGTTGCGCGAACTTCATCTTCAGGTGGACTTGATGCCTGAGGAAGCCATCGGCGTGAAGATCGCCAAGGAGTTCGAGAAGTTTGAAACCGTTGAGAATCTGAAACTATGTCTGTTCCGCGCAGAGGCTGCGAATCCTGATCTTCCCAAAGCTCTTGAAGAACTCGGTGCGATTGTGGATGACATTCCAGTGTATCGCACAGTGGCTGACACTGAGGATTCATTGGGCAATGTTGCCAAATTGACTGAAGCCGGTGCGGACTGGATTACGTTCACGAGCGGTTCAACTGTGGAACACTTTCATGCGCGCTTCGATCTGCCCGCCCTGCTCAAAAAGTTTCCTCAGTTGAAACTGGCTTCGATCGGCCCGGAGACGAGTAAAGCCATTGAAGCGCTTGGTTTGAAACCAACCGTCGAAGCGAGACACCATACGATGGAAGGATTGGTGGCTGCGGTTTTGAAAATGTCGAAGAACAGGTCTTCGTAGAATGTCGAATCGTGAATCGCGTCTTTCTCACACTGTTTGCGATCGTCGCCGCGTTGGCGATGTTCATTTTCTATTATCGCTGGGACTCTGGAACGAATCGCGGTCGCACTACTGGTTACTACGGTAAGTTCAATAACGTCAGCAATGCGCTCGCTGGTTTGCAAGAGGTGACAATTCTTGATTGTTGGTTGCATGGAGACATCACGCTGGAGGAGTTTGAATTCAAGATTAAGACGTCGAACGGATTGACTCAGAAATTGTTCTTTGCAGAGAGTTCGCCCATTCGTGAACTGGTAGGAGGCCAACTCACAAACGCACTGCTTAAAGAAATCCAATTGGGTTTGACCGCGCAGGCAACCAACTCAGTCCCTTGGCTTGGATTTGAGTGAAGATAGCCCTACAATTTCCATTGCGGCGCAATGTGCGTTCACGGCAACTTGAATGGGATGAGCGCGACTTGGCGACTAGTTTCCCGGGCCTCAATGCTTCTGGCTCTGGCGATTTGCTTTTCGGCACGCGCTGAATCCATTCCCGGTTATGTCGTTGCTTGGGGAATCACAAACGCGCTGACGGTCAATCTCCCCCCAGACACGTCGTCCGCATCACAAGTATCCGCCGGAGGATTTCATGCGGCTGCCTTGCTTACGGATCGGACCGTCGTGGTCTGGGGAGACAATACTTCTTCGCAGACCAATGTTCCCGGTACAGCTACGAACATTGTTGCCATTTCAGCCGGGGCAAAACACACGCTGGCGTTGCGTTCCAACGGCACCGTGGTGGCATGGGGTTTTAATCTCAATGGCCAGACGAATGTGCCTGCCAGTTTGAACGGTGTTGTTGCGGTTGCTGCGGGCTCTGACCACAGCATGGCATTGCGCACCAATGGTAACCTTGTGGTGTGGGGTGGAAGTTCCGCCGGATTGACCAACATTCCCGTTGGCACAAGCAACGTGGTGGCAATCGCCGCAGGAGCGACCGCGACACTTGCCTTGCGATCCAACGGCTCGGTTGTTGCCTGGGGTACTTTGGCATCGCAAACGAACCCTCCGCCGAGCCTCACGAATGTTGCCGCGATCGCTGTGGGGGTGAATCATTGTCTGGCATTGCGCTCCAACGGAACCGTGGTCGCCTGGGGCGAAAATAATTTCGGACAGACAAATGTTCCATCCACGTTGAATGGAGTGATCGGTGTGTCGGCAGGCTGGTATCACAGTCTGGCGTTACGTTCCAACGGGACTGTGGTGGCGTGGGGATTGGGTGCTTCGGGTCAGACCAACGTGCCCGCAGTGTTGACCAACATCACCCAGATGTCAGCCGGCAATTCATTCAATCTCGCATTAAATCCGATGCCGGTGATTCAAACGAAGCCGCCTGCCGTGGCGACACTTGCCACCGGTGAGAGTACGACGTTGGCTATCACCGTGCTTTCCGGCAGCTCGTATGACATCCAATGGTTTTTGAATGGAGTTGCCTTATCAGGTGCGACAAACTTGGATCTGGCTGTGAATCTTTTTGATCTCTCCAAAGCCGGTAAATATTCCGTCTTCGTCACGAATCTTTTCTCAAGCACAAGCGCGTCGGCAATTCTTCGTCTCACCAACGCACCCATTGTTTTTGTTGGTGGAACGGAAATCGGTGGAGGACCGGTGACCCGGACTAATTCAGCCGTGATTACGATGACTTCCCCCTCTGGATTGTTTACCAATGTTTACTACACCCTGGATGGCAGCGTGCCGAGTTTCACGGGCTTCGATTACACTGGAGCTGTGACCTTGTCGAACAGCGCGACTATTCGTGCGATTGCTTACAACTCACTTTTCAGTGCCTCGGCCCAGTCACCCTCCATTGATCTCCGGGTTATTCCGCTGTATCCGCTTCAACTTACTGCGCCAGGTAGTGGCGCAATTGTTTCGCCACCACCAAATGTGGGAACGAATCTTTACCTGAGCAACACACTCGTCACCGTTACCGCGACACCGAGCAACGGCTGGACGTTTCTCAACTGGTCGGGCGATTCCACGTCCACGTCGGCAGTCATTCAGGTCATGATGGATCAGCCGCGCACGTTGCAAGCGGTGTTTGGCACTACGCTGAACCTGCTTGCGGTCGGAGATGGCTTTCTCGTGCAGGATCCTCCAGCCGGGCTGTATCCATACGGAACGACAGTGACGCTGACAGCGCTCCCGTTTCCCGGAAATTACTTTTTTGGATGGGCGGGCGTGATTGCTGGAGCCGGGAATCCGGCGACGTTTTTCGCCACGAACGCTTTCGGTATAACGGCGTTGTTTGGTCCATTGCAGGGGGACCACGTTTCCCTCGTTGCGCAGCCGGTTGGCGGAGGAGCCATCGCTGTGAGTCCGGCCAGGAACGTTTATACTAATGGCGAACCCGTCATGCTTGCGGCCATCGGCACCTCGAATCGCATCTTTGCAGCATGGAGCGGAGACGCCACGGGCAGCACCAATCCACTCCAGATCATTCTTGATGGAAGCAAATTGATCTACGCGAACTTTGTTCCCGGGACGCCGACGAACCCGCCCGTGTTCACGCTTTTGCCCGCAGGCCATAGCCTGAATCGCGGCGACAGCGCGGTGCTGTCCGCTGCGGTGACTGGCAACGGGCCGTTGTACTATCAATGGCGGCTCAATGGCGTTCCATTGATCGAGGCGACCAATGCGACCTTGATCCTGAGCAATGTTCTGCCGGCTCAGGCCGGGCTATACGATATCCTCGTTTCGGGCGGATCAGGAGTTGCGATCAGTCCGGCATCTCCGGTGGCGTTGTTCGGTATTCAAACGGCGACGAGTCTATCACAGCAACTGCCCTTGTTGTCGGTGGATTGCGCTCCGGGCGCACAATTCCGTCTCGAATACACTGGTGACCTGGCGGCAACCAATTGGACGTTGCTTGCGCCAGTTGCGATGACCAGTCCTCAATTTTGGTTCGTGGATTCACCCTTCACCAACGCGCCACAGAGGTTTTACCGACTGGTTCCCCACTAACAGAACATGCACGTCCGGTTCAATATTCTAAGCGATGTGATTGTTTTGGCATTTCAGTCGTGCAGGATGATCGGACATTTACAATTTCTCAGTTCGTGAAAAGGAAACGGGTGTACATTGCTTGTATCGTATTGACTGCTATTGCGGTAGCGGTCTTCATGCTTTGCGGAGATTCAACTGTGGACGAGCCAAGATACCGCGACAAAGCAGTCGGCGTCTGGTTTCGGGAATATGCCTATGGTTCAAATCCGCCGACTCCGTCGGGAACGATTGCCGTTTTGCGCGACGGAAGGAAGGTCAACTTTTTATTTCCTGTTGGCACCGTCGGCTTTTCCACAGGGCCAGGCGGAATTACAAACCTGACTCAGATCGTCAGGTTTGAACATGTGCCCGCGCGGGGTGATCCCGCACTTGAGGCCTTGAAAGAACTGGGGAGCAACGCCGTGCCGTATCTTACCAGCAAACTTGGTGTTGGTTTGCTGGACTCTTCTTACGAACGCGTGTTCACCAACTTGCCGTCGTCGTTCCAGCGATCAATACCGGATCCGATCCAGAAGCGATTTTACCGTTTCCGGGCGATCCATGTTCTCGGCGAACTGGGGACTAAGGCTGACGCCGCAACTCCTGCATTGTTGAATCTGTTGACTCAATCCGATCCTTCGTTGCGGCGCGCGGCAATTCATTCGCTCAATCGCATACATCCGAACCGAAAGGAGGTTGGCGTAGTATTGTTCACGCTCGGTTCGAAAGGGCGATTTGCTGATGCAATCGAGATAGGGCAGCAAACGGATTGGGAAGGCGAAGAGGCGGTACGATTGTTTGCCAGCCTGCTAAAATCACCGGATGTATCAATGCGCCGAAACGCAATTGCCCTGATTGAGCACAAGGATGTTGGTGCGCGGCCTGCCTTGCCTGAGTTGATCGAAGCAATCAACGATTCAGACTCCGAAGTCCGTTATATGGCGGTGCGTGCCGTCGAGGCAATTGGCGATCGCTCACCTCGAACAATCAAGGCACTTCGAATGTCGCTTCAAGATACGAACGTCATGGTTCAGAATGCTTCGCGTCGCGCACTCTCCAAAATCGCGCCGTGACCGTTTTCTCTTGTGCCTCGCTTGCCTTGTCGAGGATTCATCGCTGGAAGATGCGCGGCGGCTTCTCGCCGACCCGACCAACAACGTAACAAAGGCGATTTGGGATGGGCGTTTCGCAGGTGGGCAGTGGCCAAACCACTACTTGGGAGGACTGATTCACGAGGAAGATTCGCCGGGGAATTTCATCCTGCGCGAAAGGGATGGCCGCGTGGAGTATGTAATTTACGATGCGCAGGGGGCGGAAGCCGTCCTGTCTAGCTGGATTCCAGCGCAAGTGAAATGAAACGACGGTATATCATTCCGCCCGTGCGTCGAAGAAGCCCGCGACCTTTTGCCGATACTTCAAACTCAAGCCAACGGCGCCCGGTGGCGCGAGGTCCTTGGCCAGAGACGTGTGCGCGTGGGATTGCAGGATGCGTCCGTAATCGCCAAACCGACCCAAGTCCGGTGACGTCTTTTGCCGCTCCAGCCCGCTCGAAATCACCTGGGCATCGAAACCGTTCGGCAGCGCGACAACCCATTCCAGTATGCCGGTCGTCTGGAAAACTTCCGGCAACGCGAGGTCTGCCGTGCCAACAAAGCCCAGCCGCATGGCCGGATACGCAACGCGGAACGAAAGCCGGTGCGAGGTCTGTTGCCCTTCGCGCTGTGGCAGGCGGACGCGGCACAATTGAGCTTCCACCACTGGCGAACGGATTTCGTTGCCGTTGACAGAGACGGAAATCAGCCGGGCCTTCTCAGGCAGTTTCATCCGGAACTCCTCGTTCTGAATCGCAGGCATCTCGAATTCAGAGAAGTGCGTGCAACTGCCGTCCGAGTTGACGACGGTGAGATGCTGCGCGCGTGTCAGGCCGATGCCGTAAAACTCCTTGGACGCTTCGATTTGTCTTGTCGTCACAAGTCCGGCCCCGTCGCCCTCGTCACGCCACTCGATGATGAGCAACTCCAGTCCCGCGACGCCGATGTCATGAACGTTCGTTTTGTCTCCGGTGTTTTTCGCCCAGAGATTTCCAGTCAGCACTTCGATGTCGTCGCGCGGGGATTCGAGTTGCACGTTGCCGGACGGCCCGGGCACGAGCGGAATCTGTGCCCGCTTCTTGCCATCGCGGTTCACGACCGGAACCAGATAGGAGAGGCGCAACTTTCCGGAACCTGCGCGCTGGACATAGAGCGCGAGATGGTTTGTTCCGGCAACCAGCCTCGCGAGATCGGCGTCTGCCGGATCAAAATTGGATTCCTGCAAATGCACTGGCACGCTGAACACCGGCACGGTGGTTTCGCCGACGCGCAGGACTTGAAAGGGAACTGTTGCTTCAACACGTAGATGACCTGCCTCGTGGCGCACCTGGTATTGAACGGGATCAAACGCGACGAGTGAGTTTGTGGTTTCGCGTTTGGCTTCGGCGAGCCTGGTGAGTTCAGCGGGGAGTATGAGTTGCACGTCGGCAGCGGTGGTGTTGGTGGGAATCGTCAGCCACAACAACATCGCCGCTGCGCCCGCCGTCCTCCGTCGGAGCGATTGGTTTTGCAGGTTGATGAGCACGGCAAGCGTCACGATGCCGAGGCAGAGCAGCAGCATTCCGCGATTCCAGCCCGCAAACGCTGCGAGCGTAGGGAAGACCTGATACAACGCGAGCAGGATCGGCGCACCAATCAGTCCGAGTTTCCCGCCGACGAGCCAGCGCGAGTAATTCACCAGCAGCGCGCCGGGCACTACGAACGCGATGATCAACGCCCATGCAAATTGAAACCGTGAGCTTAAATAAAGGATCAGCGGGAAATAAAGCGCGTAGCTGGCGGCGATGGTTAGCATCTGCACGACGGTCAGCGATTGACGCGTGAGAATGATAGCCGACACCGTCAGCAGGAACAGCAGTGAGATCACCGGGCCGATTTCCAGGACATGGGACAGCGAAGTAAACAGATTCCGACTTTCGTAAATGCTCCCGGAAAAGAAGTCCGGCGCGAGAAAATTCCGGCGTTCCCACGTCACGGTTTCGTCGCCGGTGATCTTCGTGCCGTCACCGCTCTCGAAGCGCATTGCGGGAATGTCCTTCCGCCGAATCGCCACGCGCAGTTGTTTGATCTGATTTCCGTCCGCGTCGCTGATGTGATACGCGACACCTTTCAGCGAGGCGACGTGGTATGAGATTTCCACGGTGGCTGCGGTGTGAGGTTCGATTGTCCCGCTCCAGAACCACGCGTCCTTGGTGTTCTCCTGCGCGCCGGGAATTGAGGACTGCAATTTCAAATCGCCCGCCAGCAGACTTTGGCTCTCGTTGGTTTGCGCGCGTGGATGCGGGCACTTGAACAGGGCGAACACCGGTTCCTCAAATGCGTTCGTTAAAACATACTTCGCGCGAAACTCGCCGGACATGTCGAGCGTCGTCCGCAGGCCGCGATAATCCCGTCGTCCATCCATGTCAAAACTCACGTCCGAGGATTCAGGCTGTGCCGGTTTGATGACGGAGATGTCGTCGTTGATCTTGCGGACGACGACCTGGGGCGATTCCTGGACAAGCTCGACTTGTGTGGCGCGCATCGGTGGCCCGACGAATTCCGGACGCTCGTGCATCAGCATCTTCAATCCGAAGAAGCCGATGGAAATCGCCGCCCAACAGACGATGCCTGCGAAGATGGGCGCGAACATCGGGCCTTCAGCGAGGCCGGGCGGAGTTGAAGCCGTGTTGCCGGACGGCGCGTTTGTTCCATTCATAATCCGAGGCTGGTTGTTGGTTATGCTGGCCGCTGACTCCGAGAATCGCAGGCCCGATGGTTTGACACAAACCAAACTTGCGCGTTCAACTCCCGGCTCGACGATTCCACATTGCATCGCTTTACTACGCGCCAGCGTGGAACACGGAATTGCCAATGAAATTGCAATTTGCATCATCGCCGCCTGGGTTGTGGCGGTGATTTCGCAGGTGGCCCGCCAACCTCTGCTGCTCGCCTACCTCGTCGCCGGATTTGGAATCGGGCCACACGGATTCAAATGGATCACTGATCCACATTCCATCGAAACAATTTCCGGCATCGGCCTTTCACTGCTCCTGTTCATGATCGGATTGGAGATTGATCTGCGGAAAATGCTCAACGCGGGTCGCGTCATCACGGTGACTGCGCTGGCACAAATCGGCGGATGCTTTGTGCTCGGCTGGCTGTTCTTCGGATTGCTCGGGCCGGCACAAACAAAGTTGGAGGCGCTTTATCTTGCTGTTGCAGCGGCAATGAGCAGCACCGTCATCATTGTCAAAATCCTCTACGACAAACGGGAGATTGAAACCCTCGCGGGTCGCATCACACTCGGCGTGCTTGTTGTGCAGGACATCGCCACAATCTTGTTTCTGGCGGTCCAACCGAACCTCAAGCATCCGACAGTTGGCGTGCTGGGCGTTGCGCTTGGAAACGTGTTGCTGCTCGTGGCGGTGGCTTATGTGGTGAGCCGGTTCGTGCTGCCGCCCGTGTTCAAGTTTGTGGCGAGGTTGCCGGAACTGGTGCTTGTCGGCGCTCTCGCGTGGTGTTTCGCGCTGGCTGGGTTCGCGGGGTATCTCGGGTTGTCGCGCGAGATGGGTGCGCTGGTGGCCGGCATGATGATTTCGACGTTTCCATACACACTGGACGTCGTGGCCAAGGTGACAAGCCTGCGGGACTTTTTTGTCACGCTATTCTTCGTTGGCCTCGGAATGCAGATACCCGTTCCAACAGTGAACTTCCTTTTGTGGATGATCTTTTTCAGCCTGTTCCTCGTTGGCAGCAGGTTGGTCACAGTGTTCCCGCCTCTCTACAAGATGCGCCAGGGTTATCGCGTGAGCCTCCTGCCAGCGATCAACCTTTGCCAGATGAGCGAACTTTCGCTGGTGTTGCTCGCGCTGGGAAAAGCGTCCGGCGACGTTTCAGAGAACACCGTGGGGATTGCGGCTTTCTCGTTTGCGTTTCTTGCGGTGGATTCAACCTACGCAATCCTCAAGAATGATTATCTGCTCAAGAAAACCGTGCCGTGGTTGAACAAGCTCGGTTTCCGTGATCTTGAAAACCAGAAGCCGGACAAGGCCGAGGCGGAAAAGCCCAAGCGCATTTGCCTGCTCGGGTTCTCATGGACGGCAAGTTCGTTGCTGGAAGAAATCACCCGCGAGAAACCTGCGTGGCTCAAGGACATCCTCATCGTGGATTTCAATCCACAGGTTTATGACCGGCTGCGACGGCGTGGCGTGCACGTGGTCTATGGGGATATAGCTCAACGCGACGTGCTGCATCACGCTGGCGTGTCGCACTCGGAGATCATCGTGTGTTCATTGCCCAACATGGTCCTGAAGGGGGCCAGCAATCAGAAATTGCTTCGACAACTTCGCGAGCTGAATCCAAGCGCGCAGATCGTGGTTCACGCGGAACTGCTTGCGGACATTCCGGCACTCTATGCGGATGGGGCGAATTATGTGAGCGCGCCTCGCCTGCTCGAAGCCGCTGATCTTCTCAAAGTAATCGAAGCCGCCGAACACAATCTTCTCGATGAAAGACGCGCGGAACAGGGCGAACAACTTGTGGAGCGCAAAGAAGTGATTCCGTGAGCGGGGGAGTTGAGTGAGAGACGTGGTGCGATTGCTCGTCATCAACCGACTCCTGGGACATCCGTGCGCAGAAATCTGAGCGCATCCTCGAAGTCTTCCGGCATAGGTGCGATGAAGCTCACTTTCTTTCCGGTGCGCGGATGTGTGAATGCGAGTTTGTGTGCATGGAGCAACACACGCGGAGGTGTGTAGTTTGTAAGTTCAGTCAGGCGTTTGGTCTGGCGCTGACCGTAGGTGTCGTCTCCTGCCACCGGATGGTTGAGGTGTTGGAAGTGAACGCGAATCTGGTGGGTGCGGCCCGTGTGCAGGTGTGCTTCAATGAGCGTTGCCTCACGCAATCTTTCCAGCACGCGATAGCCGGTGTGTGCGGCGCGACCTTCATCTTCATCCCGCACGGCCATGCGTTTGCGATGTGTGGGATGCCGCGCAATGGCTGCGCGAATGTTTCCTTCGTCCCGTGCCATCACGCCGCAGACTATGGCAAGATAAAGTTTCTCCACTGTGCGACCGGCGAACTGCGCCGATAGCGCGATGTGTGTTTCATCATTCTTCGCAACGACGAGACATCCGCTTGTGTCCTTGTCGAGTCGGTGGACGATGCCGGGTCGTGCGACGCCGCCGATGCCGCTGAGTTCACCCGCGCAATGATGGAGCAGGGCATTGACGAGCGTGTTGTCGTCGTGACCGGCGGCGGGATGAACGACGATGCCGGGCGGTTTGTTCAGCACGATCAGCGCGGCGTCCTCGTGGAGGATGTCCAGCGGAATGTCCTGGGGTTTGGCTTCGGCGGTGCGAGCCTCCGGCCATTCAATGTGAACCACTTCGCCTGCACGCGGCGAATGCGTGGCCTTGGCGGTTTTGCCGTTGATGGTGACATGGCCCTGTTCAATCAGGCGTTGCATCGCGCTGCGTGAAGCCGTGGAAAATTTCTGACGAAGGAATGCGTCGAGGCGTTCCCCCGGGAGCGAACGTTCAACGTTGAAGGTTTCAGAGCGCACAGGCATGGCGCATCACGATGCAGGTTCGTCGGGAGTGAGACTCTTCGCTGGCGGAGACGCTGGTTCGCTTTTCCACGAGAGCCAGAAGATGATTGCGACGCCGACACAGATTGCGCTGTCAGCTATGTTGAAAGCAGGGAAGCCGGTCTCGTTTCCGTTGGCGCGGTTCACATAGAACCGGATGAAATCAATCACCTCATGCCGTGACGGCAGCAGGCGGTCGGTGAGATTGCCAATGATGCCGCCGAAGATGAGGCCGAGCGCAAACTGGCCTGCTGGCAGGCTTGCGCCGAAATGATGTCGTGCGAGGAAGAGCACAAGCAACGCGATGAGCGCGACGACTGCGAGAGCGGCGTTGTTGCCCGTGAAAAGACTCCAGGCCGAGCCAGTGTTGCCCCAATGCACGAACTTGAAAAAGCCGTCCACGATGACGCGTTCCTGTCCTTTGCCCAGGAGTCGGAGCACGAAATACTTGGTCGCCTGATCGAAGGCATAGATCAGTATCGCGACCACCGCGATGCGGTGGTTGGGCGTGCGCAGGAATATGGACTTCAAGTTCACCAATCGAATACAGAATCTGCCTGAAATCGTGTTGGCGACACCAGCGCAATCGAATCGGACATGGAAAAAACTTGCGCCGGGAGCGGGTGATTTGTACTGTCAACATCCCTTGAGCGCACCCATAGCTCAATTGGATAGAGCGGCTGACTACGGATCAGCAGGTTTGAGGTTCAACTCCTCATGGGTGCACCATTTCCCGTTCGTTTCGAGTCCGTGTTCAAAGTTCACAGTTTTCTTCTTCCACCGGGTCAATTCTGAAAATGCTCCTTCAACAGAAAAAACTCCCTGCAGCGGCGTGGCTGCAAGGAGTTTGAAGTGATTACGTCTGGCCTTACGGCGTTGCGGCGATGACTTGCAGGTTGCTGGGCGGTGCCGGCTTTGGTTGAACGTCGAGTTGGAATGTTCGTGCGGCACTCGCACTGCCATCGCTCACCGTGACGGTGATATTTGCAATACCTGTCTGGCCCGCGAGCGGGGTGACGGTCACGGTGCGGTTTGCGCCCGTGCCGCCGAGGGCAATGCGATTGTTCGGTACGAGCGATGTGTTGGAAGAAGCTCCCGTAACCGTGAGGCTGGATGCGGCGGTTTCAGCATCGGCGATCGTGAACGCCAGTGGCGACGTCGCTCTGTCAACACCGATGGTCTGGTTGGCAATGGTTGTGATTGTGGGCAGGCGATTGACCGTGGTGGTGAACGTTCGTGTGACTGTGTTGCTGGTCGCGCTACCGTCGTTCACCGTGACGGTGATGGTGGCGGTGCCGCCGGCATTGGAAACCGGTGTGAACGAGATCGAGCCAGTGCTGCTTGGGCTGGTGTAACTCACGGTCGGATTCGGGATCAGGCCGGTGTTG
>JABFSR010000275.1 GCA_013140495.1 Verrucomicrobiota bacterium
AACTGAAACTGAACCAATCAACTCGCGCGCTCTTACCGCAGGCGGTGTGAATTTTTTTGGCGTGCCAGGTCAGAGAACAGATTCAGGCCAGCGTGGACCGGGCGATGAAATAAGCAAGGTTACGCCGGAGTTTCGCGCGGTGCGCGGTTATTCGCCGGACAAAAAAACCATCGAGTCATTGCGCGAACTGGGATTCACGACTGCGGTGATCGCACCGACGCGCGGCATCATTCGAGGCACGAGCGCGCTCATTGCGCTTGCAGAGAACGATCCCAACGAATTGGTGCTCAAGTCTGACGTCTTCCAGCACATTGCATTCGAGACACAGGACGGTGACGACGGTGCTTATCCGGCAGCTTTGATGGGCGCAATTGCGACCGTGCGCCAGCGATTCTTCGACGCACAACACTACATTCTCGATCAAGCCGACTGGCATAAAAAGCCGCAAGGCCGCAAGCGTCCAGAGTTTGATCCGTCTCTCGAAGCACTCACTCCGCCAGCGGAAGGAAAACAACGTGCGCTGTTCGAGCCAGGCAGCGCGTTGATGGTAGATCGCGCGGCACGCGTGGCGCGGGAACTCAAGCTGGATTTCGCAATCGTCTCCTGCGGACAGGAATGGCGACGGCCTGATCTCGCAAAGGAAACGGGTGCGACGTTTATCGTGCCGGTGAACTTCCCGAATCTGCCCAAGCTGCCGAACGAAGATGATTGGGAGCAGGTGACTCTCGATAACTTGCGTGCGTGGGATTGGGCTAGCGAAAATCCCACCTTGCTGCGACAGCAGAAACTCGACATCGCACTCACGACCTACTCGCTCGCGGACAAGAAGGCATTCCGCAAGAACGTCAGGCAAGCTATGGATCGCGGTTTGTCTGAGGATGACGCGCTGGCGGCACTCACGACTGTACCAGCAAAGCTTTGCGGCATGGACAAACAACTCGGCACGATTGGGCCGGGCAAGATCGCAAATCTGACCATCGTGGACGGCAAAGGCTATTTCGACCCCGAGGCGCGAGTACGCGAATTGTGGGTGGACGGCCGCAACTACCACGTTCAATCTGCCAAAGAAGAGGCGAAGAAGGATGACGCAGCGGACAAAGACAAGGAAGCGAAAGACAAAGCAGAGAAGGAAAAGAAGGTCGCCGAACTAAAGGAACTTCAAAGCAAGCGTGTGGCGCGAAGTCCGATGGAAGGACGCGGAGCAATCACGAATTTTGGACGGAATCTGGATAGAAACACGCTGCAAGTGAGGAATGTGACTGTTTGGACGTGCGGCCCAAGCCGAAAGTTTGAAAACGGCATCGTTCAGTTTCGGAGCGGAAAAGTTCTGAAGGTCAGCCACGGCGGCGATGCTGAATTCGACGGCGCGATTCTGACGTACGATGGCGAGGGCAAGCACGTCACGCCGGGCTTGATTGATGCCCACAGTCACGCGGCAATCCTCGGCGCGGTGAACGAACCCACCCTTCCCTCCACGGCGATGTGCCGCATCGGCGATGTGGTGAATTCCGAAACGCGAAACATCCAGGACGAATTAGCCGGTGGTCTGACCACGGCCAACCTGCTACACGGTTCGGCTAATCCGATTGGCGGACAAAACCAGATCATCAAGTTGCGCGACGGAGCGAGTCCGGAGGGATTGAAATTTGAGGACGCGCCACAGGGCATCAAGTTCGCGCTTGGTGAAAACGTGAAGCAATCCAACTGGGGCGAGAAGTTCACGACCCGCTTCCCGCAATCGCGCATGGGAGTGCCGACGTTCTATAGAAATCGGTTCACAGCAGCCCAGCAGTATTTGAAGGAATGGAAGGCGTGGAGGGATAAGGTTGCTCCAATCTCAAGCTTGAATCCTGACATACTGCCACCGCGTCGCGATCTTGAACTCGAAGCCATCGGCGAAATCATCGAAGGCAGGCGCTTCATCCACTGCCATAGCTATCGGCAGGACGAAATCCTCGCTTTCCTCCGTGTCATGGAGAGTTTCAACGTACGCGTGGCGACACTCCAACATGTGCTCGAAGGATACAAGATTGCTGATGAGATCGCGAAACATGGCGCGGGTGCATCCTGCTTCGCCGACTGGTGGGCTTACAAGTTTGAAGTGTATGACGCGATTCCGTTCGCAGGTTCGCTCATGCGCGAACGGGGCGTTTTGGTTTCCTTCAACTCCGATTCAGCCGATCTGGCGCGACGGTTGAATACTGAGGCAGCAAAGGCGGTAAAGTTTGGTGGCACGCCGGCGGAAGAGGCGCTCAAGTTCGTGACCATCAATGCCGCGAAACAACTAGGCATTGATAAACGCGTAGGCTCGCTCGAACCCGGGAAGGACGCGGACTTCGTGTTGTGGTCTGGCAATCCCATGGATTCAAGGAGTGTGGTGTTACAAACGTGGATTGACGGGAAGAAATACTTCGATCGCGATGAAGCCATCAAGCGAGCCGACGCACTCAAGCAGGAACGCGCGGACTTGATCGCGAAGGCGAAGAAGCTCGCAAAACTCGGTGGCAGCGGGGGTGACGGAGGAGGCGATGATGACGGGTCGTTCTTCCGGGTGTCGCTGGAGCATCAATTTGACGGCCACGAGCGTCACTGCATGGAAGGAGAGGAATGATGAAAAATAGAATTCGGGGGGTTTTGAAAAACGTCCGCCCTCACCCCGGCCCTCTCCCCCAGGAGAGGGAGAAATACTCGGCTGCCACAAATGAACGTGAGCGCGACTTGCTTGTTTCGAGCCTTTTCGCGATGAAGAGAAAAACGGATGCTGCCAATTCGGCGATGAAGAGTTTGCGGAGCGACTATCTGTCCGCCCTCTCCCCGGGGGAGAGGGCTGGGGTGAGGGCGAGCGTCGCACAAACTATTGGAAAGTTGCATATCATTTTATTGTTGGTTGTTCTTTTCTCGTACTCGCCCGCTTTCGCCGAAACTTTGCTGCTCACCGGCGCAACGGTTCACACAGTTTCAGGTGAGACGATCACGAATGGTCAGGTGCTGTTGCGTGACGGGAAGATTTCCGCTGTGGGTAAATCTGTTCCTGCCACAGATGCAAAGACAATTTCCCTTGAAGGATTGCATCTCTACCCCGGCATGATCGCGTTGAACACCGACCTAGGTCTGGTGGAAATTGATGCTGTGCGTTCCACCGTGGATGTGCGCGAGGCTGGCGACTACACACCGGATGTTTATTCGTGGCTCGCGGTGAATCCTGATTCGGAACTGATACCCGTGGCACGAGCCAATGGCATTTCACATTTTGAGCCGGTGCCGTCCGGTGCGGTGGTTGCCGGTCAATCCGGACTGCTGGCCACGGACGGCTGGACGACTGAACAAATGGTGACGAAGAAGAGCATCGCACTGCATGTCTATTGGCCGGGAGCCGGACTCGATACAACGCCAAAGGAAAAATCGCGCAACCCTGCGAAATGGAAATCACTCGAAGACCAGGACAAGGACCGACGTGAGAAACTGCGCGAGCTGGATGATTTCTTCGCCGAAGCGAAGGCTTACGCGAAAGCCAGGAAAGGCACAAACGTTTTCAACATTGTGCCTGCGTGGGAAGCGATGCTGCCTGTGGTGAGTGGAGAAACCCCTGTGATCATCCATGCCGATGATGTCAGACAGATTCGCGCAGCCGTATCCTGGGCAGCGACGAACGGCGTGAAGATGATTCTCGCCGGCGGATTGGATGCGTGGCGCGTTGCAGATATGCTCGCCACGAATAATATTCCTGTTGTCTTCAGCCACACTTTCACGCTGCCACAACGTGAGACGGATGGTTACGCCGTCAATTATGCCGCCCCTGGCGTCTTGAGCAAAGCTGGGGTGAAAGTCGCGTTTACTGGCGGCGGTGCATCGCTCGTCAAAAACATGCCCTATGCGGCTGCCCAAGCGGTGGCATTTGGCCTCTCGTCGAACGAAGCACTGAAGTCACTCACGCTTTACCCGGCGCAGATGGCGGGCATGGGCGAGCGGTTGGGTTCCATTGAAACCGGCAAGAACGCCACGCTGTTTGCGGCAGACGGTGACATTCTGGACATCCGCTCAAACGTGAAACATATATGGATCGCGGGCAAGGAAGTGAGTCTGGAGAACCGGCACACCCGGCTTTACGGGAAATACAAAAACCGTCCGAAGTCACCATGAACGAAATGCTGCTGATTTCACGGGGAGACACCGAACTAGGCAGGCTGTCGGAAGACGACGTGTTAGAGTTGCTTCGTATCGGGTTCCTGATCCCAACGGATACTTGGATTCGCGAAGGAATGACCGCCTCGCTCACACTGTCTGATTTGAAGCCAGACTCGCTGAATGAACCACTTCCAACTTCTGTTGCGAACAAAATGAAGAATCGGATTGTAGCCGCACGGAATAGTTTGACCGGAACTGCGTCGCAGACGGCAAAGCGATTGAAGCAGTTTACAGGTCAAAGCCATGACCGAGTAGCTGCGGCGACGAGCCAGTTATTGATTTCATTCGCGCCCCAGATCAAAACACTTGTTGCCGAGCAACTGATCCGATACCCGGTTCAAACCATTCAGAGCGCGCTACGAGATGATACGTTTATGGAGAAGCTCTTCGGAGCAACCTACGATTGTCTGCCCAAACCAGTTTGCCGTTTTATCTCAGAGCAGGCCTTCGTCCAGTTCTGCGTTGAGCATAAGCACAAGCTTCTCCCTTCCACTCCAACGGATCCAGAGGTCGGCAGGTAGCGTACGCTCAAAAAAACCAGTTACGGTAAATCTCGATCACATCCAGCACGCCTCCCGCCCAGTAACGGTTTTCAGGAAGCGAGAAGGTTTTTGTCTGACGATCGAAGATTAGCTGAGTCGGCTTCTCGCAATCGTTCGGGTCGTACGCATGAAATTGAATCTGCGCTGCCGATGCCGTCGCGCCAAAAATCACCATGCCATGAT
>JABFSR010000115.1 GCA_013140495.1 Verrucomicrobiota bacterium
GCTCTTGCCCTGCCGATGAACCTCCAACATGTGAACCTCCGCCTTCTGCCGATTCCAACCGAACACGGTCTGGAACACATGCGTGACGTAGGTCATCAAGTTGACCGGATCATTCCAACAAATCACCAGCCAACCAGGCTCCAGATCGGATTTCTCACCGGTCTTCTCCTCGCGCTCAATGTCGGGCAACACTTCGGTATCGGCCATGACAAAAGTTAACGTGGGATGGCAGAAAGTCGAGATGGTGCGGAAATCTGTCTCTGCGCCGCTTCCGCCACGCTGCGGAGGCAACCGATTTTGACGCGGGGTTTCAGAACCGCACCCATCTTCTTTTACTTGATCAACTTCACCAACTCGTCAACTTCGAGAACCTTGTCATACTTCTCTCTGCGAATTTCCTTGCTGGAAATGTCTGTCTTTACGCGTTTCAAGAAATCTCGGAAATCAGGATTCATGGTCAACTTGTTGATGGTGTCCCAGTCCAGATATTCTTTCGAGCGCGGCGGATAAATGGTTTCGCTCGAATTAGGGTCGTTCAGGTTCAGCCTGATTACACCTATGCCGAACGAGATCGAAAGCCGGCGCAATTCAGACTGAAATTCCTCGTTGGTGGAAATGTCTGCCGCCGCCAAAAATCCTTCGTGTGCCCATGAAGAATTGGAAACCGTCTGGAAGAACGACTCTCGCAGGTTTCCAAAATTCAACTCGCGCTTGATTTCAAACGAGAAAAGTTTCACCGCCACGTTTCCGAGCGCAGAACCAAATTCGATTACCTCTGGTTTCCAATCTTCCAACGGAAAATAGCAGCCGACCATGTCGGGATGCACCCATTCGCCATATTCCTTTTTGTCCGATTTGGAATGTTGAATGGTTTTTGTGTGGGCCTTGAGGAAGAAATACGCGAACTGAGCAAGGAACGGATGCAATTCTTTTTCCAGAAACGCGGGCTTCTTGGGAACAGGCGGTTGAGTGACTTCGAGCTTGTTCAAATACTCTTGCTCACTCCCTTTCATGAGATGTTTCAGGAAAAATACGCTTGGCCGTGAACCCATCTTCACAAACGGCGAATCCTTCTTGTCACGAACTGAAACGTAGAGTTGTGCGCCCAGTGTCGCCCACGGCGTCTTGCCTCCGCTATGCAATAGATTCGTGTAACCCTTCGCTTCGCCGGCTCGCCAGATTTCATCACTGGTCAGGGGCTTCCCAGCTTCTTCCAAGATTTTTTGCGCGAAACCTAGAAATGTGAGGGTTTGCATTCCGGCACGGATTACAGCAGATGCAAGGCACGTTTGCAAAGTCCCCTTTTCAATAACTCAGAAAGCCATCGGAATAGGCCACACCGTTCATTTCGACTTGAGGGCGGGCTTTTTCACCAGCTTCGGACCACGATGAACGTAGGTCGCACCGGATTCCCGTTCCATCTGCTTGTAATGCGCGAACAGGGCGCGAACATCGTAATTGAATTCAGCGGCGATCCGGTCGCGGGTTCGACGGAGTTCGGCAATGATCGGGTCTTGCTTCATCGGGTTCAGACTACCATGAGTTGTTCCGGGGTGCAAATCACGGGAAATTCATATTCGTGAGCGATGCAAATCTTCGCCACCTGACGCTCCACATGGGCATTCGCAATGTGCGTGCAGTTCCACGTCAGGAGAAAGTTCATGCCGCTGGTCGCCGCAATTGCAATGTGCGCCGCATCGGTTGCGGCTTTGGATGGCAGAAAACCACGTTTCAAGATTTCTTCGGTAAGATCGGCGGCAGGCTCAGATGCGGCCAGACGAGGAATGGCTCGCACGGCGGTCAACCGCTTCTTCGCCATCGCCAGTTCACCATCACTGATTTCTTCGATGACGGTGTCGGAAACGTAACAGTCGAATCGCGGACGCAGTTTGCGCCACCACAGCCGGGTCAACCGTTGTCGCTCCGCCTGCAAGGCGTTCTTGCTTGGCCTTGCGGTCAGATAACTGATGACCGAAGATTCGATGTAAACCGTCGCTTTCACCGGTGTTTAATAAACTCCCTCGACGATATTCTTCTCCATCGCACCGAAGGGCCGGACTTCGGCGACACCGTCCCAGGCGTAGGGCGCACGCGGGGCGCGGCGGAGGGCTTCGTCGCGTTCGAGGAAGCGCGGCATGAAGAACTCCTTGGTCAACGTCGTGAGTTCCACGCGGCCCCATGAGTCGTATGGGATCACATGAGACGTATTCTTCGGATCAACGACACGCAACACGGCGCGCGGTTGCGGTGCGTAGTAGGTGATGGAGAATTTGTCCTCCGGTCGCAACGGCACGCTCGCGGCCAGACCCATAAGCGTGTTGCCGTAGGTGGGATAAAATCCTATGCGGCCTTCGAGCACTTCCTCGACGATGAAGCGCACGTATTGCGGCGCCATCGTCGTGCCGCCGCAGAACACACCGCGGATACCGGCTTCGTAGAGATCAATTTTCTCGGCGAGCGCTTCGAGGAGCTTCGGTGTGGTGAACAGGCCGGAGACTTTGCGGTGCTTGAGAATCGTCACGGCTTGATCCACGACGTGATCCATGTAGGCGCGGGCGACATCGAATTGTTTGTTCGAGATGACCTTCTTCACGAAGCGCGGGTCGAGGTCAATGAAGTAGCACGAACTGCCGCGCACGTTGGCGAGGTGTTCGATGGCGAGGCGCAGGCGGCGTGGACCGGTCGGGCCCATCATCAGCCAGTAATGATTGCGCGGGAAATGGTCGTCGGAAATCTTCTCGCTGAACTCGGAGTAGTCCACCTTGTAATCGTTCCACCCGATGCGTTGCTTGGGCATGCCGGTCGTGCCGCCAGTTTCAAAAATGTTGAATGGCTTGCCCTTGAACTGTGCCGGCACCCAGACTTCGGGCTGCATGTCGCGCAACGATTCATCCTGAAAGTGTGGGAACCTGGCGATGAGGTCGGCGAAGGAATTCACTTCCTCGCGCGGATCGAAATTCTTCTTGGCCCAGTCGAGCCAGTACGAGCAACCGCTGTCCGGCGAGAAATGCCACGCGATGATTTCGCGCGTGTGGGCGTCGAGTTGGGCTTGGGCGGATTGGATTTCGGATTCGGTGATGGGCATAAAAGTTTTACAATTGCGGCGGAGGGCGATTGGACTTTCCTGCATTGCAGGCCTCGCAAGCAGCAACCAAGTTTGACGGCTCTTTTGTTCCATCGGCATGTACGGACACAAAATGGTCAACAGTTAGAGCGACCTCTGGCGGTTTTCGGCCACAGTATTTGCACGTAAAGTTGTCACGAAATAAAATCTCCCACCTTTGTTTTGAAGAAATGTTTCGTGCTTCCGGTCGTGCCCCGCGTTGTTTCGATGTGCTGACCGTGTGCGATAGAACAGAAAACTCGCGACACTCGGAGAAATGAGCGGGAGTCAAAGACAGATACTTCCATCGCCAATCATCTGGATGTGCGTTCTCTCTTTTCAACTCTGCATGCTGAGTTCTTTCATCGTACTTGTCCATGAACCTGGCTGATGAGGCAAAAACACCGTACGCGTCATAGACGACTTCTGGACAACAATCTTGGAAACCGGTGGGGTGACGTTGATCGTTGGTGAGCCAAAGTGTCGGTTGTAGCTGGAACTCCTTGCTGAACAGCGGAGACTTGTCCAATTGTTCTTCGTGTTTAGTGATTTCCTTAGCCGACATGCGTTCGATCACCGCGTGTTGACCGAAAATCCACGACGTGCGGAAATAGCGTGGGCAAAGTTTCGTGCTTGCGAAAGGACATCGTGGCGAGAGCTTCAGCTTTGCACTTTGCTTTTGATACCAAGCAAAATCCGGGAGGGGATTTTTTAGTTCTTCTCGATTTTTCATAAGACTCAAAGTGCGCGATTACTTCTTCGACAAACCAAGACTTAGGCGAACTTCGCCGCGAATCGAGCGGCAGGCTTTTAATGCCTCGCGCGCATCGGCCCGCGTTGCGACATGGCCAGGGTAGCGAAATTTGACGGCAAAATTGTTCAGCAGGAGAAGCGATGGAGTGAAGGAAGCCCAGAGCGGTTCTTTCGGCAAAAGCAAACCCAGGAGTGCTGTCAGGCTGTGGATTTTCGGGACGGGCAAGGATTCTTCTTCCAAACGTGCCTTGAAATATTTCTCGACGCATTGCTGGCAGTGAAAGCCGATGATGTTGGAAATGTGTTTCGCCCGGCTTCGGTTCAAAGCTGTTGCAGCATTGAAGTCGGCCTCGGCAAATCGCACCCACTCCCCGGTATCAGCTTTCATACATCACTTTGCCGCGAGAGAGAACTTCCCGGGTGAAGTAATCAGTGCGTTTGGTCCGGTCTGGTTTCCAAAGCAACAGGTCCATTGGAAACGGCGCGCCGACGCGCGTTAGCATTTGTACCACCTTCTTCGTATCCGAGCCACGGAACGGCATGACCACCACCAGGTCCACATCCGAATCAAGTGTGGGTTTGCCGTAAGCATACGAGCCGAACAGGATGATTTTCTCCGGACGAAACTCCCGCGCAAGCACGCGGCAATAAGTTTCAATCTGATTCCGAGGCACGCGCCGCGTCCCGTCCCAAAGCGGGCCGGGCACTTCGGGATGCCAGAGTTGAATCGGCTTGGTCCCATTGGTGTGCCGTCCGTTTGAATTGTGGCGCTTGCGGGTCATTGAAATCTGTTTGAAGTCTTGCGCGATTCCTTTCGCGGCTCAAGCCGTTCTTTCACTCTCGGGAGCAACCTTTGCCATTCACGCCCCGTTGTGTGGGACCCAAGCCATGCCGCCTGGTCAGATTTCGCACCGCTGTGCGACTCTCCGCCGAAGCACGCTCCATGTTACGCGGTCTTGAAAGCCTCAACCTTTTCAATGCGGTACCGGTGACGCGCGCCATCCACTTCACATTCCACTTCCTCCGCCACTTTGCGATTGAGCAACGCCTGGCCGACAGGTGTGAGGTAGCTGATGATGTTCTTCTCGGCGTCAAAATCCCATGCGCCAAGAACGGTAAAAACTTCCTGTTTGTCAGAACTGAGATTGGTCGCATGCACGATGGTGCCGATGCTGACCATGTCCGTGCGCGGGTTCAGGAAATCTGTACCGCGCGCGCGGTTGAGCAGAACCTCCAGCTCGGCCTTGCGCATTTTGAGGATGCCCTGCATTTCCTTTGCGGCCTTGAACTCGTGGTTTTCACTGAGGTCGCCATAGCTGCGGGCCAGGGCGATCTCCTTTGAGTTTGCGGGAATCTTTTTGTCAACCAGTTCGCGATATTCGTTGTTGCGGCGCTCAAGGCTTTCCCATGAAACGACGAGCGCGGCGTCCTGGCGTGTTTGTTCACCGCTGACGAGCGATTGCACGGCGGGGTGGCATTTGACGAGGCGCGCCAGAAGCGAACGCTTGTCCATGTCATCGAACACCGGGGAGAGTTGCAGCGCACGCGTGAGGTCCTTGACCACTTCAACGTCCGTCGTTGCCGTGAGGTCGGAGATCAGGTCCTGGTCCTCAAGCATGAAATCGCGGAGGCGGTTCGAGCGTCGGTCGCTGAACTGATCGCGTTCCATTGCCGTGAGCATCGCGCGGAAAAGTTCCGGCCCAAGGAGATCCGAGTAAACGTCGCTGCGTTCCTTCGCAAACCAGAACAGCAGTTCGCTGCTGCCGGTGTGATGGTTGATGTGGCGGGCGAGTGTTTCCTTCAACTCCGCCTGCTTCCCGTTCTGCGAGAGCACGGCGGCCATCTCCTTGCAGAGCTTGGCCGAGACGACACTCAACGCGCTGCGCAACGTTTCGTGCCAGCGCTCGGGTTGCGCCGCCTTGAAGGATTCGAGCGCGCGACGGTGTTTCACCGCCGGCACGGCTTCAAGCAACGGCCCGAACTTGACGCCGTCCTGCAACCACAACTGTGCCGCCGTCATTTCGCCGGGCTCGGGTTGCACACCAGCCACAGCCGCAAGATCGTCGCGAGCGAAAATTCCTTCCAGCGCGACTGCGGGTTGCGTGCGCAGGTGCGTGGCAATCTCGGTGTTCAATACGGGGATGACTTCGCCTGCAATGGCGGCCTTGTCCGCGATATCTGGCGCATTCTTGACGATTTCCGCTGCCACCGTTGTGTGTGCTTTCAATCCCTTTGCCGCACGAAATTCCACGAGCAACCGGTCCTGCAACGAGGTTTCCTGCGCTTGAAAAATAATCGCCTCTGTCTTTTTGATCGGCACGATGAAATGTCCATCCTTCTTCATCTCGTGCTTGGCCGTCTCCCACCATTTCTTCCAATCGTCCCGGATCACGTCCGGCACGAGGACATGTTGAATCTGATCGAGCGTGGCTTTGCCTCCGAAACTCGTGAGCACCACTTTGATCAAGTCGAGGTGATGCAATGCGGCCATCTGACGCAGACCCTCGATGTCGGCGGCTTTGCGGGCGAGAATGTGTTCCTTCGGAATGGGCTTGAGCGAATCCGCCGCGAATGCGAGATCCATCCCGTGGCCGGGCTTGCCGGGAAAATCAATCGTGAACTTGGCGAACACCGTGTCCACCGACTTGATGCGTCCAAAGCCCCAGCTCTTGTGCGTGCAAAAGCCGCTGTTCGTCAGCGACACCAGAGGTTCGACCTGACGGCCTTCGATCTTTCCTGCCGCCGCCATTTTTTCAAATTCGTCTTTCATAGGTTCGGTTAAGCTCGCGTCACAATTTCAAATCTACGACATTAAACGCAGTGACGGGACAAAAACCAAGACAAATTGCGGCTCGCGTGCTCGGGCAACGACGGACGGACGGAGAGTTTACCGAGGTGCTGCTCGAACGCTCTCTCGCTGATGCGCGTCTCTCAACGGTGGATCGCGGCCTGTGTCAGGAACTCGTCTATGGCGTGGTCCGTTCGCAGGCCGCACTGGACTGGCTCATTTCGCGCAAGACACCTGGACGCACGCAGAAGGATGCGTTGCAGATTTTGCTGAGACTTGGGCTCTACCAGATTTTCTGGCTGGACCGGATTCCCGATCACGCCGCCGTCAATGAAACCGTTGAACAGGCGCGGCACGGCGGGCATGGGCCGCAAACGGGTTTCATCAATGCCATGCTTCGCGGCTACCTCCGTGAAAAGGAGGCGACTCAGGCGCTGCTGGCGGAACTCAAAATAAAAAATCCCGCGCTCGGTTTTTCCCATCCTGAATGGCTTGTGCAACGGTGGCAGAAACTTTGGGGCGGGGAAAACACCCGGCGTCTGCTCGAATGGAACAACACCCCGCCAAAAACTTTTGCGCGCGTCAACACACTCCGCACCGATGCCGAAAAGCTCATCTCCCGCTGGCGCGAGGAGAATGTGGATTATGATTTCTTCCAGGCCGGGCGTGCGAAAACGGAAAAGTCGTCGGTTGATTGGGTCGGCGAGAATCTTGCGTTCGAGTTGAAGTCCCATCCACCGCTGACGTGGCTGGAAAGCTTTCAGCAGGGCGGATTTTACATTCAGGATCCAAGCACACTGCTCGCCGTGCGAGAGCTTGATCCTCAACCCGGCGAAACCATTCTTGACCTCTGCGCGGCACCGGGCGGCAAGACGACGTTCATCGCGCAACTGATGAACAACACCGGGCGCATCGTGGCGCATGATGTTTCGCCGGACCGGTTGAAATTGATCGAAGAAAACTGCGGTCGCCTTGGCGTAACGAGCGCCGAAGTGACAACAACTTTGAACTTTGAACCTTCAACTTTCAACCGTGTCTTGGTGGACGCTCCGTGCTCGAATACCGGTGTGATGCGCCGCCGCGTGGATTTGCGCTGGCGCATCCGCCCGGAGGAAATCGAGCGGTTGCGAGCGACGCAACTGGAATTGCTCACACGCGCCGCCACACTCCTAAAACCGGAAGGCGCGCTTGTGTACAGCACCTGCAGTCTCGAACCCGGGGAGAACACTGAAGTTGTGCAGCAATTTCTCGCGGCGCATCCGTCATTCAAGTTGGAGCGGGAGAGGCAGTTGTTGCCTTTCACCGACGGGGTGGATGGTGCATTCGTGGCGCGGCTGGTTCGCGGAGCGTGACTTTTCAGATGATTTGACGAGGGATTTTTGGTGTCATCCTCGTCCGGGGTTTTCTGAAACAGAGCGGGAAGGACAAGAAGGATACGCAAAGTCGAGTTCCAAACAGGCGCTTCACAACCTAATTTTCCTGAGTTGTACGCTTGCCAAAAAATCCGCGCCCCGGCAGAATTCAGAGTCTTATGAAAAAGAATTTAGTAATAGCGATTGTTCTGGGTGCCGTGTGCATTGGATTGTTTGTGGCGTTGTTCACGACGAACAAGCGCGCCGAGGAGCAGCACCGCACGGATACCGACACGATTCTCAGCAAATCCAACCAATGGTTTGCCACCGATGTGCAGCTTGGCGAGCAGCGTCAGGTGAACCAAAATCTCGAAAAGGTGATCAGCGAAGCCCACGATAAATTCAGTCTGCTCACCAACCAATACACTGACCTGACGGCAAACCTCATCAAGACGGAATCCTCCCTCAAAGCGTCACAGGACGAGGTTGTGAAGCGGGATCAAAAGATCACGGCTCTTGAAACCCAAAATCGTGAACTGGACGAAAAGGCCGTTGACCTCAGCGTCGCTCTGACCAATCTGACCACCCAGATCGTTGCCACCCAGCACAAACTTGAGGCGTCCGAGGGCGACAAGGCGTTTCTCGAAAAAGAACTCAAGCGCCTTATGGCCGAAAAGGCCGAGCTTGAACGGCAGTTCAATGACCTTGCCGTGCTTCGCTCGCAAGTTTCAAAACTGAAAGAAGAACTCTCCATAGCGCGCCGCCTCGAATGGATCCGCAAGGGCCTTTTCGCCTCCGATGAACAAAAGGGCGCGCAAAAACTGATGAGCCTGAAGTCTCCGACTGCGCCGGCCCCGACCAACACCTTCGACCTTAATGTGGAGGTCAACGCGGACGGTTCGGTTCGCGTGATCCCGCCGCTGACCAACAGCCCGGCCGCAACTCCGGCCGCCAAGTAGCAATGTCAACGGCTGGTTCGCTCGTGGATTCGCATGGCCGTGTGCTGCGCGATTTGCGGGTGAGCCTGACCGACCGCTGTAATTTCCGCTGTCTCTACTGCCTCCCGGAAACGGAGGCAGCGCAAAATTTTTACCGTGGTCGCTGGGCCAGGATGCCCGACTCCGCGCCCATCGTTCAACAGTGGACGCCAAGAAGCAATTTGCTCACCTTCGAGGAAATCGAGCGCGTCGTGCGGATTGCCATCGGACTCGGCATTAAAAAAATCCGGCTCACAGGCGGCGAACCACTCCTGCGCCAGGGCGCCGAACATCTCGTCGCACGTATTGCCAAAATCCCGGGCGTCGAAGACCTCGCCATGACGACGAATGGTTTCTTGTTCGCAGAGAAAGCCCGTGCTCTGCGTGAGGCCGGGCTTCACCGCATCAGCTTCAGCCTCGATTCACTCGACCGCGACAACTTCAAGAAAATCACCGGGCGCGACGGCCTCGCGGAAGTGTTGGAAAGCATCCGGCTTGCGCAGGAACTCGGCTTTGCTCCAGTAAAGGTCAATGCCGTTGTCATCCGGGGCATCAACGATCACGAGATTGAATCGCTCGCCGAGTTTGCGCGCGAACGCAATCTGAGCCTGCGCTTCATCGAGTTCATGCCGCTGGATTCCGCACGCGCGTGGCTGAAGGAAATGGTGGTCAGTGGTGCGGACATTTTGCAACGGTTGCGCGCGAGGAACGAATTGAAGCCATTGGCTTCCGATAATCCATCCTCGACCTCAAAGCGTTGGAGCTTCGCTGACGGGCGCGGTGAGATTGGAATCATCGCGCCCGTGAGCGAACCGTTTTGCGGCCATTGCAACCGCCTCCGCCTGACCGCCGACGGCAAGGTGCGCACCTGCCTGTTCAGCGTGACCGAGCATGACCTGCGATCACGTTTGCGCGCGGGTGCGAGCGATGCAGAATTGAACGAGTGGTTTCACGGCGTGGCCTTGCAGAAAGAGGCGCGCCACCACATTGGCGAGCCGGAATTCGTGTCGCCACCCCGGAGTATGAGTTGTATTGGCGGTTGAGCGCGGTTCACAACCTGCATTGCCTTGGGTTCGTATTGATGACGCCCAAATACTGTATCTCCATTTCCTTGACTGAAAGGGTTTACTGTATTAAAAGATAACAAGCCCAAACCAATTCGATGACCATGAAACTCTCCCGATCAATCCAAGTGAGTTTGTTGCTGGTGATGACGCTGTTGTTTAACGACGCATCCGCTACCGAACGGTTCGTTTCCCCCACCGGCGGACACGTTGCTCCGTTCACCGACTGGTTGACGGCGGCGACAAACATTCAGACTGCCATAGACATTGCCTCAAGCGGCGATGTGGTGACGGTGACCAACGGTATTTATAATAGCGGTGGAAAGGTGAAAGCTGGCGACCTGACCAACCGCATCGCGATTGACAAGCCCATCACCGTGCAAAGCGTCAACGGCCCGAAGGTGACGATCATTCAAGGCGCATGGGACTCGGTGGCGACCAACGGGCCTGGCGCTGTGCGCTGCGCGTGGTTGACGAATGGGGCGACGTTGAATGGGTTCACGCTACGTGGAGGGGCTACCCGAACAGGTTTGAACGTCTCGACTAGTTTTTCCACCAATGGCGGCGGCGGTGTTTGGAGTGCCTCAATCGGAACTTTGGTAACTAACTGCACCATTACTGGCAATGCCGCACTAACTACGGGTGGGGGCGTTTTCTCAGGTACGATTGTGAATTCGATCATCAAGGGAAATATCATCGTGGGTACGGGTAGTTCGGGATTAGGCGGTGGTGCCTACCAATCCGTCCTAAAGAATTGTGCCATTATTGGCAACCGGATTTTGTATAATTTCTCTGGTGCTTCTGGAGGCGGGACGTATTTGGGGGCGCTCACCAATTGCACAGTGGTGGGGAATGTCGCATACAGTGGGGCGGGCGTTTACGGCAATGTGCAAACGCCGGCGATAAATTGCATCCTGTGGGGCAACACTTCACCTGATTCCTTTTCCACGACTACGAATCACACTAGCAGTCCACTGATCCGTTACTCCTGTTCCAGCCCGCTCCCTGCGGGTGCAGGCAACATCTCTACGGATCCTCAACTCGCTGGCGACAATGTCCATCTTGCATTGACATCTCCGTGTCGCGGAACCGGAAGCAGCCTATATTCGACTGGCAAGGATATTGACGGCCAGTCGTGGAGCAATCCGCCGTCCATGGGATGTGACGAGTGGTCTTCGTCACCTTTCATGATTTCTGAACCCAGGCCAATACCAGGACCTCCAGGTCAGTTGCAACTTTTGACCGAAGTTATCGGTCAGACGCCTTTTTCGTTCACATGGAAGAAAGATGGAGTCGCACTTGCAGACTCGCGTTACGGCGGACTGGATACAACGCGGCTATTGATAAATGGTTTTGGACCGGACGATGTCGGAAGCTATTCCGTCCTCATCAGCAATTCATTTGGCGTGGTAACCAGTCAAGTGGCGCAAGTCGTTGTGCGGTGCGTCAACATTGCGGGCTTGTCGCCCTCTCCGCCTTTTACAAACTGGGCTTCGGCGGCGACGAACATTCAAACAGCGATAGATGCTGCTTCTGCGGGTGACATTGTGCTCGTGACGAATGGCGTTTATGACTTTGGGGGCAAGGTGATGTCTGGTGACCTAACCAATCGCATCGCTCTCGACAAAGCCTTGATTGTGATGAGTGTCAACGGAGCTACGAATACATTGATTGTCGGCACACCCGGATACGGCGGCGTCAACGGTGCCATTTATGGTTCAGCTCCCAACGGCTCAAATGCGGTTCGTTGTGCGTGGCTGGCTGATGGGGCGATTTTGAGCGGGTTTACTCTGCACGGTGGAGGGACGCGCGTCAGCACCGCTTCGTCGGGCTTTGCGACCAACAGTGGAGGCGGAGTATGGTGCGCCTCGCAAAGTGCCCTCGTCTCTTACTGCGTGATTCACGAAAACTCGGCCTACTATCAAGGTGGCGGCGCTTACGGCGGAACATTGAATAATTGCGCGGTCATTTTGAATGCTGCTGGATTATCGTCAAACTTCAGTTTTTTCACACTTAGTCGCGGCGGCGGAGTTTACAATTGCAATCTGAACAATTGCCTGGTGAAAGGAAACCAAGCAGGCGGCGAGGGTGGTGGTGGCGTTTACAGTGGCGTTCTGAATAATTGCACCGTTGTGAACAACAACATCGAATCGGTGCTTGGGAACGGCGCAGGAGCAAGGAACAGCATTCTCAGAAACTCCATCGTGTGGAACAATACGCTTCGTGGAATTGTTAACGACATCGCCGGTACGGAAAACTCGCAATATAGCTGTTCGGGTAGATTCTTGGTGGCTGGCACGGGCAACATCACAAACAATCCGCTGTTTCTCTACGATGGCATTCATATTTCGTCGGCTTCACCGTGCCGTGGCGCGGGCAGTTCCGCATTCGCGAGCGGCACCGATTATGACGGTCAAACGTGGACGAATCCACCGTCAATGGGTTGCGACGAGTGGCTGGCGGAGCCGTTGTTACTCAATTTCAAAATGCAGGCGAACTCATGGGGGCAGTTTGACTTTGCCACGCAGGTTGCCGGAATCGAATCTTCTCCGGGGTATTGGTTCAAGAATGGATCGTTGCTGACGGGCAGTCCGCACTATCTGGGCGCAGACTCGACCCACCTGACGGTAAAAGGCATCTCGACGGCCGATACGGGTGATTATCAACTTGTCGTCAGCAATGCCTTTGGCATGACGACCAGCCGTGTGGCCAGTGTGGTGGTTCACTTCGTGAATGTTGGAAATCCAGGAGCGACCTCTCCCTACACCAATTGGGCCACCGCTGCCAGCCGCATTCAGGACGCCATTGATGCCGCCTCGCCCGATGCCGTGATCCTCGTTACGAATGGCATCTACAATACTGGCGGAAAGATGAAGTACGGCACCAATGGGGATATTACAAATCGAGTCACTTTGGACAAACCTGTGACGGTCGTGAGCGTCAATGGTCCCCTTCAAACCGCGATTGAGGGACGGTGGGACCCGGTCAGCACCAACGGCATCAATGCCGTTCGATGTGCATTACTTCGGTCGAATTCCAGTCTCGCCGGGTTCACTCTGAGATCTGGGGCGACGGGAACCAACAATGTGGGGGGAGGTGTTTTTGGCTTTTGGGATGAACTGATTGCCAGTTGCATTATTTCCAACAATCGAGCCGGCACGGGTGGCGGTGCCGCGTGGGGCAGCTATTACAACTGTTGGTTCATCAACAACTCAGCGTCGTCAGATGGGGGAGCAGCGTATCACTGTTACTTGAGCAGTTGCACGGTGGTCGAAAATTCAGCGGAAAGAATTTCCGGCGGCGTTTCATTCAGTTGGATCACGAACACCATTGTCTGGAATAATTTCGCGCCGAGTACTCCCGACGGTTCGATTCTTTCCGCCTACAAATCCTGCGCGCTTTCGATCGGTACCAGTTTCGGCAACATCACGAATAATCCCCAACTGGTGGATGGGTTGCACATCGCGGAAACATCACCCTGCCGCGGAGCCGGAGCGACAACCCTTTACAGCTTGACCGATTTCGATGGTGACGCGTGGTCATCGCCGCCATCCATGGGCTGTGACGAATTCCCGGCATCGGGGCTTTTTGGTCCGTTGTCCGTCGCAATTGAATCGTCAGGTACCAATGCGGTCGTCAACCACCCGCTCACGTTTATCGGACGGATCACCGGCAGCGCATCACGGCTCGAATGGAATTACAGCGATGGACCGGTGGTGACCAATGCCAGCTACATCACCACGCACTCGTGGACGAATCCGGGTGATTATCTTGTCACGTTCGCCGCGTTCAACGCGGACAACCCGGCTGGCGCGACCACCAACATGTTGATTCACGTTGAGCCGCTGCTGTCGCCTTCGTTTTCCGCAGTCGGCCTTTTGGGCACGACGAACTTCCAGATACAGTTTTCAGGTCAGGCTGGCATAAACTATTCGCTCGAGTACGCAACGAATCTTACCTCTCCGATCACATGGCAAAATTTGAAAAGCCTGACAAGCTCCGGCGGCGTGGTCCAAATCACTGATAACTCTGCAACCAATGCGGCACGATTCTATCGAGTGAAGGCGCAATAGACTGTTTTCACACGCCTTGACGCGGCTGCCTCGATACGTGTTAAACTGTTCCCATGCCGACATACGAATACGTCTGCGCCAAGTGCGGACACGAGTTTGAAAAATATCAGTCCATCGCCGACAAGGCGCTGGCCGTCTGCCCCGAAGATTTGTGCGCGAAGAAGAAATGGGCGCGAGGTGGCGTCAAGCGCAAGATCGGTCTTGGCGGCGGGCTCATCTTCAAGGGCAGCGGATTTTACATCACCGACTATCGCAGCGAGGGCTACAAGACCGCCGCCAAAAAGGATTCCGAAGCGTCAAAGCCCGCGAGCACAGACACCAAGCCGTCCACGCCTGCACCCGCTGCCAAGTCGGAATCGAAGCCGGCCAAAAAAACCTCGAAGACCTGACCGGGCGGCGGCGTCCGAATTGGAGTAAAAAACATTTGGAACCACGAAGCACACGAAATGACACGAAAGAAAAACTGTCAGGCAGCGAACCGGCATTTCTCTCACGGAAATTTTTAAGTGGATCACCTCAGCAGCCATTCCGTGTTTCCTTTTCGTGTGGTTCGTGTATTTCGTGGTTCATCTCGGTTGCCAATTTAAGATTCAGATGAAAACCGCCCTCGCAATCCTCTGGCTCGCGTTCATTGTCGCGAGTGCGCGGGCGCAGGTGGCCCCGCCTTTTTCAGTGGCGAGGAGCATGTCCGGCCAGTTTGTGGTGGTGGACGTGCGTAATAATTCCGGCCAGCGGCCCTCCGCGCCGTGGCTCGGTACGAACACCAGCCTGCTGCCGCTCGAACCTTCATTTCTTGCCGTGTCTGCGGAACGTATCAAGCAGGAGTTGCAGTATGAACTGGGCGCGGACAAGTCGTGGCGCGGAAAAATCAACCTGGTCATTCGTCCGGCACAGGGCGACGACGATGTGATCACGATAATTTCGGAACGGAATCGCAACAGTTGGGGCTATCGCGTGGAATTGCCGGCCTACATCGAACAGACGAGATTCATCCGGGGCATGGTGCAGGTTTTGTTGCAGGAGATGGCCAACCGTACGGCGGGAGATCGTTCCGCCGAGATTCCCGCATGGTTGATCGAAGGGTTCGCACAGCAACTTTCCATTGCGCGCGGCGGCAGCCTGCTGCTTGCCCCGCCCACAACCCAGACTGGTTCAATGTTGATCACGCCCTCGGACGTCTATCAAAGCGAACACGAATATGCCCGGGCCGCGCGCCGGGTGCTCAGGGAAAATACACCGCTCACAATCGAACAACTTTCGTGGCCGACAAACAGGCAGGTGACAAACCTGGCGTACCGGCTCAATGCGCAATTGTTCGTGACGGAATTGTTGCGGCTGAAAAACGGGGCGGGCTGCATGCGCGGGATGATCGCGGACCTCGGTCAGTGTTACAACTGGCAGACTGCATTTTTCAATTCGTTCAACGCGCATTTCACGAGACAGCTTGATCTCGAAAAATGGTGGGCATTGCAGTCTGTGAATTTTACCGGTCGTGACATCGGCCAGCTATGGACGATCGAGGAAAGTCGTGAAAAGATCAGTCACATATTGCGTGCTTCAGTGGCGGTGCGCCGCGCCTTGACAGATTCGCCAGCCTATACGGACGTGACATTGCAGGCGGTGATCCGGGAGTGGGACGTCGTCCAGCAGACTCCGACCGTACGCCAGAAGATACGCGAACTGGAAATTGCGCGGATGCGAGTCGCGCCGGATTTCATTGGCTTGGTGGAGGAATACAGACGCGTGCTCGAAGATTACCTGCGCCTGCGCGAGCGATCTTCCATAAGCCTCACAGACCCCCGCAATCCCCGCGCAGCGGAACGCAAACTGGTGAAGGAAACCTGTGCCAAACTTGACAATCTGGATCGCCGATTTTCGGAAATACACGAGCAAACCCGCCCTGTACGCAATGATTCCAGCAGAGAACAATCGGTCGGCTTGACAGCAAACGGTTCAAATCTATAGTGCGAAACCAAAATGAGTAGTGATTCCATGAGTAATCCCGGCAGCGAAGAACCGCCTTCCGGTCACAACGCTTCCCTCCTGAAACAATTCCGCACGCACGGACGCGGCTTCTGGCACGACGTGGCTGAGTCCGATTGGAACGACTGGCGATGGCAGTTGCGCAACCGCATCACCACGCTTGAACAGCTCCAGCGCCTGATGCCGACGCTCACGCCCGAGGAATACGCAGGCACGAAGCTTGCCAATCACAAGCTTGCGCTCGCCATCACGCCCTATTTCTTCAATCTGATTGATCCGGCGGACGAGAATTGCCCGATTCGATGGCAGGTCATCCCGCGCGTCGAGGAAACCCACACTGCTGCCTGGGAGATGAGCGACCCGTGCGGTGAAGATTCGCACTCGCCCGTGCCGGGGCTGGTGCATCGCTATCCGGATCGCGTGTTGTTTCTCGTAACGGATCGTTGCGCAGCCTACTGCCGTTACTGCACGCGTTCGCGTCTCGTCAGCAATGCAACCGGCTACGACTTTCATCCCGAGTTCGACAAGCAGGTCGCCTACATCCGATCGCATCCCGAGATACGTGACGTGTTGTTGAGTGGTGGCGATCCGCTTCTGTTCAACGACGAACGGCTCGAACATCTGCTCGCACAGCTCCGTGCCATCCCGCACGTCGAGTTTCTCCGCATCGGCACGCGCATTCCCATCTTCCTGCCGCAACGCATCACGCCCGGGCTTTGCGGGATGCTGAAAAAATTTCATCCGTTGTTCATCAGTATTCATTCGAACCATCCGCGTGAACTCACCACGGAAGTGCGCGACGCGCTGGGCCGCCTCGCTGACGCCGGTATCCCGCTGGGCAACCAGTCGGTGCTGTTGCGCCACGTCAACGACGACGCCGAGGTGATGAAAGCGCAGATTCAGAAGCTGCTCATGTGCCGCGTGAAGCCTTACTACCTCTACCAGACCGATCTGATCTCCGGCTCCGCGCACCTGCGAGCCAGCGTGAGGAAGGGTTTGGAGATCATGGAAAAACTTCGCGGCCATACGACGGGTTACGCCGTGCCGACCTACGTGATTGACGCCCCTGGCGGCGGCGGCAAGGTGCCGGTAAGTCCAGAGTACGTTCTGAGCCGCAATGCCGACCGCGTGGTCATCCGTAACTTCGAGGGAAAAATCTTCGAGTATCCGGAATCTGCCGATGGCACGCCGCAGTTCGCCGCGCCGACGGAGATTGAAGAGCCTGAACTGGCGTAACCCGGGAACGCTGGCACCGTGATTTCGCTGGCAGTGATTTCAGTGTTTCAACCGCTTTGGTTGCAGATCGCAGAGTCTGGTGTCCGGGCGTGATCAAGAGTGGGTGAGGGCGGACTGTGTGCGAGCGGACATGGTCATGAGTCCTGGGAGCGCCAGCATCCTTGCCGGCGTGTTTCAAAAGGCCAGCCCGCACAGTGACCACGAGCAACTTGCCGGCAAGGATGCCGGCGCTGCCAGAGATGCCCACGCCATCCGCCACACCAACTCTCACCCGCTTTTTAATCTCACGCGCGGGCGCTCCGGCAAGAAAGATTCTTGATTGTCCTCGGGCTTGGAGATGCTAGGCTTCAAACACAATCCCTGACCGACGTGGCAGACAACTGAACCAACGAAAGGAATGTCATGAGCGCGACCAAAACCAAATGGGTCATTGAGGCTGATTATCTCCAGGCCTGCAACTGCGACTACGGGTGTCCGTGTGAATTCTCCGCGCCACCCACGCTGGGTTATTGCGAAGGAATGGGTGCGTGGCGGATTTCCAGCGGCAACTACGGTGACGTGAAGCTGGACGGGTTGGGATTCGGTTTTGCCGCGCGCTGGCCCAAGGCCATTCACGAGGGCAACGGCACTGTGCAACTGTTCTTCGACGAACGGGCCGACGCGAAACAGCGCGACGCTCTCCTCCAGATTTGCAGCGGGCAGGCGGGCGGACTTCCATTTGAAATCATCGTGACCACGTTCTCGAAGATTCAGGAGCCGATGTTCGTCCCGATTCAATTCCACTTCAACGGACGCAACAGCAGCGTGGCAATCCACAACGCAATGACCGTTGCCACCGAGCCGATCAAAAATCCGGTGACCGGCGAGGCCGAATCCGTTCGCATTGACCATGGCACGGGCTTCATTTTCAAACAGGCTGAATGCGTTTCCGCACAACAACTGCGCGTGAGTGCGGGGGACTTGAATTTCTCATGGCCCAACAAGGCCGCATTCGTCACGCAGATCAAATACAGCAATTGAGCCGGGCGCCGGTCTTCGATCCGACGCGACTTCTGCAACGAGTTGTCCGTGCATGGAAACCATCCTCAAACGCGACCGTCTCATAGTTGTGGCCGCACTCACTGCGATCGCATTGCTGGCGTGGGGCTACATGGTGTATGAAGCGAGCGCGATGTATAACACCGGCGTCTGCCGTTGCGCAGGGATGAAAATGTCCGGGCCCGACACGGAACCGTGGTCAACCGCAACCCTGCTCCCGCTCTTCATCATGTGGGCCGAAATGATGGTGGCCATGATGATTCCCTCCGCCGCGCCGATGATCCTCACCTTTGCAATGGTCCAACGCAAACGCCGCGAACAGGAACGGCCGTTTGTGCCGACGGGAATGTTCCTGCTCGGTTATCTGATCGTGTGGACCGGGTTCAGCGCGGTCGCGGCCTTTGCGCAGTGGATTCTTCACGCCCGGGCGCTGCTTTCGCCGATGATGGTGAGCACGAGTCCGGTTCTCGGCGGCGTGCTGCTCATCGTGGCCGGACTCTTCCAATGGACGCCGTTCAAAAACGCCTGCCTCACGCACTGTCGCTCTCCGCTGAGTTTCCTGATGACCGATTGGCGCGAAGGCCGATGGGGCGCCCTGGTGATGGGCCTCAAGCACGGCGCGTTTTGCACCGGTTGCTGCTGGTTTCTCATGGCGTTGCTGTTCGTGGCCGGAGTGATGAACGTGTGGTGGATTGCGATCCTTACCGTGTTCGTGTTGCTGGAGAAAGTTGTGCCGCGAGGCTTGTTTGTCGGCAAGGTTGCAGGAGTTTTCCTTGCGGGTTGGGGTTTGTGGTTGATGGTCGCGCACTGAAGCAGCCGGGGCACCGCTTCGACGAACAGTCCACACGGCTTGGGATGCGTGCAGATCAAAACATTTTGGTCTTGTCGCTTGAATGTTGGGCGAGGATGCGTTTACTTCATTCCAATCCGATCGAACCAAATTATGAAACGCATCTCCTTGCTTGCCCTCTTCGTTGTCGCGGCGTGTTCCGCATCTGCCGTGACCCGAAGTTTTACCAACGCCGCGGGCGGCAACTGGTTCATCGCCGCCAACTGGTCGCCCAACGGCGTGCCTTCCGTGATTGATGTCGCCAACATCACCAACAACGGTACCTACTCGGTCAACATCCTTACTGGCGCAGTCACCGTCGCCTCCATCAATCTCGGCGCAGCCAGTGGTGTGCAGACGTTGCTCAATGGAACGGCAAACAATCTCAACATCACCAATGCTGGTACAGTTCGAGCCAATGGTATTCTCACGATTACTAACGGCGGCATTCAGGGGAATTTGACCGTTCAACCTTCCGGCCAGTTGCTGCTGTCCGAATCTACCGCCAAGAACCTGTATCAGTTGACGCTGATCAATCAGGGGACGGTGACTTGGAGCGGCGGGTTGTTGCAGGCCGGGAGCACGCCGACGACGGTGATCAGCAATGGCGGGCTGTGGCAGATCACCGGCAACGACACCTTCTACAATCCCTTCGGCGGCCCGCCGATGACGTGGACCAACACCGGCACGCTGCGCAAGAGCGGCGGGAGCGGGACGACCACGATCAATGACTTCAACCTGTTCAACCAGGCGGGCGGCGTGATTGACGCCTTGACCGGCATCCTGTCCTTCAGCGGCGGCACCAACAGCGCACTGGGCGGTTCGCTCACGGCCACGTCGCCGGGCATCATGAACATCGCGGGCGGCACCTGGACCGACGCGGGCGGCGCGGCTTCCGGCACGGGCATCAACCGTTTCAACGGCGGCACGCTCAACCTGCGCACGAACATCATTCCGGGATTGCTGCTGACGGGCGGCAATGTGTTTGTGACCGGAACGACCACGTTCCAACAGGCGGGCGCGATCACCAACCTGACACTGGACGGCTCGCAGTTGAAGGGCACCAGCCGCGTGGGCAACGGCCTGTTGACGGTGAATGCGGGCGGCATGGACGGACAACATACCGTGCAAGTGGGCGGACAGCTGACGCTGGCGACCGCCGTGACCAAGAACCTGTATCAGTTGACGCTGATCAA
>JABFSR010000110.1 GCA_013140495.1 Verrucomicrobiota bacterium
TCTGAAACCCCGCGTCAAAATCGGTTGCCTCCGCAGCGTGGCGGAAGCGGCGCAGAGACAGATTTCCGCACCATCTCGACTTTCTGCCATCCCACGTTAACTTTTGTCATGGCCGATACCGAAGTGCTGCCCGACATTGAGCGCGAGGAGAAGACCGGTTCGAAATCCGAATTGGAGACGGGTTGGCTCGTGATTTGTTGGAATGATCCGGTCAACTTGATGACCTACGTCACACATGTGTTTCAGACGGTGTTCGGCTGGACCAAGCAGAAGGCGGAGGTTCACATGCTGGAGGTGCATCGGCAGGGCAAGAGCGTGCTGGCGCGCACGACGATGGAAAAGGCCGAGCACTTCGTCCACGAACTTCAGAAATACACCCTGCACGCCACCATGGAGCGCGAGTCGTGAAATTTCTTCGCGCCATCAAGAGCGGCCACGTTTTTCAGCTCGGTCAGCACGAGAAGCATCTGTTGCTCGAAACCATCAAGCTCTATCCGCTTGTTCCCGCGACGCACCATCGGTTGAGCAAGGGCGGCGAGGTTCCGCAGGCCGACGAAAACCAGCGTTTGCTCGAAGACGCCCTCGCTGAACAGCGGCAGGAAAATCGTCGGCTGGTTTTGTTGATGTTGGACGAACCGCAGCGCTTTCGTGAAACGAAATCCGGCTTTGAACTCAAGCTCACGCCTGCGCAGGTCGAATGGCTGTTGCAGGTGCTCAACGATGTGCGCGTGGGCAGTTGGCTGATGCTCGGCGAGCCTGAGTCAGGCGAAGAACCAAAAATCACAAAACAGAACGCCAGACATCTGCTCGCGCTGGAACTGTGCGGTCTGTTCCAATCTGTGTTGCTGGCCGCGCTGGGCATGAATGAATCGTCGAAGTGGCTTGGCGATTAAAATCTGTTTCTGATGCCTGCGATTCTCGACCAGCGCCTGAGCTTCCCCGATCCGCGCACGGCGGATGGCGACGGCTTGGTGGCCATCGGCGGTGATTTGACTGTCGAGCGACTGCGGCTCGCGTATCGCAGCGGGATTTTTCCGTGGACGGTGAATCCCATCTCGTGGTGGTCGCCCGACCCGCGAGGGATCTTCGAGCTGGATAAATTTCACGTCCCTCGCAGTCTTGCGAAGTTCATCCGCAAGCAACCTTTTGAAATCACTCATGACCGGGCGTTCCGCCGGGTGATGGAAGGTTGCGCCGCGTCAGGAAAAGGACGGGGGAAAACATGGATCACGCCGGAATTCATCGAAGCCTACACGCGTCTTCACGAGCAAGGTGACGCCCACAGTGTCGAGTGCTGGCGTGGCGGCGAACTTGTCGGTGGCATTTATGGCGTGAGTGCTGGCGGATTCTTTGCTGGCGAGTCCATGTTTCACCGCGCCACAAATGGCTCGAAGGTTGCGCTCTGTCATCTGGTCGAGCATTTGCGGGTGCGTGGTTTCGCGTTGTTCGACATTCAGATGATCACGCCCGCCACCCGACAACTTGGTGCGGCGGAAATTCCACGGGAGGAATACTTGAAGCAGTTGCTGGCAGCGGTGCGAATGAACTGCGCCTTCCGTTGAGGTTTTTGCAATCCAAGAAATGAGTCGGATCAAACAGATGGTGTGGGCTGCAACAACCGTTTACGCGCTTCGAGCCAGGGCCTGGCTTCGGTTCGTTGGTGAACGAACGGGTTGTTTCTTACGAGTAAGACTGCCAGACCGCTGTTGCAGGCTGGACGTAGGACTTTTGCATCCGGCGGAGGTTGCGGCTGGTCTGGTCCAGTTCGGCGCGTTGCAATTCCGCAGTCTGACGGCGCTCTGAAATCAATTCGGAGTTGCTGTTCTCAAGCGCGATCAACCGGTTCACAATCTGACGCAGATCCGTGTCGAAGCGTTTTGTTTCCACGCCGGCTTCCACGGATTCCGCACGGGCGGCGTCGGTGAGATTGATGATCTGGCGCTGGAGCTCCTGCTTGTTTTTCTGGCATTCGCTCACACCCACCCAGTCAGAGCGTGTGATGGCTGCGCCTTCCCGCTGGGTGAGTTGTTCCCATGATTCATACGCATTGAGAAGGTTTTGTTTGGCGCTCATGAGTGTTTGTGTTGAGGTTCAGGCGGTGGCGAAATCGAGGCGACCGTTCGCGGTGTTGACCATGGAAGGGTCAATGGTTTCACCGCGCGTCTTGAGCATCGCGGCCCATGCGTCCCGCAGCGTGGTGATTCGTGTGATGACTTCGTGAACTCCCTTGACTTCCTTGCGCTGGTTGGCCTCGGTGAGAGTGCGGTCAAAATAATCGTAGAGGCGGCGCAACTGAAGCGCGAGTTCGCCGCCCTCCTTCAAGTTAAGGGAGAAATCGAGTTCCCGGATGATTTCCTGCGCGCGGAGAATGTTGTTGTTGACCGCGGCGACGGAATCCACGGGGTCTTCGATATCGAAGCCACCGCGGGCATGTTCGAGGAATCGTATCGCGCCCTCGTAAAGCATCAACACGAGTTGCCCCGGTGATGCTGTGTGTGTGGCGACCTGCCTGTATGACTGCCAGGGATTCTTTGGCTTCATGCTTGAGGTGAAGAACCGTCGTTGGAGTCGTCGAGCTTCATGGCGAGCAACGCCGAGATGCCTTCGATGGCTGCAATAGGCGGATACTTCACATCGGCGATCAACTGCCGCGCCCTGCTGACTTCGCCGGGGCGGACCGCTTCGGTCGCGCGCAAAGCCTGATCCAGCGCCTGTGCGCGGTTAAACACCGCCGTGTCGAGGTTCTCCGATTCGGCATGCGCGGTTCGCGCGCGGACCGGATTCGGATTCACCCTCATCGAGGTGTCCAGACTGTTGTTTGGTGTGACTTCCATATTTCTACCTTCTAGGCAGGCCTTGCGATTTACCGTTTCGCTACTCCACCCATATCATCGGCAGGGTGTCCAAAAAACTTTAGCCCTATCTGGACGGCAGCGTCTCAAAGGCGGCGCTGGCCGCGTAACGCCCGAAGCCGGAGGGCGAAACCAGTATTCCCCGGGAATCCGCCAGTGCCGCAGGCATCGGGTCGCGAGCCTGTTGAAACCGCCGGGCACTGACTGCCACGGAAGGGTCGCCCGCGTCAAAAACTTCATCCAGCGCCCAGAGCTGTTCCGCATCGGAAGCAACGATGAGCTTCAAGCTCAATCCCACCGCCAACGGTGGATACGCCCGGAACTGCGTTACACGGCTGAACAACACCACATCGCAGTCCAGTTTCTCACGTAGTGTTTTGAGTAGCGTCGTTGGCAGAACATCTTCAGCAGCCCAGCTTTTGCGCCCGGTCCATTGTCTCAATTGCTCCGGCGAAACGGTAACGACCTCGAATTTTTTGGTCTTTCCCAGTTCTTCGCGCAGGAGTGTCTCAATGGTTTCCCTTCCTGCGCCCAGGTTGGCATCCGTGGTGTCGCAGGTGGAAGGCAGCACGGCCACGCGGCGTATATCGGCGGCGAGTTTGCGGTGTTCCTTGTGAATGTTGGAGGCCGAGTAACCCGGACCAACCGCAACATTGGACGGAGAAACAGCCTTGCAGCCCGTGAACAAAAACAATGCGCATGCAAGGCCGAAAGCCATCGCCGCGCGTTGAGCCTCAATTGAAGATGCTTTTGTGTCGCTCATGCAGCAGTGGAGGAAGTGGTCCCGAAGCGTTGTTGCAGGAATTGTTGCTGTTGTTTGACCTGCGACTGCGCAGTTTCCATGGCGATGAAACTCTCAATCATGCGTTGACGGTTCGATTCGACGACGCGCTCAAGATCAATGATCTGCGTGTCAATGTCCGTGGCCTGCTTGGTAATCCTGTCCTGCTTGCTTTGCAACGAACCTGCATCACCCGCCGTCCTGGTCAGATACGCATCCAGTTTCACGGCGAGACCGCTGGTCGTGTCCGCAAAAAGGTTTCGTACAGTGTTGAGATTGTTCGCGAGTGCTGCGTCGAGCTTGGTTTCGTTGCTCAACGAAAGCGAATTGTCGTTGCCGTTCGAAACAATGCCGAGTTCTTCGAGCTGGTTGAGCGCATCGGCGAGGCCGGCAACGTTCTCAGTGACAACCCGGCGCAGTTTTGTGGCGATCTCGCCCGCATCGTTTTCGCTGGCAAGAAGGCCTGCGGTCACTTTGCCTTTTGCGTCCGTCGTGCTCGCTGTTTGCGAATCAATCAGGCTCTGCGTCTTGTTGTACTCGGCCAGGAAATCATTGATGGCCGTCTTGATCTTCGCAGTGTCGCTCGAAACGGTGATTGTGGTCGTCGTGTTCTCCACAAGCGCTGTTACAGAAAGGCCCGCGATGCTCGATGAGGCTTCGGTGATCGTATTCGACTGGCTGACCAACGTGCTACCGCCGTTGACGGTGTAGAGCAGGTTCTTGCCGCGCTCGAGCGCTCCCCCGGAAAGTCCGGTGGCTGCCAGGAAATTTCCCGTCACGTCTTCGAGCGCAATGCCAATGTCGCCGGTGGTCTTGTCGCTGAGAAGAAACCGGTCGTTGACGGTGTCGTAACTCGCGGAGACGCCCGCACCGGAATCATTGATCCGTTTGAGCACGGCGCTCACGGTGTCCGTCGCGGCAAATGCGATGGAGACGCCGTTGATCTTGAATTCGCCCAGACCCAAGCCACCGTCGTCAATCGCTGTGGCCAGGTTCGACGCGTTCAATGCCGCATTCTGCTTGATCACGCCAAGCTCCGAGCCGCTGCTGATCGTTCCCGTGCCGTTGTTGTAAAGCTTTGCGATCTGCAGGAAGTTGCTCGTGTCCGTGGCGCTGCCCAACACGATGGGGCTGGAGCTGCTCAACGAAATCCTGTCGGTGCCGGAATCGTAACTTGCCGTCACCGTTCCGCCCGTGGCTGTGGCAATCTGGTCGAACACCGACTGCAACGTGTCTGTGGCAGCGATGGTGATTTGTTTTCCGTTCACCGTGAATGTCCCCGCTGTGACTGCCGCGGAAAACGCAGCGTCACTTAGGACGAGACCGGACACGTCATTGGTGGCGTTGAGCGAAACGCCAACGCCGGAAGTTCCCGCCTGTCGCGCCGCGGTGGCGATCTGGGTGAAATTAAAAACGTAGGCTCCAAGGGCTGTGCCGTTGGCCGCCGTGGACGTGGCATTGGCTTCGTCGGAAGTGCCAGCCAGCCGGCTGTCGAACAACAACGAATCCTTGAGCGTGGTAACTTTCTCCTGAAGCTTGCCCAACTGGGTGTTGATCGAGGCGTAGGCGGTGTTTTGCTTTTGAAGAATGGATTGGTCCGAGCGCAGGCGGTTTTGAGGCGCGCGCTCGGCTTCTGCGAGTTGGTCCACCAATGTCTTCCAGTCGAGGCCGGAGACCAGACCCGATAATCCCAAGTCCATACAACGTCTTATCGGCGGGAACGACGGGTAACTTGAGCGTAATCTTTGAGAAGGGACGCACAGAGCCATATCATTGGGGAACAAATCGCGAAACCTGTTCAAGCACCAGTGCAGAAATCACCCGCCCAGCCTCTTTCCGCCGGGCAGAATCATGCAGGATGTGCCATCGCTTCAGGCCGGACAGATGGGAGGCACTTTCCGAAAAAAACTTCCAGAAACGGGCGTTGACACTTTTGGCGGGGCTGACTAATCTGGCAACAGAATTTAATCCAACAAAGCCATGTTGATTCGAATCAGTTTAATCATCGCCATCCTCGCCGCACTGGCGGCGGGTATTTTCAATTTCGTCGAAGTCAAAAAGAAGATCGAAACGGTCATCACCCAGCGGGACACCGAGAAGAAAGATAAGGAAACCGCGCAGACCGACGCCCGCAAGACCCACACAGAACTGGACAAGACCACCAAGGATTTGAAGCAGACCCAGGAAAAACTCACCACCGCCGAGCAGGAGCGCAATGCCGCTGTCGCCACCGCTGTGGACGCCACCAAGAAGGCCGAGGGGTTGACGGAGAAACTTGCGGAGACCAACAAGAAACTGAATGACACTGATGCCAACCTCCAAGCATACATTGCCACTGGAAGAAAGCCCCAGGAAATCAGCACACTCGACAAGCAGATCAAAGATCTTCAAAACAAGGTAAGTGAATCTGTCATCGTCAACAAAGGCCTTCAGAAGGAACTCGACAAGAAAATCGAGCAGTTGGCAAAGCTAACCGACCCCGACTATCACATCCGCCTTCCTGCTTCGTGTGAGGGCAAGGTGCTTGTTGCCGATCCCAAGTGGGATTTCGTCGTCATCAATGTTGGCGACAATGACGACGTCAAGAAGGACGGCGAACTTCTCGTCAACCGCAACGGACGGCTCGTGGCAAAACTTCAAGTCACCGAGGTTCAGAAAGACCGCAGCATTGCCAACGTCATGCCCGGCTGGAGACTCGCCGACGTGATGGAAGGCGACAAGGTCATTCCCGCCTACCTGCCGGAGTAATCTCCATGCACGCACGCCTCGCCAGAGTATTCCTGCTGGCATTGTGTCTTGCAGCAATTGCTGGTGCGCTTTCCGGTTGCGCTTCCACCGACCCCGAAAACGAATCCGTCCGCCCTTGGAACACTCCCAAGCAATGGGAGAATGGTCTGCCGGGCGGAATGATGCAGGGCCGTTGAGTTTCGCCAGGCTTCAGCTTCTCCCATTGTTGCAAGGAATTCTTCGCTGACGAACTCGTCTGAGTTCAAAGATTTGCTTTCAATCCGGCCCGTTCTCTGCGTTCCTGTGCGGCCTTAATTTATGCTAAGAGCTGGAATCGTCGGTCTGCCCAATGTTGGCAAGTCCACTTTGTTTAATGCCGTGACCCGCACCCGCAAAGCGGAAGCGGCGAACTATCCTTTCTGCACCATTGATCCGAACGTCGGCATCGTGACCGTACCCGACGCGCGGATGTATGAGTTGCAAAAGATCGCCAAGACCACGGTGGTCATCCCGGCAGCCATCGAGTTCGTTGACATCGCCGGTCTGGTGAAGGGCGCGAGCCAGGGCGAGGGGCTCGGCAACAAATTCCTCACGCACATCCGCGAAGTTGACGCCATCGTACAGGTCGTGCGTTGTTTCGAGGACGCGGACATCCATCACGTCACGGGCACGGTTGATCCAGTGCGCGACATCGAGGTCATCAACACCGAACTCGTCCTCGCCGATCTGGAAACGGTGAAGAAGCGTCTGGATAAACTTGCCAAGGATGCCAAGCGCGGGGACAAGGTGGCGTTGGCCGAGGAAACCGTGCTCAAGAAATTTGAACCGGTGCTGAACGAAGGCAAGCTGGCGTTGTCCGTCAAGTTGACGCCGGAGGAGAAGGTGATTTCTAAAGCGTTCTTCCTGCTCACGGACAAGCCGACGATCTTCGCGTGCAACGTGAAGGAAAACGAACTGGCGCAGGGCGACAAGAATCTGTTCGTCGCCAAAGTGCAGGATTACGTGAAGACGCATCTCGCGTGCGAAGCGGTGGTCATCAGCGCGCAGATCGAGAGCGACTTGATTGATCTCACGCCCGAGGAAGCGACGGCGTTCCTCAAGGAACTCGGCGTGGACGAGAGCGGCATCGGCGCATTGATCCGCGCGACGTATCATTTGCTCGGCTTGCGCACGTATTTCACGGCGGGCGAAAAGGAAGTGCGCGCCTGGACGATTCACACCGGCGACACCGCGCCGAAAGCGGCCGGCGTCATTCACTCCGACTTCGAGCGCGGCTTCATCAAAGCTGAAACTGTGGCGTATGACGATTTGATCAAGTGCGGCTCGGTTGCCGCCGCGCGTGAAAAAGGTCTCTACCGTATGGAAGGCAAGGAATACGTCGTCAAAGACGGTGACGTGCTGCTGTTCAAGTTCAACGTGTGAACTGACTGCTCGCGTTCCTCGTGGTCAACGGTTGGCGTATCATGAAATTGACTCGGCAGATCGGGCGATCTCCGTCAGGTCGCCGAGCTTCCGATGATAGTCCATCATCCATTCCAGAGAACTCCGTCGCAACTCATTCAAATCGCCAATGCTGACGTGGCTTTGCTTCTTCGAAAGTCGCAGGCCTGAATTCACCGGTTCGTCAGGAGCGGGTGTGTCGTCCGATGCGGTAAGCGAATTGATGACCTGCGATTGTGTCGCGATGGCGCGGGAGAGCGAGTGAGGTTCACCGCCATCATTTTTCTGAGATGCAATCAAGTCGAGCACGAGAATGGCTTCAAGCACCTCCTCCTTTTTTCTGAACTCCTTCTCAGATTGATTCAGAGCGGCAACCAGTTCATGAATTCGCTTCGAAGCCTCGGTGTCGTTTTCGTCCACGAGCTTGAGCGAAAGCGCCAATTGCATGCGCCGGTTCAACGCCGCAGCCACTTCATGCACCGAATGGCGCAGGGAATCACGCGTCGCTGATGCCTCGGACTCGACCGCCCGGACAGACTCGATGTTGCCATCCGCCAAGCCAAATGACTCCAGCTTGATCGGGTGGCGTGCTTCAAGTGACCTCAGTGCGGCCCGGGCCTTGAACATCCTTCCTGACGCGTCCGTGAATTGTGTGGCGATGGAGGCAAGTTGCTCCGTCAGGTTCTTCAAGCTGCTGGCGAGTTGTTCGAGTTCCGTAGCGTGCTGTTCGTAGTTGGCGGATGGTGATGGCGGTTCGAGTTTTATTGGCAGCAGCATTCGCTCGATACCAAGCAGGTATTCGTTGCTGGTGCTATGTGCAGAGGCTGACTGGGTGGACGCAGCTTCCGATTTCTTCTGGCTGGGCTGAACACGGAGAAGTTTCTCGGCCTTCACGGGAATATCCAGATCATCTGTGTAGTGCAGCAGTGTAACAAACCGCGCCGGATGCTCAAAACTCGCGAACAATTCTGTTGCCGGACGTTCGTCATGAAAAATGCCGGGTTCGTCTGCCAGGCGTGCCTGACGGATTCGGTCAGCGGCTGATGGATGCGTGCTGAAGAACGAGGTGGGTTCGAGGCCCAGCGTGTCATCAATCTTTTTGAGCACTGCGGGTGGAAGCTGCTCGTGATACTGGCGTATGAGTTCGGAAATGTTGTCCGGCAAGGCTTCGCTCTTTTTCCAAACGTTGCGAATCTGTTTGTACGTTACGTTTACGGCGGCACCCAGCGTGGCGAACTTTCGCTGGGTGGTTTCAAACGTCTGACTGCCGACCAGTTTGATTTCGTAAGCGTCCGCGTCGTATTCCATCTGCCGAAGCAGGAAGCCGGCGATGAAGATGCCGAGAAACATCAGCACTCGAAGAATCGTGCGGGAGAACCACACGCCAATCTGCGCTGTCCAGACAATGAGTGCGACATAACCATCCTCGACGTCTTCGGACCAGGATTCGAGCGTTTCATCCCACGCATCACGCTCATAGGCCACGCGTCCGAACCAAAAGATGACGCTCCGAATGATGTAGCTCATCCTCATGCCGAAACTTTGCGTGAAGTGGCCAAACTCATGAGCGACAACCCCGGCAAACTCCCGCGCGTTAAGGTTGGCGACCAGCGGCAGTCCCAGCGTCAACACCAGATCATTTCCAAACATGCTGAAAAAGCCGCGCCTGAATCCTGCGGAAGCGTTCAGGTCGCAATTCAGATCAATTCGCGTCGGCGATGGCGCACCCACGACATCACAGATTTTTTCAATGAACGCATAGAGCAATGGATTGTCCGCCGGATTGAGCGCAAGCGGTTGGGCACGCTTCTGGCGGCGTGCAAGCAACGGCTTCAACATGAAAAACACCACCACACAACCCGTGAACAGCGGCACAAACCAGATGATGAATTTGATGATGACCAACCTTCCGCCCCGCGTGCCGCCGAAGCCCATGATCGAACTCCAATGGTGCGTGGCGTGATAGTAAACTCCCCAGGCCGCGCCACAAACCAACGCCAGATAAACCAGTGGCAGCAGCACCATCGCCACGGTAACCAAGAGCAAGCTGACCTGGTAAAAGAACCTCGTACGAGGTCTGGCTATGGGCTGGTCAAACGCGGACAGGATCAAGTAATCGGGACCGGTTGTTGTCTGAGTTGTCATGGTCGTCGGAATAAGAAATGTACTGACAGGAGCTTTCTCAGACGTCAACGACTTTATGGAGGATGATTCCTGTAACTTCCAATTTGCAGGCCAGACTGCGAAAAATCAGGCGTCGCCCCATAGCGAACTTGAATCGGTCAGCGGCACCTCGGTTGCGTAAGGTGCCCGCTTCACGGTCCATGAATGGACATCAGTAATAGCCATCGTTGACAATCGAGGTTGATTGAGGGAGGAATAGTTCATGCAATCGGGCAAGAGTGTATTCGCAGGGATTGTCGGGATTCTCGCCTCGACGTTTTTTCCGCAAGCACCAACGTGGGCTGCGACAATCCGGGATGACCAGCCCGCAAGCGGTTACTTGGACCTTGCGAATAATCAAGAGTTCGCTCCCGTCGGAAAGTTTGTGAACAGTTGGGGCTACACGGGCTGCGCCACGCTCATCGCACCGGATTGGATTCTAACTGCCGCTCACAATCTCACAGCCGCAAGTTCCGGAACCTTCACCATCAACGGGAATTCCTACACGTCTTCCCAGCTCATCAGTCATCCCGGTTGGAATGGCAATGCATTCAATGGCTACGACATTGCCTTGGTGCGGTTGAGCGCATCCGTCGCAGGAGTTGCCCCGGCAACACTCTACACAGGTTCATTGGAATTCGGGCAGACCGCCACGTATGTGGGGTTTGGGTTCACAGGCACGGGGCTCACCGGCTGGCAATCGCTTGATAATCAGAAGCGGGCATTTCAGAACGTCATAGATGGTCAATTCGGCAATCCATCACTGATACTGGGCGGTGATTTCGACAATCCACATACCACGGCTGACAATGGTTTTGGAGATGCGACGCCCTTGACGCTTGAAGGCTGTGTGGCGCCGGGCGACAGCGGTGGCGGAGTCTTTCTGAACTTTGACTCTCAATTTTATCTGGCAGGAGTGATCTCATTCGTTGCGGCTGCGGATGGCAATGCCAACGCCGATTACGGTGATGTCAGTGGCTTTGGCCGTGTCTCGGCCTTCGCCCCTTGGATTGTCAGCACAGTTCCCGAACCATCGGTTCTCACATTGGTCGGCCTTTCAATTCTTGGCGCGTGTTTCAACCGTCAAAGAAACCGGGCGATCAAGTAGCTGCGGCTTGTGGTATTCACCAATGCAGCCGAGGCATGAATCTGCTTTCAGTTTCGGATGCGGAAGGATTTTTGGCTTTAGTTTGTTACCCCGTGATTTGATTATTCCCGTTGATGCAGAATCCGATTATCGCCGCCTTGGACGTTCCCACGGCTGAACAGGCGCTCGCGCTCGCGCAGCAAATTGCGCCCGCAGTCGGCGCGTTCAAAATTGGCAAGGAGTTGTTCGTCGCTGCCGGTCCGGACATCGTGCGGCGCGTGCGCGATACCGGTGCGAGTGTTTTTCTCGACCTCAAGTTCCATGACATTCCGAACACGGTGGCCAAGGCAGTCGCCTCAGCCGTGCGGCTCAATGTTCAAATGCTCACGATTCACACCAGCGGCGGCTCTGAAATGATGCGCGCAGCCGAGCAGTCGGCGCAGCAAACGGCTTCACAGACCGGACGAAACACTCCGCTGGTCCTCGGCGTGACCGTTCTGACAAGCCACGATGCAAACACACTGGCGGAGATTGGTTGTGAACCCAACGTGGGCAAACAAGTTGAACGGCTCGCACAACTCGCAGTCCATTCCGGCCTGCGTGGGCTGGTGTGTTCGCCATTGGAAATCGCGTCGCTCCGACAGATTCTTCCCCCCGACATCCAACTCGTCACGCCCGGCATCCGCACCGGCGCGGAAAAATCCGATGACCAGAAGCGCACGCTCACGCCGCGCGAGGCGATGCAGGCCGGCGCAAGCTGGCTGGTTATTGGCCGCCCGATCTACGCCGCAGAAAATCCGCGAGCGGCGGCGGAAAAGATTTTGGAATCACTATGAAAACACTCACAGTCACCGCTACGTTTCAGGCACGACCCGGCAAGGAAGCCGAGTTGCGCGCTGCGCTCATTGGTTTGCTCGCGCCCACGCGCAAAGAAGCTGGCTGCATCAACTACGATCTCCACGCTGCTTCCGATGGTGCAGGGAAATTTCTATTCTACGAAAACTGGACCAGCCAGGCCGCACTGGATGTGCATCTCAAATCACCGCACATTAAGGCGCTCCTGCCGCGGGTGGATGAACTCTGCGTTGCGTTTCCTGAAATCAAGACGTGGGAAAAGATCGGGTAGCTTCTGCCTCTGCAAACCTCAGTTGCCGATGACTTCGGAAATAAGTCGCGGGAGGCTTGGCGGCTTGGCTGAAACAGCGAATGCCTTTGACAGTCGAACCTCTGCGCTTCGAGCTTCCGTTTTTGAAGCGGCATGAATGCGTAACAGAATTGCGCCTTGGCTAATTTCGTCTCCGGGCTTGGCGACCTGATCCACACCAACGTCAAAGTTGACCTTGGTTTCCTTCGTAAGCCGTCCGCCACCTAGATCGCGGATGACCTCGCCGATGATGCGCGCGTCGCATCGGGAAACGTAGCCTGTGCTCGTGGACTTTAACTCAATAATCACAGGCGCAATGTGGTCGAGTGCCAGCCTTCGCTTGAATGCATCAAGGTTTGCACCTTGGGCGAGAAGCATTTCATCCCACTTGCGCCGCGGCGCGCCAGACTTCAAACAATCCTCGGCCTGCTTTAAGGCGACGGAGAGGGACTTGGCCTTGCGTATTTGAACCAGCAGATGGGCAGCGCATGAAACCACGAGTTTATGCAGGTCGTTCGGGCCTTTGCCTTCGAGGCACGCGACGCTTTCCTTTACTTCGAGCCAGTTGCCAGCAGCGCGACCGAGCGGTGTGTTCATGTCCGTCAGGATGGCGCGTGTATTCACACCGCACTGATTGCCGAGCGTGACCATTGCCTTTGCGAGCTTACGCGCGTCTGCTTTGGTCTGCATGAACGCTGCACAACCAAACTTTACGTCGAGAATCAGCGCATCCAGGCTCTCGGCAAGTTTCTTGGAGAGAATCGAAGCGGTGATGAGCGGGATGCTGGCCACGGTGCCGGTCACGTCGCGCAGGGCGTAGAGTTTTTTATCCGCCGGCACCATGCGGTCGGTCTGGCCGCAGATGACGCAACCAACTTTCTGGACAATTTCGGTGATTCGCTTTGCGGGCAGCAAGGTTTTGAAGCCGGAGATTGAATCGAGCTTGTCGAGTGTGCCGCCGGTGATGCCAAGGCCGCGCCCGGAAATCATCGGCACCCAGAAGCCGAGGCACGCGAGCAAAGGCGCAAGCGGCAGCGAAACCTTGTCGCCCACGCCGCCGGTTGAATGCTTGTCCACGAGTGGACGTTTGTCCTTTGGAAACTTCAGGACGTCGCCGGAGTCGCGCATAGCGAGCGTGAGCGCGGTGGTTTCCTCCGTGTTCAGCCCACGAAAGAAAACGGCCATGAGGAAAGAAGCCAACTGATAGTCGGGAATTTTTCCGGCGGTGACGTCACGGACTAAATCGTGAATTTGTCTTGGATCGAGAATCTTTCCGTCGCGCTTGCTTTCAATCAGCGGCAGAAAATTCATAGCAACCCCCATGAAGTTTCACGCAGATAATATATTCCCGGGGACAACATGAAGGCTTTCGGATATTGGTGATTCGTTCGAGGTACAAAATTTGTTGGGCCAATATTCATTCCCCAATGAAAAAATCCACCTCCCCACATTATCATCACGCACCCTTCGCTGTCGCCGGTCTTTGGACTGACCCAAGCGTTTTCTGGAGAAGTTGTGTAAAGATTTTTTAGGTAGCTCGGAATCTCTGATTTCGGAATCGTTATGGAATAGCCGTTTGTTGCAGGATAATTCTTGATAGCCTCAAGGGCCCAAGCGCGGATTTCTTCTGGTCTGATTGTTTGCTTTGCTTTTCTAAATCCAGAATCCGCCTTGTGAATGGCAATCAAGGACGCTGCTACAAAGTTCCCTATAAAAAGCACGGGAACACACAGCACTAAAGCAAGAGCCTTTACCCAGGGAAAACGCTTCCTGGTTTTTGAAGCGCTAGAAGCGTTTGATGGCGCTTCATTCATTTTTCATCCCACAAACTTCTTCGCCGTGATGCTCGCGTTGTGACCGCCGAAACCGAAGGAGTTGTTCACGATGGCGTTCACATTCATTTCGCGGGCGGTGTTGGCCACGTAGTCGAGATCGCAGGCGGGGTCCTGATTCTGGATGTTGATCGTGGGCGGGACGATGCCGTGCTTGATGGCCATGGCACACGCGGTCATTTCCACCGCGCCGGCTGCGCCAAGCATGTGGCCCGTGGCACCCTTGGTGGAGCTGACGGCCAGCTTCTTTGCGTAATCGCCAAAGACGGCTTTGATGGCCTGAGTTTCGCAGATGTCACCCTGCGGCGTGGAAGTACCGTGGGCGTTGATATAGGTGATGTCCGTGATGTTCAGGCCGCCATTGCGCAGGGCCATCTTCATGCAACGCGACGCGCCTTCACCATCGGGCGAGGGCGAGGTAAGATGGTAGGCGTCCGCAGTGTTTCCGTAGCCGGTGACTTCGCAATAAATCTTCGCGCCGCGTTTCTTCGCATGTTCAAGTTCTTCAAGCACGACGACGCCTGCGCCTTCGCCCATGACGAAACCATCCCGGTCCCTGTCGAATGGTCGTGAAGCAGTCTTGGGATCATCGTTTCGCGTGCTCATGGCGCGCATGGCGCAAAAGCCGCCGATGCCGATTGGCAAAACCGCCGCTTCCGCTCCGCCCGCGAACATCATCACAGCTTCACCCATCTTGATGGTGCGCCAGGCTTCGCCGATGGCATGATTGGCCGTGGCGCAGGCAGAGCATGTGGCAAAGTTCGGTCCCCGGAAATTCTGATACATCGAGAACAAGCCGGAGGCGATGTTGCTGATGAGCATCGGAATCATGAATGGCGAGATGCGCCCAGGTCCGCGTTCCAACAAAATTTTGAGTTGCGAGGTGGTCGTTTCGAGTCCACCGATGCCGGAGCCAATAATGACGCCGATTTCGTCGCGGTTGAGCCTCTCGAAATCCGCGCCGGTGTCCTTCATGGCCAGCCAGCCGGCGTAAACGCCGAATTGCGCGTAGCGATCGGCACGTCGCACGTCCTTGGGCGAGGGAAAGGCTGGCGCGGTGTCCAAGCCCTTGACTTCGCCCGCGATCTGCGTGTCGAAGCCGGTCGAGTCAAACAGGGTGATGCGATCAATGCCGCACTGCCCCGATACGAGGTTTTTCCAAAACGTATCAAGGTCGTTGCCAAGGGGCGTGACGACGCCCAGGCCCGTCAACACCACTCTGCGTTCCTGCCAGTTGCTCGCCATAAAATCAAAAGGGGCAGTTCAAGCTGTTCTCAGCCGACTGCCCCGAAATCTGCGGGTTCAATTACTTCTGGGAATCTTCAACGTGCTTGATGACGTCGCCCACGGTCTGGAGCTTCTCCGCCTGTTCATCCGGGACCTCGATGCCGAATTCTTCTTCGAGTGCCATGACGAGTTCCACGGTGTCGAGCGAGTCAGCGCCAAGATCCTCGATGAATTTGGCTTCCGGGGTGACTTGATCGGGTTTTACGCCGAGTTGTTCGACAATGATGTCCTTTACGCGTTGTTCGATGCTTTTTTCAGCCATGTTATGCTCCAGTGTTAAATTTCGGGTGTTGTCTATTCTACCGGGGAATGAGGGTCAAGCCCCGATTCCGGTTACTTTCCGACACCAGCTTGCCTGTGACGACCCGTCGAAGTCAAACATCCCGTTCCAAAATTTCTCGCCAGCATGAGTTGCATTCCTATCATGCCTGCGTGCTTTACTTTGATTACAACGCCACCGCGCCCGTCATGCGCGAAGCCCGCGAGGCCTGGCTCGAAGCCACCGAGAAGATTCACGGCAATCCCTCCAGCCCACACGCCTTCGGTTTGGCCGCCAACAAAGCCCTGACCGACGCCCGTGAACGCCTCGCCCACCATCTCGACTGTCATCCCGCCGACATCATCTGGACCAGCGGCGCCACCGAAGCCAACAACATGGCCATGCACCACTTCGCCGAGACTCTCGACGCGAAAAGCGAAGTCTGGATCAGCGCCATCGAACATCCGTGCGTTCACGATTCGTCGCGGCACTATTTCGGCAAGCGCACGAAAACCATTCCCGTCACGCACGACGGCGTCGTGGACATGGAATGGTTTGCCACCGAAATGGCCGACACACGCCCCGGCATCGTCTCGGTGATGTGCGCCAACAACGAGACCGGCGTCATCCAACCTTGGCGCGAACTCCTCGCCATCTGTCAGGCGTATGAAGTCCCGTTCTTCACCGACGCCGTGCAATGGCTCGGCAAGATGCCGTCCAAAGACCTGGGCGCTTGCGATTTCATCACCGGCGCTGCACACAAATTCGGTGGCCCGCGCGGCGTTGGTTTTCTGAAAGCCCCGCACAAGAGCAAAATCAATTCACTTCTCTTCGGCGGTAAACAAGAACGCGGCCAACGCGCCGGCACGGAAAATCTGCCCATCATCGTCTCCATGCTCGCCGCGTTGGATGCGCGTGAAAAGCAACTTGCCAACAACGATCACGAAACCCGCGCCGTGTGGCGGGAGAAGTTTGAGAAACTCCTGCTTCGTCAAGTGCCCGGCACCACCGTCGTGGGCCTCGGCGCCCCGCGCTTGTGGAACACCGTTTCCACGCTCATGCCCGTAGCGTCGGGCGTCTCGCCTGACGTAGAGGGCGGCATCTTGCCGCCCGGATCAGGTCACGCGAGTTCCAAGCAACATCCACATTCGAGCGCCACTGCCGCCGGGCAGGATGCCCGGCTCTCCGGCGGGCGGGGACGCCCACCGCTACATAGCGGACAGCAACGCTGGGTCACGCGCCTCGACAAAGCCGGCTTCGCCGTCAGCACCGGCTCTGCCTGCACCACCGGCAAGGAAGAACCCTCACACGTTCTCAGCGCGATGGGCTACAAAGCCGGGCAAGTCACGCAAGTCCTGCGCTTCAGCAGCGGCTGGGAAACCACCGCCGCCGATTGGGAAGCGTTGGAAAAAGGCATCGTGAAAGTTTACGGCGAGGTGCATGGCGGAAAATAGAAAACACCAGTTCAACTGAGTGCCAAACTGCATCCATAATGCGCCGTTGAAATCTTAAGTAAGTTGCGACTCTACAACTTCACGCTTCTCTCATCTGAGAATGAGACTTTTACCGTCGGTGACACATCAATCAATTCAACATTTTCTAGCTTCAGTTCGTATTGATGTTTTTCACCAGAGACACTGGAAATTTGACTGAGTGTTTCCATAGGTAGTGCAATGCGAACTTGACCATGGGTTAGCGGAACATCTTTATGAACGTATGTAAGTAAAAGCGTTACCGCAAATTCGGCTGGCGAATTGCGATTGTAGGTAAGCAATTCTCCCACCTCGTTGAAGTTTCGTGGAAAACTGGAAGGAAACTGGCCAGACAAAAAGCGGACGCTTACCTTGTCCATTTGTATCTTGGAAAATGGGAGTTCGCCTGCAAACCATAGCTGCTCGATGCCGTTTAAGCTAAAATTGAGTTTCATGTGGTGAAGTCTGTCTAGCGTGGCTTTGCCACGGCTAAAACTTAAAAGCCAATTGTTTTGAATCCTCTAATTGCTTACGCGGTTTCCAAGGTTTCGTTGACGACACTTTCCGCTTACGAATTTTCTTAGGCTTCGGCATAGCAAGACTGCCATAACGAGTTTCAACAAACGCGCTACCTACACTTCGTTGCCTTCGCGTTTGGTCCCAATTAATTCCTCGTGCCATAGATTTTGGTTTTGACACTCGCTCTAGGCGTTCGATTTGTCTAGTGACCTTTCAACGCATTGTTTTCAGGCTCGGCGCTAAACCTTCTTCAATTTCTTCCCCTCAACATTCCCGCATCCGTGCTTGAGCCGGCGACCGTCCGTCCGCTAGCATCCTGCGCTTATGAGCAAGACACTCTATCTGAGTCCTCCGAGTTTCGATGGTTTCGACGGTGGCGCCGGCGCGCGTTATCAGGCCCGCCGCGAAGTCACGAGCTATTGGTATCCCACCTGGCTCGCACAGCCAGCCGCGCTCACGCCGAACTCGCGCCTGCTTGATTGCCCGCCGCACGATGTGGACGTCGCCAAGTGTCTCGCCATCGCAAAGGATTTCGATCACGTCATCATCAACACCAGCACGCCGTCGTTGAAGAACGATTGCAAGGTGGCCGAGGCCATCAAGGCACAGAAGCCCGACACCAAGATCGGCTTCATCGGCGCGCATACGATGGTGTTGCCCACCGAAACCTTGAAGGCGTCGCCCGCAATTGATTGGGTTGGTCGCAAGGAATTTGATTACACCTGCAAGGAGGTCGCAGAAGATCGCGACCTCTCAAGCATCGCCGGTCTTTCCTACAAGGACAAGGACGGCAAGATCAAACACAACCCCGAGCGCGAAATGATCGCGAACATGGATGTGCTGCCGTGGGTGGCGGACGTTTACAAGCGTGACCTTCAGATCGAAAAGTATTTCATCGGCTACCTCCAGCATCCCTACGTCTCGATGTACACGGGGCGCGGTTGTCCCGCGCAATGCAGCTTTTGTCTCTGGCCGCAGACCATCGGCGGTCACAAGTATCGCGTTCGTTCGCCGCAGAACGTCGCAGATGAAATGGCCTACATGAAGAAAATCTTCCCGCAGGTGCGCGAGTTTTTCTTCGATGACGACACGTTCACAGCAAATCTTCCGCGCGCCCGTGAGATCGCCAAAAAGCTTGGCCCGCTCGGCGTGGATTGGAGCTGCAACAGCCGTGCGAACCTGGACTACGACACAATCAAGAGTTTCAAGGATAACGGCCTTCGCCTGTTCCTGGTTGGTTACGAAAGTGGCAATGACGACACGCTCACACGCATCAAGAAGGGCGTGACTACTGACGAGATGCGCAAGTTCACAAAGGATTGCCACAAGGCTGGCGTGGTCATTCACGGCACGTTCATCCTCGGCCTGCCGGTTGAGACGAAGGAAACCATCGAGCAAACGATTAACTTCGCAAAGGAACTTGATGTGTTTTCACTGCAAGTGTCGCTGGCCGCGCCGTATCCCGGCACCGAGCTTTACGAACAGGCCAAGTTGAACGGCTGGTTCAGCAAGCGCAAAGACAAGGGCGACATTCTGCACGACGACGGCTTCCAACAAAGCGCGCTCGAATATCCCGGCCTCTCGAAGGAAGAAATCTTTGAGAATGTCGAACGCTTCTACCATCGCTACTACCTGCGTCCGAAGCCGATTTTGCGCATCGTCAAGACGATGCTTGAGGACAAGGATGTCTGCGTGCGCCGGTTGCGTGAAGGCTACGAGTTCTTCAAGAGCATGGCCGCCCGCCGCAGCGATCTTGCGTCTTCAAGAGCAGCAGCGTAACGGACCACCAAGTTCCGTCAGTTTTACCAATCAACAAAGGCTCGCTGACTCATCAGTCTGCGAGTTTTGCTTTTTGCCGTGCCTGCATCAGAGCTTTCCTCGATAATCAGAAGATCATGAGTACGCACTCTCCAAACGAAACCAAGGTCGCATTCCTCGGTGCCGGCAATATGGGTGCGCCGATGGCGGGGAATCTGGCCAAGGCGGGCTTTCAGGTGACGGTGTGGAATCGCACCGCGCCCAGCGCAGGCCTTGAACTAGCGGGATCACGCGGCTGCAAGATCGCGCGGACCGTTGAGGAGGCACTGAAGGGCAGCAATGTGGTTTGCTCGTGTGTGACGGATGGTCCCGCGCTTCGGTCGGTCTTGTTTGCTCCGGGCCGCGATTTGAAACAACTGCTCTGCAAAGACGGGGTCGTCATGGACTTCAGCACGATTGGCCCGGTCGAGGCACGCGGCATCTCCGAGCAACTGGCGAACTATGGCGTCCGGTTTGTGGATGCTCCGGTCACGGGCGGCGACATCGGTGCCCGCGATGGGACGCTTACGTTCATGGTGGGAGGTCGTACCGAGGACCTGGAATCTGTGCGTCCGCTCCTGAACGCGATGGGTAAGAAAATTGTTCATGCGGGCGCTGTTGGCAGCGGTCAGTCACTCAAGCTCGTGAACCAATTGCTATGCGGCGCAAATCTTCTTGCCGTGGTCGAAGCGTTCCAGGTGGCCGAGAAACTTGGCATGGACAGGTCACTTGTTGTTGAAGCGTGTGGCGGCGGCGCGGCGGGCAGTTGGCAACTCGTAAATCTTGGACCGAAGACCATCGCGCAGGACCACCGCCCGGGCTTCAGAGCGGCGCACCTGCTCAAGGACCTTAGATTTCTGCGTGACGCACTCGCCAACGCTTCCTCCCAGCCT
>JABFSR010000211.1 GCA_013140495.1 Verrucomicrobiota bacterium
GAATGTGTACTTCAAGGCGGCACAGCAGTAAGGACTGCGGGCAATCAGCGGCGGGCTTTGGCCTTGCAGGTTGCAGACATCCAAAGCCCGCCTCGCGCCAAACCATCAACCCGGTTGGCGATGGGAGGCACAGACGAACATAAACATTTGGTTGGATGGATCAGTGGTTGACCGCGCCGAATTGCTGGATTCGGCGCGGTTTTTTTATTGTCTGGCGACTGGATATTCAGTGACATTTTCAAAAATCGTATCACATTATCGGAAAGCCAAGGTCAACAGTTTGCTTGTTATGAAACGAATTCTTATTTCACTCGCGGTCGCGATCGTCACCGGACTGGGAGTCACAGCCTACGCTGGCGTCACGGGCCAGTGGGATTTCAACAGCGGTAATCTCAACGCCACCGTCGGCACGGCTCTGGCCTATCGCGGTACCACGGCGGCCACGACTACTTTCACCACCTCAACAATTGGCGGGCAGTCCGCCGCAGTCATGAGTTATCCCGCCACGACACCGACACAGGGATTCATCATGACCCACGGCATCGCGCCAAACGGAGGCGGCGCACTCGTGAATCAATACACCCTGATCATGGATGTCATGTATCCGGCTGCAAGTTCCGGCCAGTGGCGGGTTTTTCTCCAGACCAACCCAGCGAACCCTGTCAACGACGACGGTGAATTCTTCGTCAATCTCGCAAATGGCATCGGCATCTCGGGCATCTACGCCGGAACGATCCTCGCTGACACCTGGCATCGCGTCGCCTTCGTTGTGGACCTGACGCTGCCAGCACAACGGCTGCGCAAGTTCATTGATGGCGCGCTGGTCGGCACGCAGGACCTGGATCAGGTGGACGGCCGCTGGGCATTGAGTCCGACGGCCCTGCTGTTCACCGACGATAACAACGAAACACGCGCAGGCTTTGTGAACAGCATCCAGATTCGCTCTGAAGCCATTTCAGATGTCGAAGTCGCCAACCTCGGAGGCGCAACCGCTGCCGGCATCCCGTTGCCCGTCGCACCGACCTCGCTCCATCTCGTTAATCCGAATGGCGGACAGAATTATCAAGCCGGCACAGCACAAAGCATTTCTTGGACAGTCAATAATCCGAGTGGCCTGGTTCAAATTGAACTGCTCCGTGGCGGTGCATTTTTCAAAAGCCTTGGACAAGCCTCGTTGAGCCAGAGCAACTATCTGTGGAACATTGATCCTTACCTCGGCGACACCAACAATTACCGTATCAAACTCACATCCGTCGCCTATCCGGCTGTGACAGATTCATCAGATGCGGACTTCTCTGTGTTTGGTTCCGCGCCCGGTCCCAATCCGGTCTTTGGACAACCGCTGCAATCGAACGGCGGCTTTGAACTTCTCTTCGCCAACTGGCAGACCACGGCCGGTAATCCGCTCATCCTCACAAGCGCAGGAACCAAAGGCTCACCGCATGGCGGTGCAAATTTCCTGCACGGCGGTATTGGCACCGTGGCAAGCAACACGATAGTCCGGCAGGACATTAATTTGATCGCTGCTGGATTCACCACCAACGACATTGATACCGGTGCATCACTTGATGCCGAGGCGTGGCTGAGAAATCTTTATGGTGCTGGCACGTTCGACGACCAGGTGTTCTATCGCGTCGGCTACCTTGATAGCGCGGGGCAGGAATTATCCGCCGTACGCTGCATCATCGCCGCCAACAGCGTCTGGCTTCAACGCAACCTCACCGGACTGCTGCCTGTGGGCACGAGAAAACTGCGACTCGAAGTCGTCGGCAAACACCGGCGCGACGCCGACAACGACAGCATGGCGGACGACCTCATCGTGCGTCTCCAAAAACCCGTCAGCTTCCCGACGCCGGCCATCACCAAGCTGCCCATGCTTCAGGACGTGCGCACCGATGCCATGACCATGATCTGGGAAACCGACGGCAACCTCGCGCGGCACTATGTGGATTGGGGACGCAGCAACATCGCCGAGCACACCCTCGGCACAATCGAGACGTTGCAGATTGACGCAACCCATTTTGTTCACCGCGCCACCATCCCGGGTTTGGAAACAGAAACTAGTTACGTCTATCGCGTCCGCAGCGGCACGAGCGCCACGGCCACTTTCTCCTTCACGACTGCGCCCAAAACCAGCAGCCCGTTCGTCACCGCGTGGTGGGGAGACAACCACAACGGCACCGTCACGCTCGCAACACACGTCACAAACCTTCTGGCGCACGCACCGAACATGATCTGCGTGGCGGGCGACATGGTGAACAGCGGCAATGCGATCAGCGAGTGGCACAACTATTGGTTCAAACCGCTCGAAACCCTGAACGCCGCGCAGACCACGCCGGTCGTTTACGCGCGCGGCAATCACGATGGCGAACACGCACTCGCCTACGCCTACAGCACCCTGCCTGGCAACGAAGCATGGTTCGCGTTTGATTACGGCAACAGCCGCTTCATCTTCCTCGACAGCGAAACCGGCACCAGCAGTTCTCCGGAGCAATACAACTGGCTTCAAGCTGAACTCAACCGCCCCGAAACCCAGCGTGCCGCTTTCCGCATCGTTTGCTTTCACAGACCGCCCTACGTGAACGTCTGGAACGGCGGCGGATACATTGGCGAAACTTTTGTCCGCAATGACTGGGTTCCGCTCTTCACACAGAAGAACGTGGACATTGTCATCAGCGGCCATCAGCACTCCTATCAGCGCGGCGCGACCAACGGCACGGTGTATATCGTCAGCGGCGGCGGCGGCGGCTTCCTTGATACGGAGATCGTGGCCGACTGGCCGTTCGTGCAGGTTGAATACAGCCAGTATCACTTCGACATCATGGAAGTGAACGGCCCCGTCCTTTCATGGGAGACTTTCAACGACAGCAATCAACTCCTCGACATGTTCACACTGCAAAGCCGTGTTCCAGTTGTCGCCTGGCAATCCTCATCGCCATCAGGAGGCACGCTCGCGTTGACCGTCAGCGGAAAACCCGGCACCAGTTACGTTCTCGAAAGTTCAACCAACCTCGTGAACTGGACCTCCGTTGTGACCAACACCATTCCGGTCACCGGCCCGCCCACGTTCACCAACTCGGTAAGCGCCACATCAGCATTCCGTTCGTTTCGCGCACGAGCAAGCCAGTGAAGTGAGGCGAATGAAAGCAGAGAAGCAGAGAAGTGCAGCGCGGCGGAACCGTAGCCAACGGAGCGCGGACTGCCTTGTCCGCGCGAACCATTTCCCACCACTTGGGAACCTGCGGACAAAGCTGTCCGCGCTCCACTGCGTTCTCTGCCTCTCTGCATTTCTCCATCTCCCCTGCCTCGCACATGAAGACTTGCTGCTGCGCGTCAAAGGCGTGACCGAACAGATGAGCACCAACGGCACCACGGCCGAACTGCTCCTGTTGCGCGCGGAATTGTACCGAGCCCACCAGGATTGGGATCTCGCGCTGAAGGACTACGATGCCGCTGCACCAGGCTTGACCAATTCGCCTGCGGTGGATTTTGGCCGGGCTCAAGCCCTGGCAGGTGGCGGCAAGTTAAGCAAAGCACGCAAGACGTTTGACGAGTTGCTTGATCGCAACCCAAACAATGCCGCCGCCCTGCTCGGTCGCGCACGCGTGCTCGCGCAACTTGATCACCTCGCTCTCGCCATCGCCGATTACACGCGCGCCTTCACCAACCTGACCAACCCCCGCCCCGAGGACTACCTGGAACGCGCACGACTCCAAGCCGCCGAATCCGGTGCGGACGCCGCGGTGAAAGGATTGGATGAAGGCCTGGCCCGAATCGGTTGGACCGTGACACTGCAACGCGCCGCGCTGGATTACGATCTGGAACGCGGCAACACCGACGGCGCGCTCACGCGCCTTGAGTCAATTCTCACCCGCTCGAACCGCAAGGAAAGCTGGCTCACATTGAGAGCCGAGATTCTTCAAACAGCCGGGCGCACGCAGGATGCACGCGAAGCATTCCAGGCCGCCCTCAAGGCAATCATTGATCTCCCGCCACGGCTTGCCACCTCGGAGAACACCGTCAAACTGCGCGCCAGGATCGAAGCGGCGCTGGCCTCAATACGAGCCGTTGGAGCGACGAACATTTCCTCTCCTAGGGCAGAACAATGAACCGCAAATTGCCGGGCACAACGACGGCGAACGACACAAAACATGCGAACGGAGTAACGCTAGTTCGGCAGCGGATGGCGTTTTTTCCAGTTTGACAATAACCCCGAAGATTCCAAAAATTCGGTTGGATAAGCTAAAGCTGGATTTAAGGTCAAAACCAACGAAAGCGATGAACCCCAATCCCGTCGCTCAACCTTGTTAGGCCACTACATCGTCCGCGACAATGAAAACAGCACACAAGATTCTCGGCATACTCTGGATGGCGATATGCGGGTATTTTTTTGCCACACTAGTCCAAGGCGCTTACGAACTGCATCCAGACCGACTAGACACGGTCGCCATCAATTTGTTCTTCGTACTTTTATATCTGGCGGGTGCTGTCACGAGTTTCTATCTGCTTATCGGTGCGAGATGGGCGCGCGTAGTTCTCAGCATTGTCGCGCTGCTCACCGTAACTGCGAGCATGATGGGGCTTTTTGCATTTTTTAACTCGCTGCCTTTTTCCTTTGTCGGCATCGCGTTTGACATCTTCGCGCTCGCTTCTGCAGGCGTTTTGTTATTTGCTCGCAGATATGCCGTGGCCTAACCAGATTAGCTGAGAAGCAGAGACCCGTCGCGGAGCGATGGGTTAAACTCTCTGCCTATGAAAACAAACACAACAAGTCCCCTCCGCCGTTTTCAACTCACCCACGCCCGGCGCAATCAATCATTCCCCTTGACGCACTAACCATCGTTCGTCAGGCTGGCTACATGCCAACCGCAAAGTTGCCAATACTTCAAACTGCCATTTTCACCGCGTTAATCCTCGCCGCTGCCAGTATGGCCGCGCAGTCCGCCGAGTCGCTTTCACCGGTGGAGACGCTCATCAATCTGCCACGACCACTGGTGATCGGGCATCGTGGTTACAATCAGATTGCTCCTGAGAACACCCTGCCCTCGTTCAAGCTCGCCAAGATGGCCGGCGCAGACATGGTGGAGCTGGATTATTACCACGCCAAGGACGGCAGGCTGGTTTGCATCCACGACGACGTACTGGATCGCACCACGGATGCGATTGCGCGCTGGGGCGAAAAGGGAACACGCATCAGCGCCAGAGCGGGCGACGCGCTTTGCTCACTGGATGCCGGCGCGTGGTTCGACAAGAAGAATGCCGGCTTGCACCTGCCCAGCTATACCGGCACCCGTTTACCCACGCTGGCGGAATCGCTGGACCTGATTCAGGACGGGAACATGACGCTCATTCATCACAAGGAAGGCGACGCGGGCACGTGCCTGAAATTGTTGCGGGAGAAAAAACTCGTGAACAAGGTGATCGTGCAATCCTTCGAATGGGATTACCTGAAGGACTTTCACAATCTCGATACAAACCAGGTACTCGGCGCGCTCGGCCCGCTGTGGGGACGCAACGGCAAACAATTGAAGGATGAGGAAAAAGTTCTGGATCAATCCTGGGTGGATGAAATCAAGAGCATCGGCGCACGCGTCGCCGTCTGGAACAACCAGATCACGCGTGAGTCTGTGGACTACGCCCACAAGCAGGGTCTGAAGGTCTGGGTGTACACCATCAATGATCCCGGGATGGCGAACAAGATGTTGGACCTCGGCGCGGATGGAATCATCACGGACAACACTTCGATCATGTGGCGGACTATTGCCATCCGGAACTCGGCTGTAGGGAATCCAAGATAGAGGCAGCTTGCCCGGGGCTATTGCGGAATCAAAGCTTGTCCGGCTGTTTAGCGCGAGTATTGTTCGAGCGCACGGCAGACACCGGAGACCATGATATCACCAACTTTCACCGCTTCGTCTTCAATGGTTGTCGCTACGCGCCATTGCAAACGGCTTCGCGGGTTCACCTTGATCGAACTGCTCGTGGTGATCGCCATCATCGCGATTCTGGCGGCGCTGCTGCTTCCAACCCTGGGCCGTTCAAAAGCCAGGGCTGAAGGGATCACCTGCGCCAACAACATCAAGCAACTCTCAGTCGCCTGGCAGCTCTACGCAGACGACAACGTGAACTCACTCGTCAACAACCACGGCGTGACAGAAACCCTGGCGCGGCGACAGAACTGGGCGAACAACGTTCAAGACTGGGTGGATGGCGAGGACAATACGAATCTGGTGTATCTCAGCGATTCCAAACTCGGACCTTACGCCAACAAGTCCACCGCAATTTACAAATGCCCCTCGGATCGTGAACCGGCGCTCAATGGTCAGCGCATCCGCAGCATGTCAATGAATGCGCTGGTGGGCAATCCGGGCGAACTGACGAACCGTTTCAATCCCGCCTATCTGCAATTCTTCAAGGAGAGTGAGATACAGAATCCCTCAGGCATCTTCGTGTTCCTGGACGAGCATTGCGACACCTTGAACGACGGCTTCTTCGTGAACGTCCTGGATGGTTATGCCTGGGGCAACCTGCCCGGTTCGTATCACAACGGAGCGGTAAACCTGTCGTTTGCTGACGGCCACGTTGAGTCGCACCGGTGGCTTGTGGAGCAGACCGTGCAACCGGCGCGCAAGAACGTGGTACGCGGCAATAAAATTCCTGCGACACCCACAACTGATTTCGAATGGCTCAAAGTGCGAACCAGCTCGAAAAAATCCTGATGCTGACCCGTTGCGAGAACTCCGACAGAAAGTGCTTGAGATGGATTACGGCTTCACGCGCAGAACTTCGACGCCTTCCTTCTGTCTCGAAACAATGACGTGCAACCAGCCGTCGTGGATCAACACGTTTGGATAACCGTACTCGCCTCCCTTGGCCCGCCCGGGTTGGGCCATCTCATAACGCTGTTCACCGAGGATCATGTTGCGTTCAAAATTAACGCCGTCCCGTGACAACGAAAGCACCAACGGTGTGCGGCCACCACCCACTGGATTGCCCACGTAGAAAAAGCGCCCGTCCGGGAGCCGGCCAAACTGAAATTTTGCGTCCGTGTCGCTGAACTCTGTCTCGAACGGGGCGGAATAACTTGCGCCATTGTCCCGGCTCTCAGTCATCCAAAGGCGATGCCGAAACTGCCTGCCGGTGCTCCGCAAAGGCACATGGATGACGCCATCGTCGGTCTGGAACGCAGAACCCTCGCACACCGCCGCACCCCAACCATTCGTCCGCGCCACGCGCCAAAAGGACGCCGGATCATCGGTCACGGTGGCCGCCATTTCATTTGGATACAAACCCGCCATCCGCCAACCCGTCAGCCCAGAAGGATCATCGGTATAGGGAAAAGCGATGTGGCCACTGAGTATCAACCGCCCGCCACGCACAATCAACGGACCGAAGTTTGGACACACCGGCAGACTGATGATCTGAGGTGGCGACCAGTCCAAGCCATTTGTGGTTGTGACGGCCATCAAGTGCGTGGTTTCCTTCTTGGGTCCGTAGTTGGAAAAGTAGGCGACCAACATTCCGTTGTGCTGATGGAAACCAGCCGCCGTGAGCACGCGTTCCACGCCGTTTGTGTCCGTGATGGAATCCACCAACGGTTTTGGAGAGGACCACTCGTCAAACCTTGCCGCCGTGGAAATCAAAATACGCTGGCCGGGCGCGTCTTCGTTCTGATGTCCATTTGACCAGATCGCAAAATAACGGCCCCGGAAAAAAGTCAGATGCGGGTGGTGCGAGTAGGTCCATTCTGTTCGGGGTTTGTATATCAGCAAGCTCTCCACAGATGGCCGGAACGGATTGACCAGTTCGACAGGTTTCCCGTCACGCCAGACTACTGAGTTACACAGAATCGGCTTCGGCACGTCCGCCGCCGGTGACATCGTCGCGAATGCGAACGTCGCGACGAAAGCAAAGAACCATCGGCAACCAAATGAGACAACTTTAAGCCAACGTTGAATTACCCAATGCATTCGTGAATTGAGACAGGTTGAGTGTGGTTCATCACCGCGTCAGCCACAGCGTGCTGAAACGGATTACCGGTTCATTACTTTGGCCACGGCAGCTTTCATTTTTTCCAAACCAGCGCGAGCAATTTCAGTGGGATCCATCTCCCAATACTTTCGATGGAACAACTCAAGCGAAAGAACCGTCTCCCCGCCGTTCTCCTTGAGAATGCGCAAGATCTCCGTCACAGGAGCCACACCGTCGCCGGGAAAGACGCGATAACTGTCGTCAATCTTTTCGCGAGGCGGGTCGGCGGGATAATCGTTCATGTGCAGGACATGAACCGCGTTCCGACTCAGCAGCCGCAAACTGGAAGCGTCCGAGCCTCCCTTGTACAAATGATAAATATCAGGCAACACGCAAGCCTTTGGATGACCGGTTTCAATCGCAACGCAGGCGCATTCACCAAGCCGGCTCAAATTCTTGGAGAAACCCCAAAGCTCAAGCTGCGGCACCACACCGATCTGATCGCCCGCATCCAACAAAGCGCGATACCGTTCTGCAGCCTTCAACAAATCCAACCGTGGCAGATCAGTCGCGCCAGTGGGCGGTGCTGCAAGACGCTTGCCTCCGAGCTGGGCGATCAGGTCCATCTCAAACCTAGCACGCTCCAAACCCTGCGCGCGTTTAGCATCGTCATCAGCGATCCATTGAGGGAATCCGATCGCGCTCTCGATCGAAATGCCCAGATCAGCAATGCGACGCTTCAAGTCGGGCATTGAACCACCTTCCTTCTGATAGGTTTCTATCGCACCGACCCACGGCTCGATTGCCTGATAACCCGCCTTGGCAGTCACTTCGATTTCTTTGACGATGCCGAGCTTCTGACCGCGGATGGTGGCGGTGTTCAGACAATAAACGAAACTCCCGCCCGTGTTCGCAGTTGGTAATGTGGCCTCAGCGGCACGGGAAGAAATTGACACACCTGAAAACGCGGCGCCGACCAGAACTCCAGCCTGCGCGACAGCCTGACGACGGGAGATGTTTTGCATTTGGACGGGAAATTGTTTCATGAGAAAAGATGGCCTGTCTGCACTACTCCAACGCCGCAGCTTTTTGACGACGTTCTTTCAATTCCTTCCAAGTCGTCAAGATGATGCCGCGTTCCTTGATGACATTTTTGACATTTGGATCCGTCAACGCACGGGCATCTGCGAGGCGAGACTGGCTCGACGATGTGATCAGCGGAAAATCCTCCGTCGGGATCGATGCATGAAACAGAAACTCCGTGACACCGGGTTTCAGTTCCTTGAGAGCGGTGATGAATTTTTCGGTCTTTTCCTCCGGCTTCCAAGTGTATGAATCAGTATGGAGATCATCAATGACCGGCAAACCGCCATTCCAGATTTTCGGGATCCACGGCCGCAGCGTGCTGGAAGCTTCAGGATTTTCCCGCAAGGCGTGCGTGGCATGACCACCGATGGCAAGAATCGGGATGCCCTTTTCCATCCCAACCTTGGCGAATCGCTCAAAATAATCGGGTCGGGCGAACAGCGTTCCCATGTGTGAATCCAGATGAGTGATGGGAATGCCGAGCTGCGTGGCACGGTCCACCTGCGCGCGGATTTCGGATTCGATCTCGTCCGGTGTGGCGTGAGTGGCCGTCAATTCAACGCTGCGCCACATGCAACCCTCAGTATCCACCAACCCGGGAACCTTGGGCTTGCCGGAAAGCGGCGGCCAACGGTAGAGAGCCCATTCAGAAGTAAGCGTCAGGTGCAGCCCGCTGTCCACGTCCGGGTGCGCCTTCAAATACCTGGCTATCTCCGGCACCCACGGGCATGGCATCATCACGCTCCAAGAGGTGGCAACACCCTTTTCCACTGTCTCGATTGCCCCGAGATTGGATGAATGGGACATGCCAACATCATCCACGTGCAAGATGACAACGATGTCCTTCGGTTTCCAACCGAGACGTTCGGCAAAAGTCTTTTCGGCCCGGCCGGTTTGAGGGAACAGAAGCGCGAGAAGGATGGAAAACAATGTCAATCGGTGCTTAATCATAAATGCGTCGGGAAACTGAGTTTGTTCGCGCGCAACGATCTCCCGGTTTCCGCAGTCATTTCAAGAGAAAACGCGGAGCTTCGCCGACCGGCGACCCGGCCAGCTCACATTACCGGCGGAGATTGTTGCTGTAATCGAAAAGTCCTTGCCGTGGTGACAACCATCATTGCGATGTTGATCACCAAGCATTGCTCGCATTCTCAGGCGAAGCCGAACACAAGCCTGTTTCTTGTGTCATTGCCCCGCGCCGCAGGTGGTTGGTTTGCTAATAAACAAATCCCGGCAGACCCTGCTGTATTTTTAGGAGATCCAACATTTCAGGTGACACTCCACCGCCACGACCAGTGTTGATGGTGCCGCGGCTAAAAAATTTGTCATTGGATTTCCATTTCCAATACTCGACGTGACCATCGGCCATTGACACCGTCGCTCCATTGTCATGTCGTCGTCCTGGAGAATCACCCCACGCAACCGCCGGATAGCGACGCAATCCGATATTGCCATCATTGATGCCGTTGCCAGGATTGTTCAGCAGGTCATCTTCATCCATAAACACCAGGGCTTTGACAGGCTTTGGGTCGTTGATGGTCGCATACTTTTTACCTTCAGGTGGCATTTCGCTGACCATCGAGAAACTTCTGGTTGTCGGATATTTTTTGCCGCCAAGGTCTATCGTGTATCGGTCCGTGGGACACACGTAAATGGCGGGCGAGCCGTTGTATTTGTAGAGAACCCCGTTCTGGATGTTTGTTGTGGTTATGTCACTTCCTGCGTCGCCGTAAATCCATGCTTCAAAGCCTGGCAAATCTTTCAATCTCGGATCAAGGCCCGGACCGTTCGGCGGGCACATGTCACGGTTGTCGTCCGGGTACATCATCCAGGCGAGTTGCAACTGCTTGATGTTGCTGAGGCACTGGGTTCTTTGGGCTTTGCTCTTGGCCTTGGACAAGGCCGGCAAGAGCATGGACGCAAGAATGGCGATGATCGCAATCACCACCAGCAGTTCAATCAGGGTAAAACCCGATTTCCTTTTCCGTTGTGCGCTCTCTGGCTTGTTTTTCATGAGGGTGTTCTTTCAGTTAAATGACATTGCACAGCATCGTTAGTTCCGTCGCGCGGAGGAGTGCTTGATCATCCAGTCCAGGTCACGACCATTGGGCTCGGAGGCACCGCGGAAATCAGTTTGTCGCACGGGTTGCTTTGTGCTCGCGTCTTTCCATGATTTGATCTCGCTGTGGCCGTCCACGAAGTTGAAGCCGCAGGCGCCGCCGTGGTAACTCGCCGGGAGATCGGTCCAGCCGTTCGGGTTTTCAACATTCGTAATCATCCATCCGTCGTTGATGCTGTCGGCTTGCTCATCCACCATCATCCACAGATCGCCCGGCCCCGGTTTCAACACGTCGGAGAATTTGTCGTAGCGAAACCAATTCGGATACCAGGTGGATCCCCCGGAAGCATCTTTGTAATAACCGCCCTCGATGAATCCGTTCATGGCGATGCTGCGCACCCGGGGCAGTTTCTCGCTGCGACCGACGATAACCGGGTAAACGTCACCCGGACATTTGTAGATGCCCACGCTACGCGTGTAAGGTCCGATCTTGGCGTTCACAAGGTATTGGACATTGGTGTTGTCCGTGTTGCTCGGATCCCAGTTCATTTTGCCGTCAACCCAACCCCCGATACCGCTGCCGTTCACATTGGGAGGGAAGCGATCGCTGTAATCTCCGCCATACAAGGTCACAGCCAGGCCTATTTGCTTGAGATTGCTCATGCAGGCAATGCCCTGGGCCTTGGTTTTTGCGCGGGTCAACGCCGGCAACAACATGGCGGCCAGAATCGCGATGATGGCGATGACCACCAGCAGTTCAATCAGGGTAAAACCAATTTCACTTCTCAGCCGCGAGTTTTTCATTTTGTCATCGTCTTGCTTCCCGGGTTGTTCCGTATCGTCATTGAATCTTCGCTGAAGTCCTGTCCTGCACCCATTGAATGTCCTGGCTAAAAGGATGCCCGACCTCGTACGTGAATCTGGTCGTATAAGTGGTGACCATGCTTCCCGTGATGGTCCGACCGTCCTTCCACTTCTTGATTTCAGAATGACCATCCGCAAAACTGAATCCACAGGCGCCGCCGTGAGACGTCGCAGGACCATCCTGCCAGATCGCGTTTCGTCCCTGATAATCCATCCTGACAGCAAACGCTGCGTCATTCAGGCTGTCGGGATTCTCATCCAGGAAGACCCAAAGATTCGAGGGCTGCGGGCCTGTCATCTCCGACGATTTTCCGAAGGTTCTCCATGGCGGGGCTGGTGACCAGCCAGCGCCCCATGTCCGGAACATCTGGCTCATGGAAATGCTGCGAACCCGTGGCTGGCCTGTCAGTCCATCACTCAGGCTCCGGTCAGCGGGACATTTATAAACTCCAACGCTTTTCAGATAGGTCCCCAACAGACCTTGCAACAAGTAAGTGGTGTTGGTGTTGTCCGTACTGCCGCCATAATTAAGCCCGCCGGTCACCCAGTCAAAAGCGTTGGCCAGCTTGGTTTCGTGGTCATCAGCATACATGATCCACGCGAGTCCGATTTGCCGACCGTTATTCATGCAGGCGATGGACTGCGCCCGGACCTTCGCCTTGGAGAGCGCGGGCAACAACATGGCCGCCAGAATCGCAATGATCGCAATGACCACCAGAAGTTCAATCAGGGTAAAGCCAGGATTCCTGAGGAATCTTGCGCCGCTCAATTTTTCAAGAAGCTTTTTCATTCCGCTGTTGACGCAATCGAGATCGAAACGATCTGCGGTTGATCAAGGGCAAGGCCCGCCTTGCGGCGGGCCTTGCGAACTCAATTTGGATCCATTATCGGCATCCTGATTTATGGAAGTGTGACCGGGATGGCACACAGAGTGGTCATCCCTGAGATTGGCGCCACAATCCGATAGAAGCCCGCGCTGCCGGCCGCTGGCAGAACGGCACTGTTGCCGGCTGCGAATGTCGTTGTCCATGGGCCTGTGATGCTGCTGGCGCTCTGAACACCAAATCCGGACGTGGGACCACCGACGCCGGGGATGTTGTAAGGCCCGCCGTTATCACCCGTCCAAGTCAGCGTCGTGCTGCCGCCGCTGTGAGTGACACTGGTGATGTTCGGAAGCGCCCATTTGCTGTAGGTCACAGCCGCCGTGACCTTCGTCCCGCTCGTGAGACCCAAACCGGCAATGTTGAATGAGAATGCGCCGACGGCTGGATCAGAATCGTAAGGACCGTTGTCGAGGAAACTGCCCAGGTGCGTCTTGCCTTGGACAAAACCCTCGCCAGCCAAGCCGCCGAAGAAAGCGTAGTCAAACGCGGCACCGTTGACCTGTCCTTCTGGATCGGGCAGATAAACGTCCACAACGCAGGTGTTGGCACCGTTGATGGGAACATTGAAGGTCCCGTTAAGTGTCGAGGTCGTGCTGGCGGATAAAACCGGCACCTTATTATTCACATCGGAAGAATATGTGTTCCAACTGTTCAGATAATCGTCCGCAGTCGCATTATCGGGGTTATAGATTGGGAAATTGTTCACCAACTTGTTTCCACGGAAACTGAACCAGCCATCCGTGGCGGCGATGTTATCCATGACTCTAACCAACGACGGTGCCACAGAAGCCGCCGGGGTCGGATACAGGGTTGAAAAAACATTATTGCCGTAGATAACATTCGCCTCCAAGGCGTCGCTGACTCCGTTGAAGTCGGAGCCAAAACGAACCTGCGTGCCCTGATCCATTCGGAATCCGCTGATGTAACAGGAATTGTTAGGCCAGACGGTGCCGTCGTTTGCGATCCCGATGCGGTTACCCGCAACGATGAACGGATTCCTCATGGTATTGAAGAAGCCCCACAAACTAAGCTGATTGATGCCATTGAGGGCGAGCGGCCCCCACAGGTTGCCTTCGTCGGCATCATTCACTCCATCGCCATCAGTGCCGATCACCATTGGCCGTTGAAGCTCGTCGTTTTGACGGCAACCGACGTCGAACCAACCTCCTCGAAACTGGCCTGGCGCAAGTGAATCAGAAATGAAGTTAAACGGCGTCACGCCATCCGGCAACACGCTGATGAAATTGCCTGACACGCGCAAACCGAGGTTGTCAGTGGAAAGAAAGCCGCCAACACCGGCCATGACGTTGAATTCGGCGCGGGGGTTGAGCGAACCTTTCTTCACACCAACCGTCAAGTCTCCGAGGATGAGTTGAGGGCGGAGTCCACCGCTCTTGTCAGTATGGCGGTAGGAAGTGATGCACACGCGGAAACCCTGATCAGCCGAACCGGCAACGCTTACGTTGGTCGGATTAACTCCGAACCAGCAACCATTGATGTGGCAACCGTCCGAGCTGCCATTGGTGTAGGCGTATCGCGGCAGAACGGCCGTCTCAGTATCGTAGTCCATCTCGATGACGATTCCCTTTTGCCGGACGCCGGACGTTAGAATCGCGCCGAGAAATGCGATGCCCCTGACGTTCACATTGGTCGAGCGGTAAATGCCAAGCAGCGCACTTTCGCCGATGCCGGTGAGTCCGGCCACTTCAGGCGGAACACCGTTCATGAACGTATTGTCAATGGGCGGGTCAGTGTTGAGCGGGGTAAAAAGGATGTAACGCATGTCACGGGCACCACCGGTGCGACCGTCAATCACGATCTTCATCACCGCGTTGTTGGCGGCGGTAATCGGATTCGTGTTGGGTTTGGCGTCGTCGGTGGTGGTGCCAGTGGCGCTACCCTGCGTAAAACCGTCAATCGTCAGGTTATGTTTTCGATGAATGATCGGGAAACCTGCGGGCGGAATTTGTAGATAGTGCGGTCCGTCGCCGGAAATGGCAAAGGCAATTGTATCGCCCGCATTGGCGTTGGTGAGAGCCCAGTAAAATGTACCAGGCGAGCCGATGTTGCTGACGCCGTCGTCAACCACGGTGACCGTGACGGTGGCAGCCTGAGCAACGCCCATCAAGACGGTGAGGCCGATGGCGGCAAGGTGAAGGATTCTTTTTTTCATAATGTTTCTGGTGGATTAGGTCAGGGTTTGGTTTGCGAGCGAGATTTAGGATGTTGAACGCGACAAGTCAAGATTCCGGGTGGACTTTCATTGCGGGCATTGTGAGGCCGGAACGGGATTTGTCATGTCATCTGATCGGATGACATGTCTGCCGACATGGGGACTTGTTCCAGCCAGGAACTCGAAGCAGACTGTGCTTGATTTCAATGGCCTCACGAAAATTACCTTGTAGCCGGCGGCGGGTTTTGACCCATGGTCTTGCGCTGATCGGACTGACTTCGTTCGCGTTCGCCGGCACGAATGAACCGCTCTCCAAAATTTGGAGTGTCCGGGATGGGGGGCGTATTGTTTTCGACGCGATGCATACGAGCACCGATCCGGTAACGACGGTGCAACTGCCCTCGGCATCCCGCTTACGACGCTTGATATTCAGCTTCGGCCCGGCCGAGGCGGAAGCGAATCGTCCATTGCGATTGCGCCGCAAACTGGAAGGCTGGGACAGGGAATGGCAGGAGGCGGGTGGGGATATTCAGGTCCTGGTTATGACCCATGGGGCATCCAACCACGTCCTGTCCTATCATACGTTTCCGATGAGTGGTGAGACGAAAGGTTGGACGGGTGATGTAAAGACATCCGAGTGGCACTCCCGACGCGAATCAATCGTTCTACCCACGGGCGCCGAACGATTGCAGGTGTTGCTGATTTCCGAAGAATGGACCGTCCTGGGTGCAGCAGCAATTGCCGATTTCCGGGTGTTACACGAAAACACGAATGGTAGTCTCGAAAACATCTGGCCCGATTCCAACCTCGAAGAGGGCGAGAACCTGGACCGCGCAGATGGAAAGCCGCGCTATTGGCAACGTGGCAGCTTCGGCGCAAACATGGCGCACGTCACCCAGTTGCCGCCACCGTCCAAAGCACATGCCCTGGCGATTGTGGATGACGACGTGCATCTCCCCGCCACCTGGCAGGCCGAACTCCCGCTCAAAGACAAAGCGCATGCTGGCGACACCCTGACGTTAATATGGCGGGAAGCTTTCTCCGTGGGCATCGGTGGCCGCCAGCGGGCCGGATACGACTCGCCTCCACCAGGAGATTATGTTTTCCGATTAAAGACGGTCACTCCTTCCGGCGATCCGGTCGGTCGCGAAGTGTCGTTGGCCGTTTCGATTCCTCAAGTGTTCTGGAAGCGTCCTCCCTTCGTGGTCCTGGTTCTCGTGACCTTCGCCGCAGTAATTACAATCATTGTCAGAGCCGCAGTGCGTCGTCGTATGCAGGCACGGTTGGATCGGTTGGAGCATCGCCGCGGGCTGGAACGCGAGCGGTTGAGGATTGCCCAGGACATCCATGACGATCTCGGCGCCAGCCTCACGCACATCAATCTCCTCAGCCAGACTGCTCATCGGAAAATCGAAAATACCCACCCGGCCTGGAAAGACACGGAGCGCCTTCGCGCAGTGTCCGTCAATCTCACGCAAAAACTCGACGAAATCGTCTGGGCCGTCAGTCCGCGGCATGACACCCTTGAGAGTTTGCTCAGTTACCTGACCGACCTGGCGGAGGAATTTCTCGGGTCTGCGGAAATTCCCGCCAGAATTCAAGTCCCGTTGCAGTTGCCAGGCTGGACGCTGCCGGCAGGTTTGCGTCACAATGTCTTTCTCGCCACCAAGGAAGTCCTCAACAATGTCGTCAAGCACGCCAAAGCAACCGAAGTTCATCTGCGACTCGTCATCCTGGCCGAGGCCTTTGAACTGACCATTGAAGATAATGGCTGTGGGTTTTCCCTCACATCAATTCCAGCAAACGGCAATGAGCATCCCGTTCGCCACGGCCTCGCCGGCGTCAAGGAACGGATTCAGTCCATCGGAGGAAAATTCTCCCTCGACTCCGGACCGGGCCGGGGAACGCGCGTGGTCTTCACAGTTCCGGTGAACGTGGCTGAATCATGATGTCGCTGAAACTGAATCCTGCATTTCGCATGTCAGGCCGTCTCTGTCATTCGAACAGACGACGTGTCAATTCCACTTCACTCCCCTAAGCTTGGCACTCATGGTGGTCACCGTTGCGATTATAGAGGACGATGCGGCGACACGCGGAATCGTTGCTGGCTGGATTGACGAAACCTCCAGGTTCCGTTGTGTAGCCCAGTACCCGGATGTTGCGAGCGCACTGGCGTCGCTTCCCTCCCAGCCACCGAACGTCGCGCTGGTGGATGTCAATCTGCCCGATCTCTCAGGCATTGAGTGCGTGCGACAGTTGAAGCCGCAGATGCCGCACACGCAGTTTGTAATGGTGACGGTGTACGGTGACAGCGAGCATATTTTCGATGCGCTTGCCGCCGGTGCTTCCGGCTATCTGCTCAAGCGGCTGACGCGCGAGAACCTGCTGGCAGCATTGGAGGAGGTGCATCGCGGCGGCTCGCCCATGAGCAGTTCCATTGCGCGAAAAGTCGTGCAGTTCTTCCGGTCGCCACACCAGTCTTCCACAGCCGAATTGGAATCACTTTCGCCGCGCGAACTGGAGGTGCTGCATTTGCTGGCCGAAGGATACGTGAACAAGGAAATCGCCGAGCGCCTGGCCATCAGCACACCGACCGTTGCCACCTACATCCGTCGCATCTACGAGAAACTACACGTTCATAGCCGCGCCGCCGCCATCGGCAAGTTCAGCTCATTGATCAAGGGACACGGTTTCGCAACACCGAGAGAGACCAATGCAGCAATCTCAAACCCGCTCGGCGATTAAAGGGAAGAAAGCTGATCAAAATCCACGTGGTCGCGGAGTTCCAGCGCATAGTTTCCCACCTCGGAATTCGGGACTCAATTGCATTTGACGGCAGGCTTCAACGTAAAGTGTGGCATCACCAGAAAGATGGACTATTCAAGGCGGTTGGAGTATCAAAACCGGGCATGCGCTCAATCTTGTCAGCCTTGTTCGTGGCGATTCTGGCCGTAGGTGTTTCCGGAGCAGAAAAAAAATGGCCGCAGTTCCGCGGTCCGCAGGGCAACGGTTCCATCGCAGCCAAAAATGTCCCCGTCTCCTGGAGCGAAACCAACAACATCGCGTGGAAAGTCAGCCTGCCCGGTCGTGGCAGATCGTCCCCCGTGGTCATGGGCGATCGCATCTGGCTCACGCTCGCAGTTGAGCAAGGCACAGAACGGAAGCGCATCGAAGGGGACGACATGCAGACGACGGATCATGTCTCGCTGGAAGTGGTGTGCCTGGACGCGCGCAAGGGGGAAATCTTGTGGCAAACTAAACTCTTCGACGTGGACAAACCCGCCCCCGTTCACTGGTATAACAGTTGGGCCACCCCTACCCCGATCGTTGAATCAGGCAGGATCTATTGCGACTTTGGCACGTTCGGCACAGCGTGTTTGAATTCCAAGTCAGGCAAGGTCGTCTGGAAAACGCAGTTGCCGCTGGATCATCAGGTCGGTCCGGGAAGCTCTCCGTTACTCTACAAAAAACTTCTGGTGCTAGTCCGCGACGGACGCGATGCGCAATACGTCACCGCTCTGAACAAGAAAACAGGCAAACAAGTCTGGCGAACTGAGCGCCCCCCCATCGAGGCATCCAGCGGCAATTTGAAAAAATCATTCGTCACTCCTCTGCTTGTGAAGGCGGCTGGCCACATGCAGATGATTTCGCCAGGAGCGCACTGGATTGTTTCCTACGATCCCGCCACCGGCAAGGAGTTCTGGCGCGCGCGGCACGGCAACGGTTTCTCCATCGGCTCCTGTCCAGTGTTCAGCAAGGGTGTCACATACTTCAGCACAGGTTGCATGAAGCCACAGATGTGCGCGTTCCGGGTAGACGGCGCAGGCGATGTGACCACAAGTCACGCCACATGGAAAACCATGCGTCAAGTACCCGTCATGTCTTCACCCGTCATGATTGGCGATGAAATATTTTGGACCTCCGACGACGGCATGGCGAATTGTGCTGACACCAAAAACGGCGATGCCTTCTGGCAGGAGCGACTGAACCAACAGCATCTGGCATCCCCGCTGTTGGCTGAAGGGCGCGTTTACTTTTTTGGCAAGGAAGGCAAATCCACCGTGGTCAAGGCTGGCAAGGCGTTTGAAAAGCTTTCCGAGAATCTGCTCGAAGGAACGGTCATCGCCACGCCTGCAATCGTTGACGGGACCATATACCTGCGCACGGACACGCACCTCTATCGGATTGGCAAAAAGTAATCCGGCGCGCTGCGAGAATCAGCCGAACAAAAGCGATTGAGAACCGAGTGAAGAAACGCAGAGTGGAACGGGTTGCTGACAACACACTGTTTGGTGATGGGGTCCTAAACAAAATTTCTCTGCGCCTCTCTGCGTTCTCTGCGTCTCCGCGTTTATTCCGTTCCAATTCGTCTGCATGGATTCGGATCAGAGCAGCGCAATTCTTCAGACAGAACTCTCCACCCGCCGTCCATGGAAACGAATCGCGCCGAGCCCCACGAGACACAGTGCTGCGATTTGATACCCGCTGAACGGCCCGAGTATTTGCGGAGTCTCGCGCAGGAATTCATGAGCGAATCGGAATAAACCGTATGCCATGAGGTAGAGATGGAAATGCTGGCCCGGCAGAATCCTCAACTGACGCAGCACCAGAACTCCGCCCAAAGCGAGCGCATTGAACAGGAACTCCACCTGCGCCGCAGGCCAACGGGCGATTCCATGGGCATCCATCATCGTGAACCAGCCCGCAGCGCACTCACGTCCAAGGCAACAACCATGCAACACACACCCCACGCGACCGAGCATGATGCCAACCGGCGCAATGATCGCAAACCAATCGCCCGTGGTGCTCGTGTAGCCAGTCAAACGCTTGGCGATTTCCACACCCGCATAGCCGCCAAGCAAAGCGCCCGTGATGGATTTGCCCGTGGCAAGAATGATCCAGCGGTTCTCATCGTGCCAACGCAGCCAGCCTTCCGCCGCAAGATAGACGAGCTTCGCGCCGAGGAATGCACCCGCCAATGCCGCGATGTAAACCAGCACCAGCCGCGAGTCACGCTTCGCCACACGCGACCAGAGCGCGATGCTCACAAAAATACCCGCGAGCATCAGCCAGCCGTAGGCGGTGGATGGAATGTAGTTAGTGCGGTCCAAATTGAACTGTAAAATCTAAGCCTTTCCTACAAATGAGAACGAGAGCAACCAACTCCTATGTACACAAGGA
>JABFSR010000049.1 GCA_013140495.1 Verrucomicrobiota bacterium
GCCAATGCTGCAGCCAGCCGCGTGATGTTTTTGAGAGAGAGGGTTTTCATATCTATTTGATTTACGCTGCCAATGTTGAGTTATTTACTGATTTCCTTCGTCTGTTAATGGCTTCTGAAAGCTCGTGTTGTTGGCAAACGTGAAGCTGGCAATCTTCTTGGAAGCGTGCCCGTCGAGTTCGTTGTGGTGTCCGAACTGAATGTCCAAAGCACAGCATTGGTTGCCGGTTTCCGGGCGAGAGATCCGCTGAGGAATTCTCGTTTCATACTAATCCAAGTATTCGGATTGCCGTTCATTACAAACTTCACGTCACCACCCCGGCGGCGGATCAGATTTTTTCGGTTAGGTCAGAATGATTGTTAGACTCGATCAGGCGGCAGTGCAACAAAAAAAGTCTGGCCAAAAAAACTTGGTTTTGGGGACACTCGCTGTCCCCCTGAATCAAACAAAGCCAATTCTATGAGTCGTGAGTTCAGCGACAGTTCCCGAAAATATGCAGGTTGCAATCTTGTCATGGTGAAACAAAACTGCGAACCATGATGAACGCAACGTCGGCTCGGAGATACCTTGGCCTTCGAGGTTTTGTCCCGGCACACATGGGTAAGTTGCTTGTGATTTCTGCTGTTGCCATGACACCAGCGCTTTGCCGCTCGATGGATATCCAATGGACGCGCATGGCTGGTCAGACGCCTTTGGAAGCTTCACCGTTGGTCGGCAAATTCACCAGCAGCGGCAAAGATGAAATCCTTGCCCTGAACCAAGGTGGACAACTGCTCTTGTGGACTTCGGATGGCAAGGCCATCGGTTCGGGGCAGGACGGACTGGTTGCGCAGATGCCTGAAGGCAAGTGGACCACTGCGCCGACATTGCTTCGCAATACTTCAGACAACCGATTCGTGCTCACCAGTGTCAAAGGTCTCGTTGTTTGTCTTGATCGGGATTTTCACCCGCTCTGGCAATACCAACTGCCCGGAGAAACTCCTTGGGGACGCGCCATGCCCGCCGTGTTAAAAACAGCCACCGGTCCGTTGATGGTCTTCAGCGATTCATCTGGAACGTCCACCTGCCTGTCACTGGATGGTAAAGCAGCCTGGACCAACGCGCTTGCTGCGGGCCCATGCAAAGCACCGCCGCAGATCATTTCACTCAAGCCGGGCGAGGATTCAGTGCTCCTGCCCGCAGGTTCGAATCTGTTTTGCTGCGACACAACCGGCAAAGTTCGATGGCAGGTCGCACTCGACAAAGACATTGTGACGCGACCGGAGATTCTCTCGCTGCCCGACCGGCAACTCATTCTTTGCGGCACCGCCTCCGGCTCACTCTTCGCGCTCGACCTGAACGGAAAGATCATCTGGGAATGCGCGACGGGCGAGACGTTCAGCAATGCCATCGCCACCGTCCCTCGCCGAAATGCAGAACTGTTGATCGTGTTCAGCGGTCTGTGGGGGAATCTTCATGCGGTGGATATTCATGGTCGCCACCTCTGGACGCATTTGTTTCGAGCCAAGACCCGCGCCACGCCTTTGGTACTGGATGTTGACGGTGACACGCGTACCGAAATTGTTGTTCCAACTTTCCACCAGCACGTCCTCATCTTCAACGAGGCTGGCGAACTCAAGGACGACATCCGGCTGTCTGGCGTCATGCCCTCTGCGCTCGTGCCGATCACGGATTCAAACTCCACCCACCCGGACCTGCTGGTCACAACCACGACCCTCCTTTCATATCGCCTTCGCTCCGACACGCCGAAATCGCCTTATGGAACTTCCCCGGCACCTCTGGACGTAACCATACATCCGCCATCAACTGACGATCTTCACGAACACCCCGCGGTGTTGATCAAGAATCCCAACGGAGCCCTTATCAACGTTCATCTGTCACTGACGGACACCAAAGGCTGGACACGCCTCATTGCAGAACTGACCTCGCAATCCGCTTTTGAAATCCCGCTGCCCGCTTTCGCCAGCTCTGGAGCGTGGTCTTTCCGCGCCAATGCAATGGACGCCAATGGCAAACTGCTTGCAGACAAATCCTGGCGGACTCCGACCAACAAACAATCCCAGGCCGCATCATCACCGGCATTCGCCCTGCGCGCCTGGCCCACGCCACCGTTCGCTTCCTTTGCCGATACCCGACTCTCACCGTTCGCGGACGAAATCAATCCGACGGCGACGAATACCATTTCGATTGAAAACATCTACCTCGCCGAGGCGGATCAAGGCGCGTTCATCGTCGCCTCAACTCGCGACGAACCTACGCGGGCGAGGGTGACGCTCACCCGCCTTGCACGCAATGACGGCACGGCGTTTGGCGGACAAGTCGTCGTGCGAGAAGTCCTGTCCACAGGTTCGGTGAATGGCGAGAGAGTTCCCGACGCTTTGCCCGCGCTGGGCGAAGCAAACCTGATCACAATTCCCGCAAATCGCTCGGTCAAAATCTGGATGAGCGTGGACACCCACGGCGCGTTGCCGGGAAGTTACACCGGACAAGTTTCAGTTGTTTCGCTCAATGGAGACGCGAAGAACATCGGGCTGCCTCTGAACCTTGAAGTCCTGAACCTGCGGCTGCCAAAGGAATTTCCGCTCACACTTTGCACATGGGACTACGTGCCGAACCGCTGGTTTCCCACGCGCAGCAAGGAAGTGCTCGATGACATGTCGAAACACGGCGTGAATGTCTTCCCGCGCACGATCATCCCGCCGGGCCGCGTGGACGCCGCCGGCAAACTGACCATTGACTGGCCCGTGCTGGATGCGGAACTCGACCGCCTGAATCATCGCGGCAAGATTCTGTTTCACCTGAATCATCCACCCATCGAGTTTGCGGTGAAGAAGACTGACGAGGAAAAGCGCCCCAGCGAACTCGAGTACATTCGCAAACTCCGCGATCACCTGCGCGAGCGCGGTCGCGGCTACGAGGACTACGCCTTTTATCTGCTGGACGAGCCCGGTTTGGACAACGGACCGAACATCGCCATCCTGGTGGATGCAGGAAAACTTTTCCGCGAGGCAGACCCCAGACTGCTCACCTACACGGATCCCGTGGCCGGGTTGTCGTGGAAGGATTACGAACGCATCGAGCCGCTCGTGGACATCTGGACGCCGAACATGCGGCTTGTCTCCGGCCTGCTCTCCGGCGACCCGCGCATCGCCCGCATCATGAAACAGAAAACCGTCTGGTCCTATGAATGTATCTCCCAGGTCAAATCCCTCTCGCCACTGCGCTACAACCGCGCCAACGCCTGGCGCGCAAAATTCTTTGGCCTGGGCGGAATCGGTTTCTGGACGCACAGCACCACCGAGGTGGATCATTGGTACGCGGGCAAAGGCATCAATGACGAATACGCCCTGGTCTATCCCGGCGAACTCCCCGTCCCGAGCGTGCGTTGGGAGGCCGTGCGTGACGGGCTTGAAGACATCGCCGCCATGAGCGTGCTCGAAGCGCAGATCAAACGCCATCGCCAGGCTGGAACGAAATCCGAACTGGTCAAGAAAGCAGAGGAAACACTCGGGCTGGCGCTGCGCGACGTCATGGAACTCTCCGACGACGCCTTCACCGAGAGCCGCGATTTCCTCCGCGCAGGCGACCGCGTCCTCGCCCACACATGGACGGACATGGAACTCTTCGCCACACACCGCGCAGAGATTGCAAAGCTGACCCTGGCGTTGAGCGCCGAGTAACCGCTGCCAGAGTCAGATTTTTGCGTTGTGATGTTCCTGTTTGTTCCCTTCCGGACAGTTGGGGGCGGCGACCATTGCAGCGCCGTAGGCGCGACATCCATGTAGAACCCGGACGATAAAGATTTCCAAGCTCCGTAGGAGCGACATCTTGGAAACACGAATCGGAATATGCCGCTCCTACGGAGCTTTGCCGGGAGTGGTGTACCATCACTACAAATATGCCGCGCCTACGGCGCTGTAATCACGGACCAAAAACCTGACAACCCTTGTTGACAAAGCTGGAGGCGTGAAATAAAACCCAATCATGACACCAGAGAAACCCACGCTCATCCCGGAGAGCACATACCGCTCCGCTTTCCAGCACAAGCCATACTGATTAGGCATCTCATCACATGACATACACTATCCAAATTTTCTATCCGGGTGCTGGCCTCTTCATGAACACCAACCACGAGTCGGAGAGTCTCGACGAGTTGAAGATCCTCTCTTCGAGTGATCTGTTCAATGGTTCGCGCGTCCGCGTCGTCGATGAGTCTCAGTGGGTGATGTTTGAGCCGCCCGTGCGAGAGAGCACCGGCGACCCTTCTCTGTCTGGCATCGCCAGCATGCTTGGCGTGCCGATAGTCGATTCACCAGAGGACTTTTTACGCAACGATGAGGACAACGATGCCTCCTGAAGAACTGGACGCACAAGTTGCTGGAAAGCAATGCGGTGTCGAATTTCAACTTTTTACGTCATTGCTCCGCTTCGGAAGCGGTTGGTTCGCTAACCATTCGCTGGCATCTAACGCCGGGGAGCGGTTTGAGTTCCGCTTCGCCATGCACCGCCGCTGGCCCGGCATGGGCGATCTCACCTCGTTAAACGGTGTTCGCGTACCACATGAAAACACGCACCATTATATTGCTCGTCTTTCTCGGATTGGGGTTGGTATTTGCGGGCGTTGCTTCGCTTCCACTGCTCATGCATCGCTCTCGCAAGCCCCGCATCTGGCCTGAGCATGCCTTCGCGCTTTCTGAACACCTCGGGGCGTTGACAGAGGAGTTTGCCATTACTAAGGCCCGCGAGACACTTGCTCTGGACGGACTCACCCCCGATTTGTGGCACGTTGCGACAAACGGCTGCACCATTTCCTCCAATCGGGCATTCGTTATGTTTTACACGCGTGGCGTAGCGGATCCTTGTTTCGTCCGCGTCGAGC
>JABFSR010000279.1 GCA_013140495.1 Verrucomicrobiota bacterium
ATCTGGCGTGGGAACGTTTGAGTTTGTGTTTGGCACGAGTGTCATTCCGAAGATAAGAGACAGAAGTCGTTAAAAGGAGCCAGCTTATACTTCGGAAATCTCTAACCTCTTATCCTGACGCCCATGCCCATTGCGGGACGGGCAACTTCCCGCTCTGGCTCGCGCCGGATCAGGTGCGCGTGATCACGCTCAACGACGACGAGGCGTTGATCGCCTACGCCAAGCCCATCGTATCCGAACTCCGCGCGAACAGGGCGCGTGTGGATGCGGATTTCAGCGCCACGCCGTTCAAGGCGAAGATTTCCAACGCGGAACAATTGCGCGTCCACACGATGATGGTCATCGGCGGTCACCCTAAAACAACATTCCTGTTTTGAAAACTACACGGCACATTCATCACAACCTTGCGCGCAGGGCAAAGTCTCCTACATTGGTTTCATGATGATACCGAGTGAAGTTCCAGTGATGACGTTGCCCAACGCCACATTGTTTCCGCAGGCGTTGCTGCCGCTGTACATCTTCGAGCCGCGTTATCGCCAGATGCTTGTGGACATGCTGCACTCGCACCGGATGTTTTCCGTGGCGATGCAGAAGCCCGGCACCTCACGCGAAACACCGATGGGCGTGGCGGGTCTGGGTTTGATCCGCGTTTCCGTTTCGCACAAGGACGGAACCTCTCATCTTATCGTGCAGGGTGTCACCCGCGTGCGGCTCGAAAAGACCGTTCGATACAAGCCGTATCGCATCCAGCGCATCAAGCCGTTGTCTTCGGAGACGCCTGACAGCGTTGCGGCAGACGCGTTGCTGGCGCGCGTGCGCGAGTTGTTGCGCGAGCGATTGAAACACGGCGTGCCGTTCCCCTTTCCACTTGTGACGCATCCTGGTGAAGGTTTGTCCAACCAGAAACTGCCGGCCATTTCGCCCAAGGAAATTTTGAAATATCTCGACGCCATCACCGATCCTGAACAGGCGGCGGACCTGGTTTCCTGCGCCGTGCTTTCCGGGGGCGCGGATCGCCAGGCGATTCTCGAAGCGCTTGATGTCGAGACCCGACTGCGGCGACTCGCACATTTTCTGCTACGGGACATTCAGGCGCAGACGAAGGGGAAAAACTGATCAAATTGCACGCATCCGTTTCCTTCCTGAATGCCGCCTCCGTAGAAAGAGTGGCCATTCCGCCGAGAATTCCCGTTGAGTTTGGGTGTTTGAAGTTGTCCAATAGGTGCATGATAAAATCGCGCGGCGCGGAGGCGGCTCAAACTCTCTAAACATGGCTGCGTTCTGGGTTTGCCTCTGTGCCTTTCTGAATTGTGCCGGCTGGTTTCTGTCCGCGCTCCATGCATTGAACCGGACGGGCTATCTTTGCGCGTTTGCCGTCGGCATAGCTCTCGCATTCACATTCCGCAGACAGCTCCACCTCGACAAACTTTGTCGTTTCAATCTCCAAAAGCAGCGCAGGCGTTTCAGTCGCTTTCTTCCAGCCGGGTTTGCCATTGTGGCCGGACTCGCCATTCTCGGCGGCATTCTGCATCCGCCGTCGAACTACGACGCGCTGGCTTACCGTGTGCCGCGGATTCTGCACTGGCTTGCCGCCGAACAGTGGGAATGGGTTTACACAAATTTTCAACGACTAAACACACGCGCCGCCGGATACGAATGGGTGGCCGCGCCAATGATGCTTTTCACTCACTCGGACCGTTTGTTGTTTCTGATCGGAGTCGCTTCACAACTGCTGCTGCCGGGTTTGGTTTTCAGCACGTTCACGCGGCTTGGTGTGTCGCGGGTGGTCGCGTGGCACTGGATGTGGGTACTGCCGACCGGTTACAGCTTCCTTCTGCAAGCGGGCGGCATAGGGAATGACATCTACGGGGCAGTGTTTGCGCTGGCCTCGGTGGATTTTGCGCTCCGGGCGCGGACGAGCGGACGGTTTCGTGATGTGGCGCTTTCATTTCTTGCCGTGGCATTGTTGAGCGGTGCCAAGACGAGCAATCTTCCGCTGATGCTGCCTTGGGGGCTGGCCGTATTGCCGGCGCTGAAGGTTTTGTTGAAGAGGCCTGTTTTGACGGTGATTCTTGCGGTGGCAACCGTGTTTTCCTCTCTGCTCCCGATTTGTTGGGCCAACCAAAAATACAGCGGAGACTGGACCGGCGCCAAGGCTGAGGAACCGCGCATGACCAGTGGTGACCCGCGAGTGACCATCCCAGGAAATATGTTGATAGCCACAGTGCAGAATTTTGCGCCGCCGATTTTTCCATTCTCGTCGCAGTGGAATGAGTTTGTTCCGCATATCTTGCCGGAATCATTTCACCGGAAAATGCGCGACACTTTCGAGGCTGCCGGTGCGAATCTTTCGTTGGCAGAATTGCAGAACGAGGAGTATTGCGGCTTGGGATTCGGAGTCAGTCTTTTGCTGGTCGTTTCGGTCGTGGCTGCGTGGAAGCAGAAGCGAACGCCACCCAAAGTCAGCACAGGCAGTGTTGTGAATTTGATTCGGTGGTCGCCGTATTTTTCGTTCCTCGTCTATGCAGCCAAGTCCGGCGTCGGTGCAGTTGCGCGGATCATCACACCGTATTATCTGCTCATGATTCCGCTGTTGCTCGTCGGGCCGGGACATGTGACGGTTTGTCATCGGAAATGGTGGCGCATCGGCGCGGGCCTCGTTTATGTGCTGGCGGCATTGTTGCTCATCGTCACACCTTCGCGACCGTTGTGGCCGGCAAACACAATTCTTGGTTCGCTCGCCGCGCGTCACCCGGAGAATCAAAAACTCGCGCGCGTTCAAACCGTTTTCTCTGTCTATGCCGAACGCTCTGATGCGATGTCGCAGCTTCGGGATGTTTTGCCGGCGGGCGAAAAGGTTCTTGGGCTCATCACGGTGGATGACTTGGAGACATCGCTCTGGCGACCGTTTGGTTCGCGCCGGTTTCTTCATGTCAAACCGCAGGACACGGCGGAGGAAATCACGGCGCGCGGTATCAACTACGTCGTGGTAAACAGCGAAGTGGTGGCAGGCTTGGGCGCGGGAAGCTTCGAATTGTGGCTTGGTCATGTGCGGGGCGAGGTTGTTCAAAAAGTTGCGTTGCGTTATCGAGCAGCGCGAGGTCCGTTTGATTGGTATGTCGTCCGTTTGGAAGTCGAACCCATCCAAAAACCATGAATTTGATTCGCAACTGCCTCCTTCCTGCCTTGCTTTGCCACAGCGCAGACTCTTATTTTTTCCAGTCATGCAATCAATTGTCGAACTGAGCATCGTCATGCCGTGCCTCAACGAGGCTGAAACGCTCGCGCGTTGCATCGAGAAGGCGCGTACTGGCATTGAGCGCGCCGGTGTGCGTGGTGAGATAATCGTGGCCGACAACGGCAGCACGGATGGCTCCCAGGAGATTGCTCAAAAACTCGGCGCGCGGGTTGTTCCAGTTTCGGCCAAAGGCTACGGCAGCGCATTGCGCGGCGGCATCGAGGCGGCTGCCGGTCTGTGGATCATCATGGGCGACGCGGACGACAGCTATGATTTTTCCAACATCACCGGCTTCGTACAGAAACTTCGGGAAGGCTTTGATCTGGTGATGGGATGCCGCATGCCGCGTGGCGGTGGCACGATCATGCCAGGAGCAATGCCATGGAAGAATCGTTGGCTGGGCAATCCCGTTCTTTCGACCATAGGAAGACTTTTCTTCAAATGCCCGGCGCAGGACTTTCATTGCGGGCTGCGCGGTTTTACCAAGGCCGCTTATAAAAAAATGGAGTTGAAGACCACAGGAATGGAGTTCGCCTCCGAGATGGTGATCAAGTCCACGTTCAAATCGCTGCGGATCACAGAAGTTCCGATCACATTGCACAAAGATGGTCGTTCGCGCCCGCCGCATTTGAAGCCGTGGCGCGATGGCTGGCGTCATCTGCGTTTCATGCTGATCTACTCGCCGCGCTGGTTGTTTCTGGTGCCGGGGTTGGTGCTTGGAGTGATGGGAACAATCCTTGGCGTGATTCTCTCTTTCAAAGGTCAGTTCGCTGTTGGTGGTTTGACGCTTGATGTTGGAACACTTGCCGTAGCCAGCATGACCACAATCATCGGCGTGCAACTCGTGGCGTTTGGCTTCTTCACAAAGGTTTTCGCAATTGCAGAAGGATTGCTGCCCGAGGACCCAAAGTTTTCGGGCGTGTTCAAAGTGTTCACTTTGGAAAAAGGAATCGTATTTGGCCTGCTCGTATTGCTGGGCGGGGTGGCATTGCTTGGGAACGCACTTTTGGTTTGGAAAACTGCCGGTTACGGCGTGTTGAATTACGCCGACAATCTGCGGCGGCTCATTCCTGCCGTCACGCTCGTCGTTCTTGGGGTGCAGGTGATTTTCTCGAGTTTTTTCATGAGCGTGCTGGGATTGAAAACCGCATCACGCAAACCACCCGAGTTGCCTTCAGAAAGTGGAAGCTGACCGGCGCGTACCAATGCATTCAACTTCGCTTCCATACGTCAAAAGTCTCGACGGCATCCGTGGTATTGCCGTGCTGATGGTGATGATGATTCATTCGAGGCTGTGTCCGTTCGGATGGGTGGGGGTGCAGTTTTTTTTCGTACTGTCCGGTTTCCTCATCACGGGGATTCTTCATGCGCAGCGAACGTCACCTTTGAAGGAGTATCTCGGACGATTTTATTGGCGACGGGGACTGCGGATATGGCCACTCTACTTCGCGTTTCTTCTGGTTTGCACGGCGTGCTTTTGGTTTGTCCGCGTGCCGGAGACCTTGCCTGAATCCTGGCGCTGGTTGTTGACTTTCACTTACAATTTTGTCCGCATCTCGCCTCACTTCACGGATTCAAATTACTTCGGACATTTCTGGACGCTGTGCGTTGAAGAACAGTTTTACATTGTCTGGCCTTTCGTGGTTTTCCTGCTGAGACCAGCATGGTTGTTGCGTCTGGTGGTTGTGTTGGTGCTGGCGGGGCCGCTTGTGCGTTTTCTCACCGGGCTGGGATTCGCCACGATCTATGACACGCCTTACCAGATTTCGAGAGGCGTTCACAATCTGACGACCTCGCACATGGATGCGTTTGGTATCGGTGCGTTGATTGCGTTGTTGCCTGTCGGCGCAAAGAACTGGCTCTCACCCCGCGTTTGGCGGATTTTTCTCATCACGATCTGTGTGACTGTCTGCGCGGGCGTTTGCCAGTCCATGATGTTGTGGCGAAGTGGTGCGGAACCGCACTGGCTCGGTTTGGGTTACGCCACTATTGATGAATTTCATGCGTACGTTTGGGCGTATTCATTGCTGAATCTTTGCGGCGCAGCCCTCATCTTATGCGCGCTGGCGGACACGCCGGTTAGCAAGCTTCTTCAACTCCCGTGGCTCGCCTACATCGGCAAGATTTCCTTCGGCGTCTATGTGCTGCACCTGCCGATTCTGCAACTTTTTCTGATCCACTGGTCCGCTCCCTACCATTCCGCGCAGGGATTGATCCGATTCGTTGTTTTTTTGATTCTTGCCTGCGGACTTGCATCGTTGTCATTCCATCTTTTTGAAACGCGCTTCCTCAACCTGAAAGATTTACTCTGGGCCGGAAAGCGCGGATGCAACATCTCTCAACAGCCCTCCGGATCACCTGAAAATGCAAAACGAATCACACCTTGAATTCTATCGTCGCTGGCACCGGCTCTCGAAGCCTTACATCCGCTGGCAGTTTGAACAGTTCCGTCCGTTCATCGGACGTCGTGTGGCGGACGTTGGTTGCGGCTTGGGAAACTACACCGAGTTGCTCGCCGACCGTGATTTCTACATGGGGATTGATCTCGACGAGGAATTGCTCGCCGAATTGCGCAATGTTCACGGCAAACGCCCGAACGTGCAAACCGCGCGACTGGACATCACAAAGCCGGAACTGAAGGAGAAGTTGACCGCAAACAAGGTGGACACCGTGTTGTGCGTTAACGTTGTGGAGCACATCGAGCAGGATGCGTTTGCCGTGCGTAACATGGTGGATGCAATGCCCGGTGGCGGCCATGTCTGCCTGCTCATGCCAGCGTTGCCGTTCCTTTTCGGCACACTGGATGAACTGGACGGTCATTACCGGCGTTACACCAAGCGAACAATGGGCGCGCTGTTCGACGGTCTGCCGGGCCGGGTCGTGAAACTCTACTATTTCAATTTGATCGGAGTGCCGGGCTGGTTTATCAAAGGCCGTGTGTTGAAACAACGCCGCCACACGAACGACAATTACGCCATCATGAACGCGCTGCTTCCTGTGGTGCGCCCGTTGGAGAATCTCATCTCCCCTCCGCTGGGCATGTCTGTCATTGGCATCTTCCGGAAAGACTGATCGCTGATGTCCCGCCTCAAACGTTTCGCCGACGCGTTGATTTCCAGCAAAGTGTTGCCGGGGGCGGAAATGATTTATCCCGGATTCCGAATTGGCGAAGAGAAAACGAAACAGTACGGGTGAGTTGGAAGCAACTCAGGTTTGGAGCGCGAGTTCGTCTTCCGGAGTTGGTTCAGGCGTTTTTTGCGCGTTCAAGGCGACGCTCAAACCAAGGATGCCCGTGAAGACGTAGAGTTCATTAGAAAGCGCGCCGAAGATGGTAAAGAAGAAGATGGATTTCCCCAGGAAGCTTGCGAAGAGTAACGCATTTATTGTTTTCAATTCCGGGAGTCCATACCGGTAGGTCTTGTAGAGATATACCGAGCCGGCGATGATCAGCCACATAAAACCCAACAGCCCGTAGATGCCGAATGGAATCAGGAGCGAGAGTGGGCCGTTGTGATAATCACCCGCCAGGGCTGCACCTTGTGCGGCTCCTGCCTGACCCATAAATGTCTGATTATATTGCGCCATGTACATTTCGTCCGCCGAAAAGTTGTATCCTTTGCCTCTGAACAGATATACCGGCACCTCCTCCACGACTTGTTTCCATAGGTCTATACGCCATTGCGAGGAAGTTTCGGCCTGCACCTTGATCACGGGATCAATTCCAATGGGCAGGAAGCTGAAACTCCTTTGAATGGTGGGAGGCAGTTTATCCGCAAAAGCCACGAGAAAAACCGCCAGCAAGGTACCTATCGCAGTGACGACCAACATGGCTCTCGTGCGCCACGCGCGCTCCAACATGAAAAGCACTCCGAACGTGATGGCTACCAGGATCAGATGGGAGCGGAATCCTCCCAGAAAGCCCGCAGCGATTCCGCCTAGAAAAAGCGCCAGTCGCCAGGGCCGGGTCAGATCAAACACACCCTGCACACCGTACCTGGCAAGCATCCAACTAAAAAAAGCGAATGAAGCGATCATCATTCCACCGATTCTGGCTTCACCGATGGCGTAGTTTTGGAACGAGTCAAACGGGTCGTTTGGCAACTCACCAGGGAACAAGTAGTAAACAAAATTTGCGGGCGGGCCGATCCACAGCGCCACTTGACTAAAGATGGCTGCAATACCGGGCAGATAAAACAACGCCACGAACAAGTAAGCCTGCCTTGGCGAAATGGCCCTGCTTGAAAGCGCGAAGAAGCCGAAGACAGCCGCCAGGATATAAAAATAATTCCGGCCACCCCATCCACTCCCGCCAAATGAATGGAAACCGACACCGCCAGTCATTGCCGCCGTAATGAGAATGACTCCGGCAAATACAAGGATTGGAAGAGTCAGTGATGGCACATGGGCGAACTTGTTTTCGGAATTGACGGAGCGGTTCAGCACGGCAAAGAAAATCCCCAACATCGAGAAGAAAGCCCACATCTTCGGTGCGCCGGGCAGGAAGGTGGCCTGGGCAGTCATGTTCCAACAGACGATCATGATGGGGTGATACCACTTCATCAGCAGCGGAAAACTCAACCCTGCAATGGTGGCGATGATGGCAAACCGGCTGACAGGATCATTGACGTCTGCGAGCAAGTAGCCGAAGAGCACGGCAAATGGAAGGCACAACCCGAATATCAGGTGATTCCTGGTTACAGCAAACGTACTAGCCATGTGGACGATGATTAAATGCTGGAGTCATCACTTCTGCAATCTGTTTTTGTCTTTGCAGCAAAAAAAAGACGGAGGCGGCTGCGTGGTGGGAATGCCTGGGTTACCTTGTGACAATCTCATTGATCACAAGGACAACAAGAGCGACGACACCATGGTTCTATCCACTAAATTCGCGCTGAGGTGTTGTTGATCGAGGGTGACCATACACGACCATCGAAAAGAGAATGGTATCATGGCTTACGTGCAAGAATCCAGAGAGCACATTCATTTTCAACACTTTTGCGGAGTGCGCCCTTCCAGCCATAACACGCGGTGATTTCGGCCGACTCGGAAATCTTAATGCGGCAGTTGCGCACAACCTCAAGCCCGGCGGCTGCACAGGCATCTGTGAGACTTTTCTGAGTGAAGGCGTGCGGGTGAAAAACCTCAGTGAGACGCTGGATGCCGAGTTTTTCCCCGATGCGAGAGAGTGCGACGCCGGGGCGGCTCTTCACATTATTCATCAGGAAAAAGTAGCCTCCTGGTTTCAATGCGCGCACAACTGCAGTGAGGATGCGATCCGGCTCCAGTGTATGGTCCAGGCAGTTGATGGCTACTGCTGCATCGAATGTCCCGTCGCGCATGGGTAGTTCCTCGCCGAGCGCGGCGATGCGCAGTGGCGACGGCTGCCAGTGCTCGCGCATATAGGAAACGAACGATGGCATGAGTGGATCCACCGCGACACCCACGCCGTGCGGGAAGCAAGCAAGCAGGCCCAAGGGGCCGGAGCCGACTTCGAGCACGGCTTTGTCGCGCAACCACGCGGTTGGGAAGCCAAAGGCGGAGAATCCGGTGCGGTAAAACGATTCCAACCAGTCACAATAGTCGGGTATGGATTTAACCCACGGGAGGTAGCCAGTTTTAAGTTTCGTCCACGCCTCCGCGTGGTGCTCACCTTCGGCAAACTGTGCCGCAGCAAAGCGCGAAGCGAACGCTGCCGGACGGAAATCAGGAATCCCGTCGCACACGGGAAAAGTGAGCGTGCATCTGGTGCAGGACAGAGTGTTGTCTTTTTGTGCGAAAGGAGCATGGCACTTTGGGCAGGCGAGTATGTCGAGCATGTGATGTAAAATGTTCAAATCTATTACAATCGAGTGATGTCGCTAAATCAACCTAAAACCAGCGAAGAATAGACTCGAACGAGCTATTTAACATAGTGAAACGCAGTGGCGGATTGACCTCTCACGCCTCGTCGGTCACCCTGACCATAACGATGTCACGCTCGAAGCGGCTCATTCACTGATCTCCGGGTATGTCCTGCTGGCAGTTAACATCCTCTACACTTTGGTGCAGGGGCGCATGCTGTTGCATTTCATCAAGGATGATGATGAGATTGGTTTGTGGGCCGTTGCGATACAGGCGGCGGGTTACTTCCTGCTGTTGGACCTCGGCATGTCCGGAATTTCCCGCATTCTGGTTGATCACAAGGATGACGCTGAGTTGGGCTGGTTTGGTCGTCAAAATAGGTTTGCCGATTTTTTTTAGAAAACATACGGTTGCGGCAGTGCTTACAATCATTCGCTGACCTACAAATAATTCGTTCATGGCTGTTGAATTTAATACGGTAAAAATGTTGCTCTGGGCGAAGAACCTGGGTGTTTCCTTCGAGAAAACCCTGACCTTGGGGCACCAAGGTCTCGAGTGCTCGCCGGACAGGTTTCGCCGGGCGTTACGCGACTTCGGACTGCCCGTCACGCAAGAGGAAATCAAACGCTGTTTCCATCGGCCGACAATGGGTCCGCTTTTTGCCGACGAATTTTTCCGGTTTCTCGGTGCCAAGGAGATTGCTGTAGTAGATCGCAGCGATTTTGAGGGTGCAAACCTACTTCATGACCTGAACGAACCTTTTTCAGAAAGCCACCGGGGGCGCTACAGTGTCGTGTTCGATGGCGGGACGCTGGAGCATATTTTTAATTATTCCGCCGCCCTGCGCCATTGCATGGAACTCGTCCGGCCGGGTGGCCATTTTATCACCATCACTCCTGCCAACAACTACATGGGGCACGGCTTCTATCAGTTGAGTCCAGAACTCTTTTTCCGGGTTTTCAGCGCGGATAACGGATTTGTCCTAAGCAAGATCATCATCTTCAACGCATCGAAAACCGATGCCGCCTTTTACCAGGTGACCGATCCAGCCATTGCCGGCAGCCGTAACAACCTCATCTCATCTCATTCCATGCTTCTAGCCATCTTGGCGCAACGCGTTGCCCTTACCTCGATCCTCGCCCATTCTCCCATGCAAAGTGATTATGTTGCCGGGTGGGAAAATTTTCGTCGCAGCCAGACCAATTCCACTCCGGCTTACCTAGGCTTGCTGAAACGTCTTCGAGTGGCCTTAAATCCTTACTGGCCTTACTGGCTCCTTCATTGGAAGCGAGCCCTGGTTTCAGCTTGGAACCGCGAACCCTCCAGACTGAGCAATCGTCGTCATTTCCAGAAGTTGGGTCACCGGCAGATTTGTGGCGAACGGGTCAGCCCGGCAAAACCGGGCAACGAGAATTGATTGGACGCATCTTTGGATTCAGTTCAATGCTGCGAACACCGTAACAATGGATTGACCTACCACGCCTCCGCCGACAGTCTGGTTGAAAGATGTCACGTTCCAGGCGGTTCACTCATTCGTTGATTTCCGGGTACTTCTTGATGGGGGCCAACACCATTTACACCTTGGTGCAGGGGCGAATGTTGTTGCATTACATCAGGGACAACAATGAGGTAGGAGTGTGGGCGGTGGCAATTCAAGTGGCTGGTTATTTTCTGCTGTTGGATTTCGGCATGTCCGGCTCCGTTGGCCGCCTTCTGATGGATCACAAGGATGACACGACATCTTCAAAGTACGGGTCCATGATGAAGACGGGGTTTGTCGTCTGTTTTGCCCAGGGCGCTTTGATTCTCTCATGTGGAGTCATTGCCAGCCGATGGTTGCTGCCGGAAGCAATACGCATAACCGGTAAAAATTTTATTCATACTGCCCAGACGGGCGAGTTGTCGGGCGGACAAATGGAATTGTTCTGGGCGTTGTTGATGTGGCAGTGCATTCTGACCGGCGCTTCGTTCGGCTGCCGGATGTTCGGCTTCATTCTCGAAACCCATCAGCGGTACGATGTCGTCAATTATGCCCAGTCAGCAGGCTTTTGCGTTAGTTTGCTCACGCTGTGGTGGTGTTTTGAGCAGAATCTGGGTTTGTACAGTCTGGTTTGGAGCAGTGTGGCCAGTACAGTATGCGTCAACACATGGATCATCGTCTCCGTCTGGCGAATGAAGTTCCTGCCAGCAAAAGGGCGTTGGGGACAAGTCAGCCGCGAAAGGTTTCATGAAATTTTTGTGTATGCTATGGACGTGTTCTTAGTGTCCGTCGGCAGTATTCTCATCACTGCCAGCCAGGTTGTGGTGGTTGGCTGGGCGCTTGGGATGGGAGCGGCCGCCGTGTGGACGTTCACCACCAAAACATTCGCAATGGCACAACAACTCATCTCCCGAATTTACAACTATTCCACGGCTGCACTGGCGGAGATGATTGTTCGTGGCGAACGGGAGCGTTTGCAAGTCCGCTTTCGGGATCTGGTTGTGCTTACTGCAGCCGCTGGCGCTTGGGTGACAATGGGTGCTGCGTTGTGCAACTTCAGCTTCTTGAAAGTATGGACGGGCGGGGATCGCATGGCCTGGACCGTAGAAAACGATTTTCTCATGGGAATCTACATATTCGCATCTACAACCACCCGCTGTCATGTGGGCTTGGTTTATGTATCAAAGGAACTCCGCGCCATGAAATTCATATACGTCGCAGAAGGCGTCGCATTTCTCGTGTGCGGGACGATGTTGGGTCGCTGGCTTGGACTTGCGGGTGTTATTGCGGCCGGAATCGTCACCAATCTTTCATTCAGCGGGATGTATGGACTGCGCCGGACCGCAAAAATGTTTCGCCTGCCTATGAGGGAAATCGTTTTCAACTGGCTGTTTCGTCCGCTGCGATTTCTTGTGGTCATGTTTGGCATCGCTGTGGCATTTCGTTACGCCACAGCGTCTCTTCCCGTTCTTTGGCAGTTGATCACCAACGGAATCATCACCGTCGTGCTGGGTGGCTTCTGTTTTTGGAAACTGGGCCTGCCGGAAAACCTGCAAAAAGAATTCAGCGGCGCGCTCGGCAAATTGCGCGGGCGATTTCTAAAACAGGCGTGATCAAATCGAAGGATGATAGAACGTATGGTTTGCCCCGTCCTGGTTCAACAGCTTGTAACCGGCGGTGACCATTTTTAGGATATAGCGGATGCTTTTGCTGCGCGGAATTCCGGGAAGAATGTTGTGATGGAACTCCACGAGCACCTGTCTCACGCGCAGCTTGCGACCGAGCAGATGATCCAGCACATCATACTCCGCGCCCTCAATATCAATCTTGAGCAGATCAATCCGGTCGTGTCCGTTTTGTTTCATCAAGGTGGACAGGTCAACGCACGGCACCTCGATCGTTGCTGCCGCGCTGCCGTCGGTGAACCACGAACCCTCCTTCAGGTCTGGCGGCGGCGCGAAGCGTAGTGTGCAGTTGCTGCCGGACAATCCGACGGGAACGAAGTGGAATTGCGGAATCTTGTTCTCTGGAAGCAACATGGTCTCCAGCCCCGTCGGTGATGGGTCGAACAACACGACATTACATTCGAAGTGTTTGGCCAGCGCCTGTTCGAACGTAACATCCCGCCCCACACCACCGCCATAAATCACACTGTCCTTGTTCAAACCGTCCGGACAAAAAAACCAGGAACAACCCGTTCCACGGTTGCCGAATTCCAGCAGATTGGCGCGACGCAACAGTGCTCCATAAAAAATTCGGTAGCGCAGGTTCTTAAGAGATCGGATCAGGTCTGGCATGATGATTCAGAGAAAGTTTCAGGCTTGGTTCGCACCGTTCAACTCCCGCAACGTCGCAGTCAAATCATCCGGCGTGCCGAAGCAATACAGTTTGCGGATCGGATAATTCTTCACCTTGCCGCCCGTCGCGATCAGGTCGTTGTAGAGCGGGCCGACGTAATACTCGGCGGCTTCGCGTCTGCCGGAGTTGAGTCGCGTCTCGGCCATGCGGACGAAATCTGCGCCGCGCCGGAACCAATACGTGCCCGTGGAAGCCCACGGTGAGATCACTTCCTTCTCGCGGACTTCATCCACGAATCCCGCCGCGTTCTCCCGCGAGAAGCTCCAGCGCTTTTCGTTGGAATTGAACACCAGCAACGCGCCGTCCAGCTTTTCCCGCCACGCGCTTTCCGCCCACGCATGATCCACGTCAAACGCCGTGTCCGCGTTGTGGATCAAGAGTGGCTCATCGTTGTTGATGAATTCCTTCGCGCGCAAAACAGTGATCGCCTGTCCCGCCGTCAGTTCCAGCACGGTGATGACGATGGGTGAATGTTTCGCATAACGCTGCTGGATGTCTCGCGTCAGCTCGGGACATTCCGGTTGCGACGCGAGCAGGATGAAGATGAGTCGCGTACTCTTGTCGAGCGGCAGACTTTCCGTGGCCCACGCGTACATCGGGCGACCCATCACATCAATCAGCGGCTTGGGCAGCTTGTAACCGGCATCGCGAAACCGGCTGCCGAGTCCGGCCATCGGCATCACGATGTTGAGTTTCCAATCGGTCGCCGCGCTCATGGACTTTTCTTCTGCCTTTTCTCGTGGCTTACGGGGAGATTGCTGCCGTCGCCGGAAATTTCCTTCCAACTTGTGAAGCGATGCGCGTTGTCGTCGAGATACACATCGGCGTGCGGTTTGCCGAACCAGAGTTCGTCGTAAGGGATGTTGTGCTGCGCGAGCCAATCCATCAGCGTCTTGCCCTGTCGCGCGACGACGAGGCCGACGTTGCTGTTGCAGGTGGCCATGTGGCGCGCGGTGTTGAGGATGATGTAATGGCCGGCCTGCTTGAGCGAATTCATCTTCTCTGTCGCGCCGGGCAACGGCTGGACATCCGCGTAGCTCTGTTCCGGTTGCCGCAACTCGCACAGCACACCGTCCACATCAATGCATATCTTCATGGTTCAACAATTCGTTCAGGATGCGCAGGCCGGTGGCAAACATCGCCACCTGCCGCTTGGGATGATCCGAGTGCAGCGGGCACATGGACAGGAACAGCAATCCTTCCAGCGTGCGGATTTCATTCACGTTGTGGCTTGCACCAAAAATCTGCTGGAAAGCTTTCAACACGGCGGGGCGGTTGGTCGGGAAGAATTGCTGGAGCTGAATCTTCTCACCGCGATGTTCCAGCATGAACATGTCGTGGATGAGGAAATCATAGCCACCATCCAGCGAGTGGAGCAATTTGGCGAGATCGTAGCGCCCGTCGCCGTAGATGCCGGATTCTCCGAAACTGCCGCGCGGATCAATGAACTTGAACAGGCGCGAGACCGGATCGCAAAGAATGTTCGTGAAGCACATGTCGCCGTGGATGATCTGGCCGCGCACGTTTGCCGAAAGTTTTTTAACGCGTGCCTCGACAGCTTTCTGGATGACGGGCCAGCCGCGCAGCTTCTTTCCGTTCAACTCGATGCTCTTCGCCTTGGTGAGCCGTGCGAAATCGGGATGTTGCGTGGCAAACGTGTTCAGCCGCTCCACCGTCTTGTTCCAGTAGAAATCAAACGTGGCCTTGGACGACAGTTCCGCCGAGTATTTCTCGAAGCACGCCACGATTTTTTGCAGCGTCTGGAAAACCGACTCCCAATACTTTGCCTCGAACTCCTCGAACACCCAGACCTCCGAGAGCGTGGGATAGCCGTAGTATTCCAGCGTCAGATAGAGGTCCTTGGGCGCGAGGCTGAAATCCACGAGGCGCGGGAAGAACATCGCGAGATCGCGCGGCACGAGGCGGTAGTAATTGATCTCGTTGAGAAACTTCGCGCTGTGTTCGCTGCGTTTGGTGATCGTGCCGCTGAGTTCATCAATCTGCACGCGATTGAAACTGCGCGCCTGCAACAGGCGTCGCCGCGAGCTGGTGAGGAAATCCAGATTGCCGCAATCGAACCAATCACCTGCCGGATACGCGTGAAGCTGGCCGGACTGGACGTAGGGTTGCAACGCATGGCGCAGTTGCAGCGATTGTGTGCCCGCATCCAGCGTGGATTGCAGCGCGGTGCGCGCGGGTGCGGAATCGCGGAAATGGTACACGCCCACCAGCGCCGGCCAGCCATCGGGATTCTTGACAGGTTTGTCTGCGAGCGATTTAACACGCTTCGATTTGTTGACCTCCGCCAGACACCAGCGCGACGCATCTTGAACAGGAGAAGTGAGGACGAAATCCTGATCGAATCGTTCGCGGGTTTCTGCCGAGAACTCAAAGAGCGTGTCGCCGAGAACCACGAGGCAGGGATCATTCTTGCCGACTTGATTCAAGCATTGGAGCAAGGTGTAACCCGGCCCCAAATCTTTTTCCACAGGCACGAAGACAACTTCCAGCACCTGACCGAACGATTGTTGAACGAAGCGGGGCAGGCGCGTTTCCGTGTGTCGCATCCCGATGACGACGCGTGTGATGCCGAGCTGATGCAGGTAGTGCAACAACCAGTGGATTGTGGGGCGACCGTTGACAGGAACCATGGCCGAAGAGGTGCGCCCAAAAATAGCGCCCATCGCGGCAGGCGGCACGCCCGCTGCGAGGATGACGGCCGTTCGCGGCTTGGAAACAAGTTTTATTTTTACCATCTGGTTCGGGAAATTGTGCCGCATCCGAGATGTTCTGAGCAAGGTTTGTGTGCAAATCGGATGCCAGTACAATTACCCACTAGACACTCCAGACCTCGATAAGTAGTTTCACCCGCCATGAAGCTCGTCTCCCGGGACACAACGCAATGCGCCAGTACGAAGTAATCATTCCAGTTCGCAATGGCGGACAGGCGTTGGTCAATTCCATCCTAAGCGTGTCGCCTTCGCTCAAGTCCGGTAGCGTGCTGCTGACCATCAGTGATAATTTTTCCAACGACGGCTCACCGTGGAAGCAATTGCTTCAAAGCCTGCCGCAGGATCAATGGCGGCTCATCTCGCCGCCGGAATCGCTCGGTCGCGTCGAACATTGGAGCTGGGCGTTCGCGCAGGGCCAGTGCCCGTGGATCAAACCCTTGATGACAGGCGACCGAATTGACGATGCGTTTTGGGATTGGGCAGACCGCGCCACGGTTGAATTTCCACAGGTTGGGATGTTATTCTGTTCGGCATCGTTGATTGATCCCGCCGCCGCGCATCCGGAAATCATCGCGAAGCCATCCGCCTCCGCACCGACACGACTCTACAATGCGAAACAGTTTTCTGACGACGCCATCAGGTGTTTGAATCTCGTGGGAGCGTTGTCGCAAATGATGGTGCGCGCGGACGTGATGAAGAAGTCCTTGCCCTTCGAGCCGGAGTTCGCCTGGACGGCAGACTGGAGAATGTATCGCCGATGCTTCCAACAAATGCCCGCTGCTGAAACGCGCGCGCGGTTTGTTTGTCTGGATCGCAGCATCGCGCGTCTCAGCACATCGTGGAAAGGACTGCGCGGGAGTTTTCGTGAGGAGTGGAAGTTCGCCGTTGAACAAGCATCGCTCTCTGGAGCATCCGCGCCCGGCGCGTTTATCAAACGCTGCAAAGCCATCGGCATAAAAATTATTTTGGTTTTCGGTCGGAAACTGTTGCCCCGAGCCGTGCGTGGTTTCCTGACTTCCATTACAGGCTGGCACAAGCGAACCTCGTTGCTGTGAGCAAGCCATTGAACATCATGTACGCGTCTGCCGGTGGCGGGTGGATTCATCGCGCCTCGGCGGAGATGTTCAAGCTCGGTCATCAAGCGCATCTCTATTCGCCTGCTAAAAATTCCACTGCTTTGCCGGAAGCAAACTTCCATCGCAGTTGGTCGTTCAACCTCGCGTGCCAGCCGTTCTATCGCATCGCGGGCGGACGATATGCGGAAGCAGGTTATCACCTCATGTTTCCTGTCTGGAAAGCGTGGTTCAAACGACAACCGCATCCCAAGTGCGATGTCATCCATGCCGTGATGGGCTCGGCCACCGAGCCGTTCGATGTGGCGGAAAAGATTGGCGCGCTAAAAGTCTTGGACGCGTCGAATTCTCATCCGACGAGCTTCTATGGATTCTGGCAACGCGAACTGGACATCTGGAATCCGTCCGCGCGCGTCAGTGTGCCGCGCCGGGTGTTCAAACGCGCGAATCAGGAAATTCAACGTGCGGACGTGGTGCTTTGCGCCTCTGCCTACGTGCGCGACTCCATGTTGTATAACGGCATTCCCGAGTCCAAACTTGCTGTCAATCCGTTCGGCGTGGATTTGAAGGTGTTCGCTCCTCGCGAGCACCCGCCGGAAAAGCCGCGCTTCCTGTTCGTCGGCGGATTGACGCTGCGAAAAGGTCTTCAATATCTCATCCCCGCTTTCGAGCAGTTGAAGAAACAAAAGCCCGACGCCGAATTGATCCTGTGCGGTCCGTTGAACCACGCTGACTTCGCGGAGTTGTATTCGCGCTGGCGACCGATCTTCACGCACATCCGCAGTCATACACATAAAGAACTCGCCGAACTGATGCGCACCTGCACGGCGTTTGTTTTTCCCTCCATCGAGGAAGGTTTCGCCAGAGTCATTCCCGAGGCGATGGCGGGCGGTTTGCCGATCATCGCCACTCATAACAGCGGTGCCACAACCGTCATTGAAAACGGCAGGCAAGGCATCATCGTGCCTGCGTGGTCGCCATCCGCCGTCCACGACGCGATGCTGCAAATGATCGAGCGACCTGACTTGTGCGACGCGATGGGAAAAGCTGCCGCCGCGAGAATGGCTCAGGACGGTTCGTGGGAGTGCTACGCCGGGCGATTGCTCGAAACCTACGACGCGCACTTGAGCAAGCGACGTTAGGACTGTTTGAAGGCTAGGTTCAGAGTCCTGTTCCGCCATTGCAGAGCGGTCGGGCTGGTCGTGGCGAGCAATGTCAGCATTGCGCAGTTTGTTCGGCGCAAGCAAGACGGCGGCGGACGTGGCAACGGCGCTTCGGTGCTGGAATGTATCAGCAAGATCGAAGCGTTGTTGGGTCGCAAGATGAACTGGAAATACGTGGACGAAAACCGGAAGGGCGACCACATCTGCTATATGAGCGACCTGCGAAAATTTCAATCGCACTATCCCGAATGGAAGCTTACCCGCTCGCTGGACAACATTATCGAACGCATGGTCAAGGGTGCGTGATGACAGGTCACAACCTGCGAGCACGCAACAACGATGGAATTAAAACGGATCGCCTGCGAAAGTAATGGCTGCTCCTGCCCTTTCACATTTCTGCCCTGAATGCCTGTACCGCCGGGAAGTTATCGCGGCTGGACTTGAGCGCGAGAAGTCAAGTTACGCCAGCGCATGACAGTGCTGAATCATCGAGTTCAACACTGGAACGGCCCAAGTGTGTCATTGAGTTTCGGTGTTGGATACGACTATCTTTTTTTTATGAGCAAACCTGCCTGCCCGATGTGCGAGATGAACGAAGTGCTGGATCACCCTGAAAAATGGGAATGTGTCACCTGCGGTCACGAGTGGGAACGCACACCCGAACCCGAAGCTGCCGCTGGCCCGCGCGTCGTTAAAGATGCTCACGGCAATGTGCTCGCTGATGGCGATTGCGTCGTCTTGATCAAGGATTTGAAATTGGGCGGCGGCAATCAGGTGCTCAAAGGCGGAACGAAATCCAAACCCATCCGCCTCGTGGACGGCGATCACGAGATTGATTGCAAGATGGACGGCATGGCCATCGCCCTGAAAGCGTGCTTCGTGAAGAAGGCGTGAAGCTTTTCGCTGGTTCGGTCAACTTCACCGCAGGCTAGGTTGAAGCCGCCCCTCATCCAGATCGATGAACTCAAACATCGTCTGCACCGTGCCGGACGGCAGACCGATCTCGGCCAGACGCTCGTTCAAACGCTGCGTTCCGGCATCGCGCCAGCCACGCTTGGTCATGAATGCATTCCACACCTCGATTTCCTGGTCGTCCGGCTGACGACCGTGCTGGAACGTCCATCCGAGCAACTCCACATCGCCCTTGTCGCCTTTGAGAGTTTCGGCTTCGAGCGTCGCGTAATCAATCTTGAGGAACAGGCAGCAGCGCCAGTCGAAACTCCCTTTCACCGCGCCGCGCGCCGCCTGCCAGCCCTCGGGCAATTTCCCCGCTGCGGCGAGCCGCATCTTGTCCAGCATGCGACCGAAATAAACGAGGCCATTGACCTGATCGAATGGGCTACGTAACCCCGGAATAATGGTTGGATATGGTTGTGCCATGGTTTTGAATAGAGCATTACTGAATTGAGCACGCAAGTGAACCGTCTTTGTGAATCTTTTTTTGCAACAAATGTCCTGACGCGTTCGCTCCGTTCGTTGTAATGATGAATACAAAAGCAAAGCGAATATGACCACAAACAAAACAAACACTGTTCGACTGCATCGCGTGTTCCGCGCCAAGCCGGAGCGGGTTTACCGCGCGTTCCTGGATGCGGATGCGATGGCCAAGTGGCTTCCGCCACACGGATTCACCGGTAAGGTGCATCACCTGGACGCGAAGGTTGGCGGCACGTTCAAGATGTCGTTCACCAATTTCAATACGGGCAAGAGCCATTCGTTCGGGGGGAAGTATCTCGAACTCAAGCCCAACGAACTCCTGCGCTACACCGACCGGTTTGACGATCCCAACCTTCCTGGCGAAATGATTACCACCGTCGTGCTCAAGCCAGTTGTTTGCGGGACGGAAGTGAACATCACGCAGGAAGGCATTCCCGCGATGATCCCAGTCGAGTTCTGCTATATGGGCTGGCAGGAATCACTGACGCTCCTGAACCAATTGGTCGAGCCGGAGATTCCCGACCAACCGTGATGCTCAACTCTTCGGCGGCCATTGCACGCCGGCGAGTTCCTTGGGCAATTGCGTCGGGTCGGTCGGGTAGATGAGCGACATGTCGGGCTTGGTCTTTGCGCCGGGCAGAAATTCAGTTTCCTCCGGCGCGCCGATGATGAGCCAGAGCACCTCGGCGTCGGTGTCGTTGAACACCTGGCGCAATTGGTCCGGGCCGACCAGCACGCCGCCGTAGCGCGGCACGGTCAACGTCTCGTCGCCCACGCGCATCCGGCCCGTGCCTTCCAGCACGAAATAAAATTCCTCCTGCCGGA
>JABFSR010000223.1 GCA_013140495.1 Verrucomicrobiota bacterium
GGCAAGACGTTACGTCATCATGGTTGGGTGGGAGACAAAGCGTTGCCGAAAACGACAGGTCAGAATCGCGATGCGATTGCTCGACACATTGAGAAGGTATGGGGGGAAAACCAGTTCGTCCTGCTCGACAGCAAACAGGAGTATGTCGAGATCGGTGTTCACATTGTGCCCGCGACAACCGAGCGTCCTTATCACACGTTGATCACATCGGGTATGAGTGACCGTCCAATGCCAGCGCCCGAAGGAGCTGAGGACTTGCGTTTTGCAGAACTCGTGATCTCGTTGCCGCCAGATTGGCCGTTGGATTCAAATAGTTTGGGGAGCGATGAATTCGGCTGGCCGTTACGAGAACTCGTGTGGCTCGCAAGGTTTCCACATCAGTACGGCACATGGATAATGCCTGGACACACTATCCCGAACGGCGAATCGGCAGATCCCTATGTGCCAAATACGGATTTTTGCTGCATCCTGCTCGCAACTCCCGTGCTGTGTGAGGAAGGTGGGGAGGAACTCCCGCTGGATGCAGAAGCCAAAATACATTTTTACAGCGTCATCCCAATCTTCCGTGAGGAAATGGAATTCAAGACAGAACACGGCGTGGACGGACTCATGGAAAAGCTCGCGGACCGGGAAGTTTGCGAATTGCTCGATTTGAACCGCCCAAATGTTTGCAGGTGAAAGCCCGAGACTCCGAGCTTTTCTTCTTTTGCAACCACGGTCACACAGGCAGATTGGCCGCGTGGGTATTTCTCTCCAGCAATTCGAGCAGATGAAAAATCGTGTCGCAGGCAAGCGTTCGCGCTCTGCTACCGCGTTGCCAAAACCCACACAGCGCACTGTTCTGAACAGCGAGCAGGTCATCCTCGGGATTGACCCTTCACTCCGTGGAACCGGCTTCGGCGTCATCCGTAACACCCGCCCTCATCCTCAGACGCTTGAGCACGGCACGATTTCGTGTTCCGCAACATGGGAACGCTCGCGTTGCCTGATGAAGATTTCGCAGACGATTCGCGACCTGATCAGACGTCACAAACCGACGGTGTGCGCGATTGAGGGATTGTTTTTCGCGCAAAATCTTCAGACCGCCCTGATCATGGGCGAGGCGCGAGGCGCAGCGATGGCGGCGATCGCCGGGGAAGGTCTGGAGATTTACGAAATCGCTCCGCGCAAGGTGAAGCAGGCAATCGTCGGATACGGCGCAGCCCAGAAGATTGCCGTGGCAAAGATGGTGCAGAGGATGTTGCAGTTGCCCGAACTCCCCGCGCCTGACGCAGCGGATGCGCTGGCTTTGGCGCTCGCTCACGCGCAAGATCAAGGACGGTTTACGTTGAGCCTGCCGAAACGGATTTGAACCACGAATGAACACGCATAGACACGAATACAAAATCTACAATACACATTTGCACGGAAGGAAAACCGAATCTGTGACGATCCGTGTCGCAGCAGATCAACTTCGTTCGTGTTCATTTGTGTTCATTCGTGGTTGCCCATGATCACCTTTCTTTCCGGCAAACTCGTTGAAGCCCTGCCCACGCAGGTCGTCGTGGATGTCCACGGCGTAGGCTACGAAGTTCTCATTCCGCTTTCGTCTTTTGACAAACTTCCGCAGCCTGGCGGCGACGTAAAACTGCTGACACAACTCATCGTGCGCGAGGACGCCCACGTCCTCTACGGCTTTGCGAGCCTGGCCGAGCGCGATTTGTTCCGCATGTTGATCAACAACGTCAGCGGCATCGGCCCAAAGACGGCACTGAACATTCTCAGCGGCATGAACGCCGTGGCCTTCCGAGGTGCAGTGGCGAGCGGTGATGTGAAATCGCTTTCCCAAATCTCCGGTGTCGGAAAAAAAACCGCCGAGCGCATTGTGGTTGAACTGCGCGACAAGATCGGCGCGGCAGGTGCGTGGGAAGCCGCGAGCGCAAAACATTCGTTATCCGCTACAGACCAGAAAATCAACGATGCCGTTCTCGCGCTCATGGCGCTTGGGTTCAAGCAGGTTGAGGCGCACGACACCGTCCGCGCCGCACAGACCATGCTTGGACCACAGGCAGGCGTGGAGGAACTGGTGCGCACAAGTTTGAAAAAAGGCTGATGATGGAGATGACGAATCCAACTTCCCAAGCCGACGCCGTACCGAAGAAGACAGCGAAGTCCGGCGTTGTCATTCCCCATGTGCCGACATGGTATCAACGGCTTGGAGCGTGGCTGGTTTGGGCCTCGTTGAAGGCTGTTGGTGCGACCATGCGTTATCGCTGGGATGATCGGTCCAGGCATTTTGACGACCCGCCAGCAGCGCAGGCCATTTATTGCATCTGGCACAACCGCCTGGCGCTCTCGATGAAGATTTATTTCGCGCATATCAGATTACGCAATCGCACGGCCGGTCTCGCCGCGATGGTCAGTGCGAGCAAGGACGGCGGATTTCTCGCAGGAATTCTGGAGCGGTTTGGCGTGCAGCCGGTTCGCGGGTCTTCCTCGCGCCGCGGGCGTCAGGCATTGCTCGAACTCACCTCCTGCGCCGAACGCGGTTACGATCTTGCCATAACGCCCGATGGCCCGCGCGGCCCGTGCTACACGGTTCAGGACGGAGTGATGTCACTCGCACAGGTGACGGGCCTGCCGATTGTTCCGGTGTCGTACCATTTGGGATGGAAGATCACATTGGGAAGCTGGGATCGTTTTCAAATCCCGCTGCCGTTCGGTCGTTGCGACATGATCTTTGGGGAACCTGTGCGGGTGCCGCGCGATGCGACTGACGAACAGCGCGGTGAATTGCGCAAGCAACTGGAGGCCACGCTGCGTGCGATCACGAGGGATTGAGCGGTAATTCCAACGGAGTGAATTGACCTGCTTTTACCGCTAATATGAAGGTTTGCGGTAGTTTGCCCGGCGGAGAATTCCCATTGCAGTTTGTTTTGGATTCTATCCGTGCGATTCGTTAGCCTCCGCACGTCATGTTTGAAACTGTCAAAATCGGGATCGAAGCCGCCGCACAAAAACTCACCCACCTGCGGAGGTTTCTTTGACGTACCGGGCGCGCAGAAGCGGCTGGACGAGCTGACCTCGTTGATGGCCGCGGACAATTTCTGGAACAACCGCGAACAGGCGCAGAAGTTCATTGACGAGGGCAACACGCTTCGCGGCAAGGTTGATCCGCTCATCGAAGCCGAGAAGCATCTCGCGGACTATCATGTGATGGTTGAACTTGGTGAGGGCGAGCCGCCCGCTTCCCAGTCGAAGATCGAAGCGGAGTTGTTGCGAGACGTCGCGAAGATCACGCGCGATCTCGACGCCCTAGAACTCAAGGTTTATCTCAACGGTCCGCACGACAAGAGCAATTGCATCCTCAGCATCAACGCCGGCGCAGGCGGCACGGAAGCGTGTGACTGGGCGAGCATGTTGATGCGCATGTACCAACGCTGGGCGGAGTCGCGCGGCTGGGAGGTGGAGGTGGAGGACGCGTTGCCCGGCGAAGGTGCGGGCATCAAGAGCGTGACGATGATTCTCAGGGGCGAGAACGCCTACGGTTTCTGCAAGGCCGAGCGCGGCGTGCATCGGCTTGTTCGCATTTCACCGTTCGACTCAAACAAGCGTCGGCACACGAGCTTTGCCAGCGTGGACACGATTGCGGAAATCGCAGAGGCGTCGTCTGAAATCGTAATCCCGCCGACTGAATTTCGTGTGGATACGTTTCGCTCCGGCGGCAAGGGCGGGCAGAACGTGAACAAGGTGGAAACCGCCGTCCGCATCACGCACATTCCCACCGGTCTGGTCGTGGCCTCGCAGGCGCAGCGTTCGCAACATCAGAACCGTGCAACGGCGATGACTCTGTTGCTCTCAAGAATTTTTGCGCAACGTCAGGATGCGGCGAAGGCGGAGATGGAACGGTTTTACGGCGACAAAGGCAGCGTCTCGTGGGGCAACCAGATCCGCAGCTACGTGTTCCAGCCCTATCGCATGGTGAAGGATTTGCGGACGGGTGTGGAAACCAGCAACGTGCAAGGTGTGATGGACGGTGACTTGGATGCGTATGTGAACGGTTGGTTGCGCGCAGGATGCCCGCTCAAGCGAATGCAAGGGGTGAAGGATGATGAAGAATAAAGCAGTCAGTAGTCCGTGGTCAGTAGTCTTTAGCACGCGTCGCGCGACGACTCCACTGATTACTGACTGCCGACCACGAACTAAGTTGTGAACATTCTCGACACCATCGTTGAACAGAAAAAGCTCGAAGTAGCGAAGCTGCCGGAGCGAATCATTGCTGCGGGTGATCTGCGCGATGCGTTGCTGGAGCGTGGCGAGCTACGAGATTTTCTTGCCGCACTGCGCGATCCACGAGCCGGTGATGTGGCGTTGATTGCTGAGGTGAAGAAGGCATCGCCATCAAAGGGTGTTATCTGCAAAGATTTCGACCCTGTCCGCATTGCAAAAGAATACGAAGCAGCAGGGGCGAGTTGTCTGTCGGTGCTGACGGACGAGAAGTTTTTCCAAGGCTCGCTCGATTATCTCAGGCAGATTCGCGCTGCGGTGAAGCTGCCGCTGTTGCGAAAAGATTTCATCATAGACGAGCGGCAGATTTTGGAATCCATCGAGTGGGGTGCAGACGCCATCCTGCTCATCGTGGCGATCCTGGACGATGTGCGATTGCAGCGGTTTCACAATCTCGCCACCGAAGCCGGGCTCACCGTGCTGGTGGAAGTGCATGACGAAGCCGAGCTGGAACGAGCCGTCCGTCTTGGTGCGGTCCTGATCGGCGTGAACAACCGCGATTTGAAATCGTTCAAGGTTGATCTCGCCACAACCGGGCGGCTAGCGGCAAAACTTTTCCAGACCCCGGACC
>JABFSR010000086.1 GCA_013140495.1 Verrucomicrobiota bacterium
CTGACCCTCTCCCCCAGGAGAGGGTCAGGGTGAGGGCGGTCGTCAAAACCATCTTTCCCAATAAGCTTATGAAAACTCTATTCTCTGAACTCCGCAGCGCCGTCATGGCAACCATCGTTCTCGCCCTCGTCTGCTGCGGCGTTTATCCGCTCGTGGTTCACGGCATCGCTCAAGTTGCGTTTCCGCACAAAGCCAACGGCAGCTTGATCACGGCGAAAGACGGCACGGTGCGCGGCTCGGAATTGCTTGGCCAGAATTTCACCGAGGCGAAATATTTCCATCCTCGCCCGTCCGCAGCCGGCAACGGCTACGATGCAGCCAACTCCAGCGGCAGCAACCTCGGCCCGACGTCGCAAAAGTTGAATGACCTGCTCAAGGATCGCATCGCCGCCTATCGCGCTGAAAATAACTTGAACGAAACCGACGCAGTTCCCGCCGATGCCGTCTCCGCCTCCAGCAGCGGACTTGACCCACACATCAGCCTGCGCAACGCCGAACTGCAAACGCCGCGCGTGGCAAAAGCCCGCAATCTTGGCGAAGGCAAGGTGCGCGAACTCATCAAACACAACACCGCCTCCGCCGACCTGGGCATCCTAGGCGAACCGGGCGTGAATGTTTTGAAATTGAACCTGGCCTTGGACAAAAACGAATGAACGAACCGTGCAAGGCATGGTTGGCAAACCGGGATTCATGGATGTCGCATTGGCAGTCCTGCTCGGCATCGGCTGCATCCTGTCGTTGCCAATCTATTGGTGGTTGTTTATGACGCCGATCATCCGCCTGCTCAAACGAACTAGGAAACCGCCGTTGCGTCGAATACCCTGAATGCGTGGCTGACGAGAACCGCCAAAAAACTGTCGTGCAAGAGAAAGTGCGACTTGAATCCAAGCTTTTCTCCAAGACGTGGGTTCAACTCGCATGGATAATCTTCCTAGTGGTCATTATTCGAACAGTCGCCTGGCCGTTGCGAAACATCGCCCTCGTCGGTTGGGTTTATGGCTGGGACGCTTACTCGCAAGATGGCTTGCGCGTCTTGCCGGGCAAACCCACCAAGTTCTCCAATGGCGAACTGGTGCCCACCTTTCCTGACCTCGTGACGGGTTTCACCGCATTCTTTGCGACCGCATTAGGGCTGACCTTCCTGCTCATTTTCGGATTGCGACTTTACGAACGATCCAGGAAGACAAATGAGAATCGGCATTCATGAGCGACGACGCGCCACAACGGAATCCTGATTTACTGCTCGCTACCATCCAGCGCGAGGAGGCCGCCCAGAAACGCGGTCGGCTGAAGGTTTTTCTCGGCATGTCGCCCGGCGTCGGCAAGACCTACGCCATGCTCGACGCCGCGCGCCGCGAACTCGCCGCCGGTCGCGACGTCGTCATCGGCTACGTCGAGACCCATGGTCGCAAGGAAACCGACGCGCTCACCGTTGGGTTACCGCAAATCCCCCGCCGCGCGCTCGAACATCGCGGTATCGCGCTGACTGAATTTGATCTCGACGCCACGCTCACGCGCAAACCGCAACTCGCGCTCGTGGACGAACTCGCCCACACGAATGCGCCCGGTTCGCGTCATCCGAAACGCTGGCAGGACGTGGCCGAGTTGCTCGATGCGGGCATTGACGTGCTCACCACGCTCAATGTCCAGCACGTCGAAAGTCGCGCCGACACCGTGCTCCAGGTCACCGGCTCGGAGATTCGCGAGACCGTTCCCGATTCCATCCTCGATGACGCGGTGATCGAACTCGTTGACCTGCCGCCCGCCGAACTGATGCAGCGCCTGCACGAGGGCAAAGTGTATCTGCCTGAACGCGCCACCGCCGCCGCGCAGAATTTTTTCCGCGAGGCCAACCTCACCGCACTGCGCGAACTCGCCCTCCGCCTCGTGGCCGATCACGTCGGCGTGGACACGCGCGAACAGCGCCGGATGCAAACCGACGCCGGGCCGTGGAAGACAAGCGTTCGCTTGATGGTCGCTCTCAGTCCAAGTCCACTTTCGGCATCGCTGTTGCGCTGGACGCGCCGTCTCGCAGATGGGCTACAGGCGCAATGGCTCGCAGTTTATGTGGAAACCTCCCGTCCGCTGGCCGATGCCGAACAATCCCGCCTGACCAGCAACCTGGGGCTAGCCCGACAACTCGGAGCGGAGGTCATCACGACGAGCGACGAGGACCTTGTCCAAGGATTGTTGCGTGCAGCGCGAGAGCATAACGCGACCCAGATTGTTTTTGGAAAACCTGGCAGCGGGAGCTGGCTCGATGCGTGGCGCGGAAGGTCATTGCTACATCGGCTCGTTCAAGCCAGTGGCGACATTGACGTGCTCGTGGTGCGTGCCGATAAACCAGAGGCTGAACCTCCGGCACGCCGACCGATCATCCATATCGAATCGCAGACCACACAATATCTGTCCGCGCTGGGTGTTGTCGCTGCCGTGACGCTGCTGGGTTTGGGGATTCAACGCTGGATCGGTTACCAGGCTGTGGCACTTGTCTATCTCTCGGCGGTCGTGCTGCTGGCCATGTTTGTCGGGCGCGGACCAAATTTGTTTGCCGCCACGCTGACGGCGCTTTGCTGGAATTTTCTTTTTGTTCCGCCGATCTTCACTTTTCGCATCACCGGTTTTCACGACACGATGTTGTTTGGGATGTATTTTCTCGTTGCGCTGGCGACGGGACAATTGACCGCAAAGTTGCGCCTGCAACAGCAGGCCGAACGGCAACGTGAACAGCGCGTCTCGGCACTTTATCAACTCACGCGCGAACTGGCAGGCGCGGGAGATTTCCCACAGGTCTTAAGTGTGGCAATCCGCGAAGTAGGCGCGGCTTTCGAGGCCGATGTAGCGTTGCTGCTGCGCGACCCGGACGCGGACCCGCAACTCACAGCGTATCCTTCCGGACGCTGGGTTCTGGATGCGAAAGAGGAAAGCGTGGCATTCTGGGCGTTTCAGCACGATCAGCCCGCTGGAAGGTTCACCGATACATTGCCGCAAGCAGCAGGGCTGCATCTGCCGTTGAACTCGGGCGGCAAACCTTGCGGCGTAATCGCACTGCGATTTGACTCCGGCAAAACCTTGAGTGTGCAGCAACGCAGCTTGCTCGACAGTTTCGCGCGCCAGATTGCACTGGTCATTGACCGTCAACGGTTGCGTGATTCGGAGATCAATTCCAAGATGCTTGCGCAGTCAGAGCAACTGGGTCGCACGTTGCTGAACTCTGTATCACACGAATTGCGCACACCCATCGCGGCCATCACCAGCGCCGCCAGCGGCCTGCGCGAGTCCGGCACGCTGACGTCAGCGCAGGAGAACCTGGCCGCCGAGATTGAATCCGCGAGCGCGCGGCTGAACCGGCTCGTGCAAAGTTTGTTGAGTGCGGCGCGCATCCAATCCGGTCAGATCAAGCCCAAGCTTGATTGGTGCGATGTGCCAGATCTCGCGCAGGTCGCCCGACGCGGAGTCGAGAATCTGCTGGTGGATCATCCGGTGACGACGCGCATTGCGTCCGGTTTGCCGCTGATGAAATTGGATTTCGTTTTGATGGAACAGGCGCTGGCGAATCTGTTGGTGAATGCGGCGACTCACACGTCCGCTGGGACGCCGATCGAGATTGGTGCGCTCGTCGAGGGGGGGGAATTGATACTGGAAGTTGCGGATCGCGGGCCGGGTCTGCCGGTTAACGAACTGGAACGGGTCTTTGATTTGTTCCATCGCACGACAGACGCCAAGCCCGGCGGCACGGGATTGGGGCTGGCGATTGTGAAAGGCTTTGTCGAAGCGCAAGGCGGACGCGTGCAGGCGGCAAACCGCGCCGGCGGTGGAGCCATCTTCACGATCCGGCTGCCGGTGCCGGACGCGCCCAGTGTGCCGGAGGAGACGACATGAGCCACTCCCAGAATCCGCCACCGGTCAGCGCGCTGGTAATTGACGACGAACCGCAAATCCGGCGGTTGCTCGCGATTTCGCTCGAAGCCGGCGGCTATCGCGTCCTCACAGCGAACAGCGGGCAGGAAGGACTCGTCCTTGCGGCGCAACACCGGCCCGAGGTGATCCTGCTCGATCTCGGCCTGCCGGACTTGAGCGGGCTTGCAGTCCTGAAGCGACTGCGCGAATGGACCCAGGTGCCGGTGCTCATTCTCACCGTGCAGGACGCGGAGGCGGACAAGATCGCCGCACTCGACGCTGGCGCGGATGATTACGTGACCAAACCGTTCAACACCGGCGAACTGCTGGCGCGACTTCGCGCCGCACGACGACACGCAGACAAATCGCGCGCGGAAGAACCGGTGTTTCAGACGGGCGATCTGGTGGTGGACCTCGTGGCACGGCGCGTCACGCGCAAAGGGCAGCCAGTCAAACTGACCGCGACAGAGTATTCGCTGCTGCGGTTATTCATCAAGCACGCGGGCAAGGTGCTGACGCACCGGCAGATTCTCCGCGAGGTCTGGGGGCCGACACATGAGGAGCATACGCACTATCTGCGTGTGTACCTCGCGCACCTGCGGGAGAAGCTGGAAAAGAATCCGGCGACCCCCACGCTCTTGATCACCGAATCCGGGGTGGGCTATCGGCTGTGTCCGATGGCTGGGACGTAAACTCGTTCACTGCGTCCGCTCGCGTATGTGATCTTTGCCGAGTAGTCATTGAGGTCACACGTCAAGAAACATGTCCCGGCAGACATTGAGTGGCCCTGGTGCCGACAGAGAGGCCATGCTCCAACCACTCCGAGGGTAAGGTGCCGAGCTGGATTTGCCGCGCCACGCCTGCGAGCAAGGCATCACCAGCTCCTACTGTGTTACGCGGTTTTACCCGGGCTGGTCTTGCGAAGGTCTGAAATTGCTCCTGCACATTCAACAGCAGACTTGCCCCTGCTCCACGCGAGACAAACACCCAGCCGCGTGTTTTCTCCGACAACGCCCGCGCAGCGCGGACGACATCCTTTTCGGTACGAAGAGGTCTTCCAAACCAGCGGGCAAGTTCGTGTTCGTTTGGTTTCACGAGGAATGGACGCGAAGGAATGGAGGCGATCAAGACATCTCCATCGCAATCGAGCAATGTCCTGACTCCATGCTTGCGGGCGCGTGTGATGAGATGCGCATAGGCGTTCAGGGGAACGCCACGGGGCAGACTGCCTGAAAGAATGAGCAATGAGCCTTGTCCAAGCCTGCTCTCCACCCGCTCCACAATTATTTTCCACTCTGGCTTTGTAAGCTTTGGCCCGAGCGGATTGAACCGCATCTGTCGTCCTGCACCCGTGGTGATGATGACATTGACCCGCGTCGGCCCGGCCAATGGGATGATTGAAGTTGAGATTCTCTCCTCGCGAATATAGCGAGCCAGTTCATCACCGGTGACACCGCCAAGCGGGAGGAACAGCTTAGGCTTCCCGCCGAGATGCTTCAGCCAGCGTGCGACATTGATGCCCTTGCCGCCCGCCCAACGGCGCTCGAACTGGACATTGTTCTTTTCCTCCCAGATCACGTCGTCCACGCGCCACTCGGCGTCAATGGACGGATTCAGCGCAAGGACGAGGGCGGACATCAAGGCAGTTGAAGCAGACGGTAATACCGCGTGCCGCCGAGGCCGCCGGTTTGGGTGCCGTCGTCCGTGAACTGAAACAAGCCCGTGGGCGACGTGATGATGTTGGTGAAACTCGTCCACGCTGTCGGCACCAGCGTCGGCGTCCATTGAACGTTGAATGAAGCTGACGCGGGCGCGGTCCATCTGAGCACCACTGCGCCGGGCGTGACCGTGATGTTGTTGATGACAATGGGCGGCGTGTAAGGATTCACCACAATGCCTTCTGCCACGCGGAAGAATTGATACGGCGATGGCAATGCCAGACACCAGGTGGTCGAGTAGTCAATCGCCGTGATGGTGGGCGATACGATGTCCCAGTTGGTCACCACGAGATCGGGCTTGCCCTCAACGAAGTAATGCGCTCCGGGCAACGACGTCCAGGTCATGCAGAACGAATTGCTGGAGAGAAAGACATTCGTGATGACGATGCCGATACCGACCTCTTCGGCGGTGTATTCAGACGCCTTGATTGAGTATGTCACCGGCCCGCCGGAAATGTTGAGTGCGGACAGGAACCAATTGCCCGGCGAGAGCCGGACGGGCGCGCTGTTCGTGTAAAGAATGATGAGTTCGTCATTCGTATAGCCGTTGGCGCTGACGTAGTCGAACAGGCCCACATCCGGCAACGGCAGCCCCTTGCGCAGGAGCAGGGTCATGTCGGCACTCGGGTTGTTGATCTCGAACTGCGCGCGAACAGCATTGGTGCTGACGACGAAACGATAGTAATCCGCCAGCAGGCCCGCGCCGGAATTGGTGTTCGCGTACGGAATGCGGTTGGTGAGCGTGATGATGTTCGGAAACGCGTTTGTAAATTCATCAGCAACAATCGTGAAGGTGACGGGGGTGACGTCCGCCGGGAATACGCCGAGATACCAGCGCCCGGGAGTCAACGCGACAGGCGTACTGTTGGTGAACAGCAGGATGTCCTCGTCGAAATTACCGGGGTTAAAACTGCCGACGTCGTAACCAGCGATTGTGGGCAGCGGCAGACCTTTGCGCGCGACGAGATTCGCGTTGCCGTTCATGTTGTAGAGCCGGTACTGGACGGCGGTGGCATTCGTCGAGACGTCGTAGAAATAATACTTCTGGAATGCCAGACCGAGCGCGTTGGTCTGTGGAACGTGATTGACCAGCGGTGTGATGTCGAAGTCCACCTCGATGGCGAAGTTGGCCGCAACATTTGTGGTATTTTGCACGGCCAGATAATAACGCCGGCCCGGGAGCAGCGGGCCAAGGTTGGTCGTGCTCATGGTCGCACTGCCTCCCGTTGTATTGGCCAGGAATGTGATATCACCAGCGCCGGTGAGCGGCGGAATCGTCTGGTTGAAGATCAAGTTCACGGGCTGCGAGGCAAAAAGGATCGAGTTCGTGGCGAACAACGCCCACGGCGGAACGTCCACTGTGTAGTATGCAATCGAATTCGCCGGCACTGTAATGGAACTCGCCGCGACTGTATTGGTGTGCGGAATGCCGTGCTGCAATGGAATGGCAATCGGACCGGAGGATTCAAATACGAATCGCAATTGCCAGTCTCTGAGCACCGACACGAGGTTCGTTGCGCCCGTACGACGGTCGAGAATCTCAAGCGTCCAGGTACCCTGCGCGCTTTCACCCTTCAAAGCGTCGAGTGCTGTTTCAGGCAGCACATAAAGCGCATCATCGAGTTCGGTCAGTGTAAAATCATCCACATACACACCGGAGTTCGGCGGCTCGTATTCCACGATGTAACCCACCACTGGATTGTTCGTACCAGGATTGGGTGGCGCATCAGCCCATTGACCGTTGGTAATGCCACCGGAATCCAGACCGAGATTGAAGGTCAGATAGTCTTCGTTTGTGGAACTGTTGTCAGGCTGACCGGTGGCCCAGTTGGCGTAGTTGTACGGCGCTGTTGGCACGTTGTTGCTGGAGAATTGCTGTCCCACCTCCGGACCTGCATCCCAAAACCACGAACCATCATTTGTCGGCTCCCTGCCGCCAATCCATGCGAACTCGTTGAGGTTGCTCGTGCTGAAATTGGTGCGGATGAATTCATTTTCCGCGGCCGAGGTAATGACGGCCAGATGACCACGCATTCCAGCGCGAACAAAAGATTGAGCCGCAAGCTGTGCCTCGCCCCACGAGATGTTGTTTGTGGCGCGGACGAATTCGTAGAAACGCCCGCCGCCGGTTGGCGTAAGCCTGATCTGCGTGTTCGTGAAAGCAGCGGTAAAGAAGAGTCCGCCACCGGCCCAGTTTGAAGTGCCAAGGAAATTGTTCGTCGGCCCATTGGGAATCGAGAGCGTCCCTCCTGCCAACGGACAAACATCCGGCGGTGTGATCATGCCGCACTTGCCTGCGGCTCCAGCGGCGTAAATGTCGGCGATTTCAAATGGCGTAAGAGCGCGGTTGTAAATTGCCACTTCGTCCAGTTGCCCATTGAATTCATGCTCATCATACGTCAGGCCCGAGAAGCGCCAGCCCGGGGAGGGAGTGGGCAATTCCGGAGTCGCATCCACAACGGATGCTGCCGCAACGCCGTTGGTGTAAAGCGTGTAGGTGTCCAAACCCGTCCTTGTTATGGCCAGATGCGTCCAGGCGTTGCTCGCAACAGGTATGTCGCCAATGAGCGGGTGGTAGTTTCCGGTAATGCTTCGGTAATCAAAATTAAAGGTCGAATCCGGCCTGATATAAAAATTGAACCTGTCCTCGTCGGGAGTTGCGGTTGAACGCGTCCAGAAAAGACACTGATAAGCATTGACCCCGTAGTCGCCATTGGGATTCACCCAGAACTCAAACGATGCGCTGTTGGTTGTGTGGAACGGGAAAAGTCCGTTTACGGTCATGTAGTCATCCACTCCGTCATAGTTGAAACCCGTTGCTACGAGTCCGCGTTTGAACCCTGCATTGCCGAACAGGGTGCCGTCGTCTCCGCCAACAATATCCACCGTGTTGCTCTCTCCCGGCCACCAACTCACGAGGCCCTCGAGGAATTTTGCCTTCCTATACGCAAAGTTGAGCTGGTACTTTGTATCCGGCTTCGTGGGCAGGAAACGATCCATGCTGCCGCTCAGGAGCGCGAGGCTGTTGCCATTGCGCACCAATCCAGGTTCGTTGAACACCGCGACGCGATTGCTTGTGAGAACATTCCATGTATCCACGACCTGTGGAACAACGTAGCTGGCGACCGCCGCCGCATCAAAGTCGCTGAAAATGGCTGCGGGCGCGGCAGGCAACGGTGTATAGGGCGGCGCGAGGAATTTCATCGGAGTCGTCGTGCGATTCGTATTGTCGGTGAAAAGGAGGAACGTGTCGTCGCCAATGATGGAACTCACGGTATAGGTCCAGGCCGTGGTCGCGTTGGTGTTACCACCTACCTCGTTCACGACAATGCGAACAAAAGTATCTGTGCCCGGGCCATAATTGATCGTCACGCGGCGATGACCGTTGGTGAGACCGGTGTCGAAGATCAACAGGCCGTCATAATAGACCCGCAAAAAGTCGGGCACCGTGAAGAAATCATAGTCAATGTCTATGAATCCTGACGTCACGCCGGTGTTAATGTTGGTGCTGCTCTCCGCCTGACCTCCTGCTGAAACCGTCGGCGCAACATTCGTTATCGCCGATGCTCCGCCACCAAAGCCTTCCGGATCCAGCCCACCGCGATTTTCAGTCAACAACACACGCGTACCTTTCGGGCTGATGAGTGTGAGCGCCAGATCCGACACACGCGGATGTTGTAGGCGCACGCCCACTTCCACCTGCGCAATGGTGCTGTTCGTCGCAACAAAGATCGTCGAGTTCGTCACGGCGTCATCAAAGGTGGGGCTTTCGCCTGCGGTTCCAAAATCAACCGAAGTAACGGAGTCCAGGTCCACACCAACCGTGATGCCAATCCTGACCTGCTGCTCCAGGGCGCTCGGGTTGAACACGCCGATGAAGTACCGCCCCCTCTGCAACGGCGGCAGATCCTGCGGCGTCACCGTCAGGCAATCGTTCGGCGGAAACATGATCTTGAAATAATCGTACTCCGTGCGCGTCGGAAACTCGTCCCGACGGATGTAAAGTTCCAGCGGTACCTGGGTCGTGGAGACGTTGTAAACACAGACGGTGAGATTCGTTGCACCCACGGGAACGTCCACCACCTCGAAGAAGAACGCATTCGGCTGGATGGTGTGGACGATGTTGCTGTCGCCGCCGGAGGCGCTCGGTTCAAGGCGCATGTCCACACGGCTCACGAAGCCGGTTTGCGAATTCGCATTGTCCACCATCGTCAGGAACCACGGCCCCGAGCCGCGTTCGCCCACAAAGTTCCTCAACTTGCCAGGCCCGTCCGGATGGATGTAAACCCGGTTGGCCGGCTCCTCGTCGTTGTCTTCATAGACGAACGTGTAGAAGCCGGGCGGCGCGCTGCGATGGTTGTTCAACGCCACCGATTGCCGGTTGTGGGTGAGGATGCCGACCAGGTCGCCCATGTTTTCGTGGAAGAATGAATTGGTCATGACCAGCCGGCGTACAATCGCGGCATCCGTCGGTCCCGGGCTGATGAATCTTACGATGCCAGGTTTGGCGGGGTTGCCATCCGGAATGGCCGAGGGCAGCGGGAAGAAGGGCGGGATGTAATTGTCGCCATCCTTCGCGTTGAACGGATCGCGGCTGAACAATCCCAGCAACGCATACTCCGCAGCCATCTGATCCTCGGATTTCACGCCGATGTAATAGACCTTGTTCAGACCCGAGTTGGTAAGGATGACCACTTCCGTTCCGCCGCGTTGACGAGATTTGTCAGAATTGGCAATCGTGATCGCGTCGAGATTCAACAAGGTTGGATCATCCGTTGCAACGTAAAGATCAATGTCCGCCTCGAAGCGGGTTGCGTTGTCGGCATTGGTTTCCTGCCGCACACCGATCTGCGGAATAGCCAGCGTGGCCGGCAGGAAGGTGACGAACGCCGCATTCGTGAACGTGGTCGTGTTGGTGATCGAGTAAAAATGCCACTGGCTGCGCTGCCCGTTGGTCAGAGTGACCGTCGAGCCGAGGATTGGCGAATTTGCGCCAACGTGCTGGCCAAGCACAAACGAACCGGCATAGCGGGTCGGATCATTCGTAAGCGTGTTCGAAAGCGGGGTCAGATCAAGCGTGTTGCCGCCGGTGATGGGCGTGTCGCTCACGGTGAACGCATTTGGAAACTCGCCGTTGCCGCTCGAAATCACCAGCGCGTAATCCTGCACGATGTCGTCAGGATGCGTGGTGACCGCGTTCACATTCACACGACGGGCGGTGACGGTGATCGAGTAATTCGTGCCCAGGGTGGGTGAGATATAAACGTTCTCGACGTTGTTGATGATGTCGTTCGTCGGCGGCGCGTTGGTAAAGTCAGTTGCGAAAACAAAGTTTCGACCCACGCCAATGTCATTTCCGATGAACACCTCCTGTGTGTCGAGATTGGTGACCACAAGATCGAGATCGTTGACGAGCTTGATGCCGGCGGCGGGATTGCCGGGCGGGTCCGTCCACACCAACGTCACACGCATCGGCACAGTGCGCGCGGCATCGGAGAACGAAAAGTAGCGCGTCACGCTCTCGCCGGTCGCAAGCGCTGCAGCGGGCGACTGCTCGTAAAACTTCAGCGAGTTGGTCGGTGCCGCGATGCCATTGGTCAGATTCGAGTGAAGACTGTTGCGCAAGCGGACGAGTCCCCAACCCTGATAGTTGATACTGTTCTGCACCTGGAAATCGTAGAGCGAACCGACGGAACGCGAACCATTGATGAGAAGCGCCTTCATCAGCGCCGGGCTGGGCCTTTTGGTCGGGCCGAAGTCCGGTTGCATTCGTTTTTCAAAAAATTCCTGCATCAATGCCAGCGTACCGGCAACCGAAGCCGCCGCCATGCTTGTGCCGGATTCGTAGCGGTAAAGCGGGCCGAGCTTGGCGTTCAGGTTCGTGCGGAACACGTCCCAATAATCTCCGTTGGGCGGGGCGTAGTACGCATCCTGATCCCACGTCGTGGAACGCGTCGAAACCACAAACGTGCCCGGCGCCACCACGTCCGGTTTGAACCGCCCGAAATCGCCCTCGATGCCGATCCCCGAATTACCGCGGCTCGAAAACCACGCGATCTCGTTCTGCGAACTCGTCATCCCCTCCCACGGCGCGTTCGTGAAGCTGTCCGCGTCCACGACGATGTTCGTGATGTTGCGTGCAAGCTCGGTCGCGCCGACGGTGATGACATTCTTTGCCGTGCCGGGTGATGTCACGCTGCCCGAGCTGCCGCTGAGTCCCTCGTCATCTCCGCCACCTTCATTGCCCGCAGTGAACACGAACAGCAACGGTTGGGGGCCGGTTGTATCCGGCAGCGCATCGCGCGTGGCCTGATCGAAACTCGACGCATGGATGTCATAGCTGCTCGCGCCGATGTAGCCCCAACTGTTGTTCGAGATCAGCGCGTCCTCGCGCGCGGCGCGCTCCTGCAGGATGTAATCCGTTGGGGTGTTCGTTGCCGAAATCGCCGCCTGCGAAAAAATCGTCGCGCCGGGCGACATGCCCCGGAACTGTCCGTTCGTGCCGGGCATGATCGAACCATACGCATTGGACACCGTGGTGGAACTTAGACCACTGCTCGCAATGATGCCCGCCACATGCGTGCCGTGGCCGTCCGGGTCAGTCGTGGCAGTACCGACCACGCGAGGCCCAAGATCGGGGTGCGACGCATCCACGCCGGAATCATTGACGCTCACCGTGATGTCCGATCCGGTGAGGCCGAGATAATTCGTGGTCGTGCGCGTGTCCGCCGCCACAGTGAGCCGTGCCCGGGTCAGATCGTTGGCGCTCCCGCGCTGGCGGGAGAGTTCCATCAATTGCACCCCCGGCATCCGCGCAAGACTCAACCAGTCCGCCGGCGGAGTGACGGTGACAATCGGGCCGAACGGTGAATGATCCTCGGAAATAATTTCGACGGCATTGCGCCTGAGCTGCTCTCGCGTTGCCTCCGCCGAGCCGGCAAACAAAACAACGGTCAGGTTTTTCCCATCGGGCAGGGGTTTGTTGTCCACGCCAAGCACAAGCAGTTCGGATTTAAGTTTGTAAACCGGCTCCCATGGATAGACCGCCAGCGTCTGGCTCGCGGTTTTCAATTGACCCGCCGCCGTGGTGGACGCGCGGACAAGAACGGCGTCATTCGGGATGTAGGAAACGAACTCCGCGCCAACCTCCGCAAGCACTTCACGAAAGGCTTTGTCGAACGGGCCGCGCAGCTTGACGATGTAACTGCCGGGATCGCCGTCGAAGCGGAGATGATCCGGGATGTTGAAGTTCAAGGGCAGCGCGGTGTCAATCAGCGCGTTTTCAAGAAGGATCGCTTTGTTGTCGCGCAGCAAATCACCGTATGGGCGCGGGGTGTTGGTGAGGCGATGCGCGAGAAAACTGTTGGACTTGACCGCAGTGACCGGCGCGGGTGCAGCGACCGCGTTGGTGTTTGAGACTGGCGCGGTACCGGCGGGCGCGACGGTCTGGTTGGTGACGGCAACAGGGGCGGCATCGCGCTTTTGCGCGGCCCACTTGTTGCCAAGACGCCAGCAATAAAACGCGCCAGCCATGCAAAGCAGGCTGATGACAAACCACAACATCGGTCTCGGACGCATAAAATTATTCAAACCAACTCAGTTCACTTCACTCTCGCACCGCCTGCCGCGCGAGGATGGAGGATGGACGATTGAAGATGGCGATCCTTGCGCCATCCTCCACTCTCCACCTTCAATCCTCTGTCCCCTCAATCCGGCCCCAAAACATTGTAACTCTCCACGACCAGGCGCGGCGGGTATTTGAGTTTCGGATTTGGATTGTTCACGTCTGCCGGATTTGGCGAACCCTCCACGCGCACCACGGCGCGCGCGGCGGTTTCCGCCGTGACCTGGTAATTGGTGCAAAGACCGTTAAAAGGCTGCAAGCCGTTGAGCAGATTCCCGCCCAGGTAAATGGAATTGTCCGCCGGATGCAGCGTCTGGCCGTAGGCATAAACCACGAAGCGCGGCTCGCCCACGCGCAACAGCGACATGATCTGCTGCGGAATCCATTCATACGCGGCGTCGTTCAAACCCTTCTGCACCTGTGTCTGTGTGCTCCGGTTTAGGAACGGCGAAGCCGTCGTGAGTTCGGGTGTGGCAAGAACATCTCCGAGATGTTTGAACGACTGGCTCGGAAACATTCCGAGGTTGGTGCGCGTGGTGTTGATGCCATTCACGATCTTGACCATCGCCGGCAACGGTGTGCTCGTATCAGCAGGATTAAAGTAACCAGCGGGCTGGATGATTTGCGGACTAAACTTCAAAGTGGGAACCGTGGAGTTAAGTGTCACATCAGTTGTGGAATTGGTGATGGCGACCACACCCCCGAGGACCGCAGACCACGCTGCCAGCCCTTCCTGATTGATGGGCAATTGTCCGCGTGTTGCGTTTTCGTTCAATGCGGTTGTGAAGATGTCGAACAACACGCGATCCTCCGCAGGACGGGTGTAGAAAGCATCGAAGCGATTTGGATTCCCGGACCACTGCGACCATTTCTTTGCGGAGTTCGCGTACGCGTTGTTTGTGACCCAGGTGAAAGCGCTGGCAAGTGGTGCCGGAAAATTGGTGATGCCCACGTCACTGGCCTTTAGATAAACAGTCTGCCACGGCGTGCCGCGATGAACACGCCCAAGCCAGCCGATGTTGGGGAACGCATTGGTGTGAAATTCCCAATCATCAGACAGCTTCACAAGCGGATCCTTGAGCGACATGTCGTAAAAACTGCCCGAGTCGGTGGCTTCATCATTATCGCCTCCCGGTCGGCCACCCCAGGGATTGAAGCGGGCATTCAAGGTTCCAAAGTCCTTGCCTGTGCCCTTCATCAAGGGAGTGTTTTGTGATAATGAAACGATTTCCAAATCGTTCGTACGATCCACCTGGACTAGATCCCCGGAGTGGTAGTGAACCAGGGGGTCGTTAGCCTGCCACGAGAAATACCGTCGGAGCCGCAACGAAGGCGTGTACGGAACCTGGGCCGAGCCGACAACGCCGTTCGTAAGGAATGCAGCGAACTTTTGGGACTCGGCGGCGTTGTCAAATGTTCCAAGATTTGCCCAATCTGTTCCTTGGTACTTCGACTTGTTCAACGACACATGAATCTGATTCGTCATCCCGATGGTCGGCACAGTGGTGTTTTTCGGATTCCTCGCCCGCGTGGAATCCCACATCTGCTTGAAGATTTTTCCGTTCAGTTTTCCTGGGGGAGTTCTGCCAGGATCATTGTTCTTGTCCTGATCTATCCGGTCTGAATTCGCCTTGGCAATGTCATTGCTGATGCTACGAGTGGTGTTCAGTGTATCGAGTTGAACATAGTCAACAACCCGCCCGCCTGACACCATGTGCACGCGAACTCGATTGGTGATGAATAAATACCACTGAGGATCCGCGTAGAAGTTGTAGTTGGTTTCAACACTCCGCGACACATCCGGCAACAAACCGGGGGGATTGAACCGGTAGGTCGCCGGCGTTAGATGAGTAATGTTTGTTTGAAACGGGATAATGAATGAGCTGTCTGAGCCAGCCTTAAAGCCAGGCCACTTCCCCGCCCCTGGCAAGATTGGCATCGTGCTTCTATACGCCGTGGCTCCGGCTCGAACAAATGGAACAACGACTCCTACATCATTGGAGAGTCCCATGCGAACCTCGTCGAGGACAAATATCGTTGCGCCGCGCGTGTAGTTGCTGCGGTAGGAATTCCAGACCTCTGCACCAATCGCGTTTGAAACGCTCAGATTATACATGAGGTTCGTTTGCAATCCTCCGTCTTTCTGCTGCCGCGTCAAAATCATCTTGCGGGTGATTTCGAAATGCGAGTGCATCGCATACTCGTTGAAGTTTGGAAGTCCTTTCTTTGCTCCGATGATCCACGGCACACCATAAATGTTTGAGTCCTGGCCAATCAGCGCGAATTCAGCAGGCTCGTCGAGTGCAAGCGGTTTGTCAGCTGCCTTGATCAAATCCGAACCAGCCTCGATGAAGCCTGTAATATAAATACTGCCACCGCTCTTGCGGAAAATGGGACGGAAAACGCTCGGTAATCCGGGATCAAATCCACGATTGGTGACAACGCTGTCGGTGATGTTTGCAGCCAGTTGCAACAGGCGATTTACACTGGGGGAATAAACCATGCGATTGCTGAACCACACCGGAATACTCGTCACGTCGAAAGGCTGGTTTGTACCGAAGAAATTGATGTAGTAGCTGCGGTCGTTGTCGAGCCAGTCCTGCGTGTACCGGCTCAACAGCCGGTTGGCGATGCTGTTGAACATGACAAGTGCAACTTGCGATTGTCGAACGCCGAGTGCAGATGCGTCATCCCATCGGATAAAGTTGGTCGCAGCGAAACCACCAACGTTTACATAATTCAGATTCAGCTTGTCCGTGTCTTCGTAGGCGGAGTCAGTGCCGAGCTGCGAGAGCATCCGGTAATAGGTGTAGCTGTCGTACGTGGAAAGATTTGTTGAGGCCATGGAAAGACGATCCGGGAACTTGAATCCCGCCCCGCCCGCCGTTGTCTTGGCGGGATTGAATAAATCCTGCTCGCTGAAAAAGTGATTGGCCAGCGGTGCGCCTGGCCATGGATTACCCGGGCGATCAAAGTCCGCCGTCAACCCAGCCGATGGTCGCCCGACTCCGTTCGTGGAGAACAACGATGCATCGTCGGAATAACCGTCAACGAAATCTCTTCTGAACGCATTTGCCCCGTTGTTCCCAAAGAGATAGGAGACGCTAGCTGGCGTGTAAGTGAGAGTACTGGGATTCCCGTTCAGCCGGTAGCGGTAAAGCGCTGCGGCATCCTCAAATGCCTTGCCGGAGCTCCAAACTGGATTGGCCACCGGCTGATCATAAATGTAACCGTTGTTGGCATAGCCCCAGGCGTATCTGTTCGTATTCAGGTCATAGAGGAAGGAAGCGAGGTTGATCTCCCATGAGCCAACGCCCTGGTTGCGCGAAAAATCCTTGCCGTCCACGTTCATCTGCGATGTCCGGTCTGCCAGCGTCTGGTTGTGAATGTAATTTACATCCAGCGTCTTTCCGGCAGGAACAACCATGAAGCAGTAGCGGCTGAGAAAACGATTCGTGCTTGAGTGCGGAAATCCGGGCCGCTCCAGTTCGCCGATCCATTCGGGATCACCGACCATGTAATTACTCACCCACTGCCCGTTGGGAAGAACTGCGACGAATGGATTTCCGGAACTGTCAACGTTTGTCACCGGCCAGAAACCAGAGCGGTCATGGCGGCCATTGCGGTTCAGGTCAAGGTAGTAACGGAAGTCGTAACTGCCCGCCACTCCCCTGGTCGCGTTGGTGACCCAGACTGGCGGACGCGGGCTGAAATACAGGTTCGTGAGGTTTTGAAGTCTTTGCCAGATGGAGAGTGGATTGCCGTTTGGCAGGTAATCAAAATTTACATTCGTGAAACCGTTCACGGTTGGAGGAAAGATGGCCTGCCAGTTCATGTTGTTGGCAGCGGCGGGATCGAATCCTTCCCACCGGATGAAGTTCGTTGAAACCAGGAGGCCGAACGAACTGACATTCGTCGTGCCGAGAATGTTTGCAAGGATTTCAGCCTTGGCGCGCTCGATTCCTCCATCCATCGCAAACTTGGAGGTTGTCATGTCCTTGGTGGTGGCCACCACGCCCTTCTCGCGGCGGCTCAACGCCAGAAACGTGATCGCCATGAACAGGATCACTGAAAGCATGATGACCGTGATGACGAGGGCGACGCCGCGGCTGCGTGACGCGTGATGCGTGGTGGGTGACGTGCGGCGTGAAAGTTGGGAGTTGAGTTTCATTGATACGCGGCGGGGTCAACGTTACGGACGGGAACGCGGATGCGAAAGAGATGAACCTTGGAGGCCTGTTGCGCCAGGTAGTTGCTGCGCGCGATGCCGGCAGGAATTGCAAGCGCGCGGTCGCGGGAACGCTCCTCGAGCACGCCAAGTTCGAGTTCGACAAAGGCGGGGACTGCGTTGCTGTAATACTCGTAATGCTCAACTTCATATTGGACGGTTGCAGAGCCCTGGAGGATGGCAGAATTGGCAGGGCTGCTGTTTGTTGAAACTTCTGTTGTCGTCCAAACATTGTTCGGGTTGAAACATCTCACCTTGAAATGGATCACGCCGTCCACGATGTGACTCATGTTCGCGATGGGCGTATTGAAGTAGCTCGTAACAAGCGCCACGGGGTTGTCGCCGAATCTGTTGGTCCTGGAGAAACGATACAGGGAACCGATTCCGTCTCCATGATTTGTGATCGCGTAGCCATAGCCGGTCCAGGTCTGATTTTCCCGGGCCAGGAAAAACATGTCTTCCATGATGTTGATCCGACCGGGTCCGGTTGGATTGCCAGTGATGGGCTGGATGAGCAGCGGGCTGTTCAGGCGCTTCGCAAAGAAGTTGATGGTGTTGTCTGGACCGTAGCTTGGTGTGATCTGCTCAAGGTCGCGCGTGAGCAGTTCAGTGACAGCGCGACCGCTTTCCAGCACGTCCACCTGGGTCATGCTCGTGCGAAAGGCCTTCTGCGTCTGTGCAAACATCGAGACGAGTCCGATGATGATCACCGCAAGCAAAACGGTGACGACCATGATTTCAATGAGAGTGAAGGCGGAGTGCGCCCGTCCCCGGGCACAGCGATCACCGCCATCAATGTTGGCTGGAAAGAATGCAAGACATCCCTGACAGCGAACCTGCTGTGGCCGGGGACGGCCACACTCCGCAGCATGGATTCCTGGCTGGAATGATGGAGGGGAAAGTTTCATTGCGCCTGGGAGTATTGTTCAGGATGGAAAAACCAGTGAAGCGGCGGCGAAGGCGGCGGCGCTGGCAGCAAGCGTCCACCAGCGATGGTGCGATAAGTCTGCCTGCCCGAGCCGGATTTACCGTTTGCATACAACGGCCAGCGGAATGTGAGGCGGACTTCATGGAGATTGTTCACAAGTTTCCCGCCGGAGGGGGAGTTCGCGTCTGCGTTGGGCACGGGATAAATCTCGACAATCATCCGGTGCGCGAAGGCGAAATTTTGAATGTTGGCCTGGGTTTGCGGCAATTGTTCGCCGGCGGAGCCGCTCATGGCATACGTGTAGGCGACAACGTAGTTGCTTTGGTTGCCTGTAAACTTTGGCGTGCTTAACACACCGACGATGGCGGCGCCATTGGTGATCGGCCAAAACGGTTTTGCCGGGAACGAGTTCACGTCAGAATCTGTGTACACAAAACCATCGCCACCGCTGTTTATCGGCGTCCACGGGTCCGTGGTTGTGTTGTACTTGGTCCAGAAGTTCGTTATTGCATAGACATGATTGGTCAAATCATCCAGTCCCCGCGCGCCGCTACGGATGGCGTCCATGAAGAAGTTGGCCTCGTTGTTGATGATGGTTTCCTCGCGGTTGTCCTTCTGGACGTTCAAGCCCAGGGGCAGCACGCCAATGATGGCAACGACGGCAAAGCCGATGATCGCCATGCTGATGGCGATTTCGACGAGCGTGAAGGCGGAGCGGCGGCGGAGCGCGGACAGCCTTGTCCGCGAGTCCGGTAGCGGGGTTTGAAACGCGCGGACAAGGCTGTCCGCGCTCCGATGTGTTCGCGTAAGTCTCATTTGAACTCCTGTTTCTCAAGCCGCGCCCGACCGGTAAGCCAGTCAATGTGGACGAGCATGAAGGTGTTGGTGCTTGAACCGGCCGGTGACTCGGTGAGCGTGGGCGGTGCCTGCACCACATTTTTGTTGGCGTCGCGACTGTAGTTGACGCTGCCTTTGGCGAGCGGGATGAATTCGTCCTCCTGAGACGGGTTTATGCCGTCACGCGTCAATTGACCAAGGTGATTGAAGGCGATGTAGGGAAGTGTGACGTACGGGCCACCAATCACCGCAGCGTCCTGGGACGGGAACGGCACCGCGGTGGTGCGGTCAAAACCTTTCACGTCAAAGGTACGATCAGTGATGGCAGAAGGCCGGGGAGGATCGTAAATTGTGGTGAATGTGTTCCGCGCATTGAACTTGAATGCAGGAATCAACGCACCTTCCGGCAGGGAGCGCCACGTTGTCAGATAGTGGACGGTGGATTTTCCCGGTTGATCCCCAACGCTGCGAAGAGTCACGAACGTGTAGGCGGAGAGTTGTTTCTCGTAAAGCTTTTGGGCTTTGGAGACTTCGTTGGGAATCCGCACGTCATTCAGGCGATTGTAAGCGGGCAAGTCGTTCCAAAAATTCGCCGGGCAGAAAACCATGTAAACGGTGGTGCGCTGGCTGATGGCGAATTGACGGGCGCGGGTGCAGTCATCGAGCAACTGGCGCGTGGTGGCAAGTGTGGAGTCCGAGCCGCGCATGGTCCCAATCGTGGGCAGCGCAATCGCCGTGAGAATGGCGATGATGGAAATGACCACCAGCATTTCGACGAGCGTGAAGGCGGATTGTCGCGGCGCGGTTCGCATAAAGTCACTCCTGCCAGAGAAGGATGTTGTCCTTGTTCACGCCTTGATCGGCTTTTACCGTTGGTGATGCCTGACCATCGGGTCCTTTGGACCAGATCAGGTACTGGCCGGGGCTTTCATAGTCGCTCGCGTTGCCATTTGCAGTAGGACTCGACATCCCTTTGAGACCAACCCGGCTGTTAAGAGTTTTCTGAGAGACTGCTTGAGCGCTGTATAACGCATCCCTACAACGGTCGTCTGTACTCAAATCCAATGATATGATATACGGCTGGCCCCAAGGATCCCGATATTCACCATCCAACCCAACACCGGCTGATGCGCTGTCGCCGATTCTTTTTGCATTGAGCCACGCATTCCGTTGGAGGTTCAGAACATGATCTTTGTTTGGAGTGGGCTGGCCGTTGCCGTAGGCAACTTCATCCATGATGATGGCGATGATTCCAGCATTGTATTGGTAATTGGTGACAATGCCGGCTATGCCGGTTCCAGTGCCCAGACCAAACGTCGCGTCAAGACCGCCGATTGGGAATCCAGGCGGCACGGGGAAACGACCGTTGTAAGTGGACTCGTAGGATTTGATGGCCATGCCGATCTGGGACATTTCCAATTTCGCCTTCTTCTTCATCGCGGCCTCCCTTGCCTTAGCGATAGCAGGGAGGAGCATTGCCGCAAGAATGGCGATGATGGCAATAACCACGAGGAGTTCGATGAGCGTGAATCCGGAAAAACGACGTGAGGTTTGTTTGTTGGTTTTCATAATCGGTTCGTTGAAGGTGCGCGCGCTGCAAATGGCGTTGTCGGTGACGATCTGAACCCGGCAACGGCCGCGCCTGTTGCGGGGTCGTGAACGTTGGGAACTGATCAGCACACGCGGAAACCAGAAGGAATCCTCCCACGTCACGGAGACACGCGCAGGCTGGTCGGAGGAGTTGAGGTGGCTGGTTTTCATGGGATCAGAAAACTATCTGCGGTTTTTTGTTCCAGTTGCTGATGCGGTTGGTCTTGCCAGCCACGTAAACATCCACCCAGAGATCGAATCCACCGGGATTGTTCGTGGGATTGGTGATGTTGTAGCGCCAGGGATTGAGCTCGGGCACACCGGCGACGCCGTTGCCGAGGTTTGCCGGCCAGATGACGGAGCATGTGAGCAGGCGGACGCCATTGGGCTTATCCCCGCGCTGGGTAGATCTGAATTCGATAAGAAATTTCTTGGCGGGCTTGGAGGAATCCGCATCTGAATTGCGGGTGCAGTTGACGAATCCACCGCGACCAAACTCGACTTGCACATTCGCGGCAGAGATTTGCGCGCTGCCGTCCTTGGTTTCGTAGTTCGCGCCATTCAGCAGCGTGCCCATGAGTTCGTAGTAAAGCGGGTTGTTGGCATATTGCAGCGGGTTCCTGGCGTTGTCCGGAGGGTAATGGCCCAGTTCTGCCTTATACAGTTCGATGGCTGTGATGACCTGCTCACGCTCCGCTTCTGCTTTGGAAATTGTCTGTTTGCGTTTGACGGCCGCAACGGTAGGGAAGGTTATCGCCGCAAGAATGGCGATGATTGCGATGACGACCAACAATTCGATGAGCGTGAAAGCCCTTGTGTGAACGGGGAGAGTCTGGTTTTTCGTTTTCATTGTTCGGGTGGGTTCAGCGTTCGCGGACTTCCTGTTCCATGCGTTCACTCAACCATTGTTTGATCATGCTCTGGTAGTTCAAGAACCGGGATCGGGCCAGGCGCTTGATCCTTGCCAGCATCCGCGGGTCTATGCGGATTGTGATGGTCACGGATTCCGAGACTTCGACGGTGCCCGACACCGCTGATTCCATGAGGCGCAGATCGGGCCGCGTCTCCGTCCAGAAGTCGGCTTCGGCCTTCTCGCTGTCGAAAATCGGCACATCTTCCCAATTTGCGATGGTTCGCATTGTTCATTTCGCACCTGATCGTCTTCATCGCACCCACTATTATTGCGCCAGGGCCTGCTCCATCTTGCGCTGATAAAAGTAGCGTTCCTCGGGCTGAAATCCCCTCGCGTGAATCACCCGGATCATTTTCCCGTTTGTCCGATACACGCTAAAGACTCCGTCACCGTTGGCGCTCATGCCCAGATTGAAAAACCGGGCTTGAACCGAGAACCGGGGCGTATCCGGCAACAGCCGGATGGCAAAGGGGTCCTCGAACGATTCTTCTATGTCCCGCTGCGTCAAAGAGCCATCAGTCTCAAAAGGCGGATTATTCCAATCGAACTCCATGCACGCTCAGTTGTAAATAGTTCGCCTATGCTTTGTGCTTACAATGTATTTACACATAGTCATCGGTTGAGTCAAATTTTTTCTTCATACCCAGTAATAGTGGCCCGGCGGCAGCGATGCCGAACCGGGCCACAACAGCACAGTTGTTTGGGGCTTATTCTTTGTCGCCGCTGCCACCGCCGCCCAGATTGTTCATCAGGTCAATGAGCGGCAGGAACATGGCGATGACGATGCTGCCCACGATAACCGCCAGAAACACGATCATGATCGGTTCGAGCAAGGATGTCATGGCCGCCACGGCGTTATCCACCTCGTCGTCGAAGTTGTCGGCAATCTTCATCATCATTTCCGGCAGCGCGCCAGTCTGTTCGCCGACGTCCACCATGGAAACCACCATGGGGGGAAATACTCCAGATGCCTCAAGGGGCGCAGTGATGGTTTCGCCTTCCTTCACGCTATCGTGAACCGCCGTCACGGCATTGGCAATGATGACGTTGCCGGAGGTTTCCCGGACAATGGTCAACGCCTGAAGGATCGGCACACCGCTGCTCACAAGAGTTCCAAGAGTTCTCGTGAACCGTGATATTGACACCTTGCTGACGACCGGCCCGATCAGGGGCATCTTGAGTTTGAACTTGTCCCAGACGTGCCGGCCAAATTTCGTTTTGATGAACATCAAGAACACGATCACAACCGCCACCACGCAAATTGTGGTAACGATAATATTGTTTCTCACCGCGTCGCTGATGTTCATTACCAGTTGCGTGAAAGCCGGCAATGGACGGCCTTCGCCAAGTCCTGCGAACACTTCCTTGAACTTCGGGATGACAACAACAACGAGCACACCCATGATGACCACCGCCACGATCATCACCGCCACGGGATAAAACATGGCAGCGACGACCTTGCCTTTGATCTTCTGCGCCTTTTCCTGGAATTCCGCCAGACGGTTCAGCACCACCTCCAACACGCCGCCCAGCTCACCGGCCTTGACCATGTTGACGTAGAGACGATTGAAAATCTTGGGATGTTGCGCGAGCGCCTCCGAGAACGTACTGCCGCCTTCGACAGACAACGCGAGTTCACCAATCACGGATTTGAGCGTGGGGTTACGTTCCTGCTTTTCGAGCACGCGCATTCCGCGCAGCAACGGAAGACCGGCATCCACCAGTGTTGCCAACTGACGCGTGAACGTGGTTAGAACCTTCGATTTGACCTTGCCGCCGAAACCGGGCACGGACATGCCCTTGCCCTTCTTTTTCGCAGCCGGCTTTGCAGACCCGGCGGTAGCGGCCTTTTTTTCGGGCTTGGCCTTGTCCATCTCGACGATCTTCGTCGGGAACAAGCCCATCTCCTTGACGCGACCAATGGCTTCGTTCTGGCTGGCGACCTCGATGGTGCCTTTCTGCTCCTTCCCCTTTTGGTCCATCGCCACGTAACTGAACTTGGGCATAAAAAATTTCCGGGTTAAGTATATTTCACGACTTCTTCGATAGTTGTATCACCATCAAAGATGCTCCGCAAGCCGTCCTCACGCAGCGTTACCATTCCCAATTCCACAGCCTTCTGACGCAACACCACCGTCGGCGCGCGTTCCGTTATCATCGTCCGGATGGTATCACTGCACACCAGCAACTCGTAGATGCCTTTGCGCCCGCGATACCCCGTGTCATTGCATGTCGAGCAACCGCGCCCGTAGTAAAACGCCTTGTCACCCAGGTCATGCGGCGAAAGATTCAGCAAAGCCAGTTGTTGCTCGGTTGGCTCGAACGGCGTCCGGCAGTTCTTGCAAATCGTCCTCACCAACCGCTGGCCCAGCACCGCCATCAGCGTCGAGGATACGAGAAACGGCTCCGTGCCCATGTCCACGAGACGCGTCACAGCACCGGGAGCGTCGTTCGTATGCAGCGTGCTCAAGACAAGGTGACCGGTCAGGGACGCCTGGATCGCGATCTGCGCTGTTTCGAGGTCGCGCATTTCACCGACCATGATGATGTCCGGGTCCTGGCGCAAGAATGAGCGCAAGGCCTTGCCGAACGTCATGCCCAACGCCTCGTTCACCGCCACCTGCATGATGCCTTCGATGTCGAACTCAACCGGGTCCTCCGCCGTCAGCAGTTTGGAATCAATCACGTTCACGCGCCGCAAACACGAATACAACGTCGTCGTCTTTCCGCAACCGGTCGGGCCAGTAACGACGAAAATGCCGTTGGGCCGCAGGATGACTTCGTTCACGAAGTCGTACACGTATTTCGGAAAGCCAAGGTTCTCGAGCTCGAGATTCACCGAGGAACGATCCAGAACGCGCAACACGACGGATTCACCGAAAGCCGTCGGCAGCGTGGAAACGCGCAGGTCAATCTGCTTGTGACCCAGCTTGTAATTGATGCGTCCGTCCTGAGGCAAACGTCGCTCGGAAATGTCCAGGTTCGCCATGACCTTGATGCGAGAGACAACCGGCATCGCCAAGTGCTTCGGCGGCGGTGACATTTCATAAAGCGCGCCGTCCACGCGGTAGCGGATTCGGAACTCATCCTCGAACGGCTCGAAGTGAATATCGCTCGCGCGATCTTTCACGGCCTGAAACAAAACCAGGTTCACGAACCGGACGATCGGCGCTTCGTTCGCCAGACTGGAGATCATCTCCTCGTCGTCCATCTCCACGGCTGCCACGGCTTCCTCGGTGATCTTTTCATCACCCCCAAGTTGCTTGAGAATCTCATCCACCTCGCCGCCCATGTCGGCACCGTAATACCTGTCCAGCGCCGCCTGGATGTCCGTCGGGTTCGCAACAACGAGCTGAATGTCTTTCTTGGCGACGAACGTCAGCTCGTCAATGTGCGCCGGATTCAGCGGATCCTCGAATACCACACGCAACGTGGAACCGTTCACCTCTATGGGCAGACAGCGGTAGGTCTTGGCGCTGCTGGCTGGAATCGCCGCGATGGCTTCCTTGGTGATGTTGGCATTGCGAATATCCACCACCTCCGTACCCAGATGATTCGCCATCGTCTGTAACAGCGCATCGGCATCCATCAACCCAAAATCCTGGATGATCTGAAACACCGGTTTGCCGCTGCGCTTCAGTTCGCCAAGCACGTCCTCGTACTGGAGATCGTCAATCATTCCCTGCTCGCGCACGAGGGACAACAACGGGTTGGAATGCTCTTCCGCCATATCAATTCAATTCGACTTCACGACTGACCTTCTTCGCCCGCCACGTCCTCACCCACCGCCTGAGCCAGTTCAAGTTCCTGCAACTTCTGCTGGATGGTGATCGCGTCCTGCGCCTTGGTGATGACTTCCTCGCGGGAGATCATTCCCGCCATGTATTTCTCAACTAGAAATGAGTCCAGAGTCACCATGCCGTACTTCGATCCCGTCTGGATGTCCGACTGGATGCGAAATGTTTTGTTGTCGCGGATGAGCGCGGCGATGGACGGCGTGTTGACCATGATCTCAAAAATGGCAACGCGACCCGGCTTGTCCACGCGCGGAAGGAGCAACTGCGAAATCACCGCCTGCAACACCGTTGAAAGCTGGATGCGAATCTGTTCCTGCTGGTTGGTCGGAAACGCGTTCGTGATACGATCAATCGTCTTTGCCGCGCCGGTGGTGTGCAGCGTGCCGAAGACCAAGTGACCGGTTTCCGCCGCCGTGATGGCTGCGTCCATCGTTTCCAGGTCGCGCATTTCACCGACGAGCACGATGTCCGGGTCCTGACGCAATGCGCGGCGCAAACCTTCGGCAAAGTTTGGCACGTCCACGCCAATCTCGCGCTGCGTCACCAGCGCCTTCTTGTGTTTGTGATAATACTCGATCGGGTCTTCGATGGTGATGATGTGCGCCTCATCGCGCTCCTCATTGATGATGTTGATCATCGAGGCCAGCGTCGTCGTCTTGCCGGAGCCTGTCGGGCCGGTCACAAGCACGAGACCGCGCGGTTTGTAGAGCAGTTCCTTGGCGCTGGGCGGGATGCCAATCTGCTCCATCGTCAAAAGCTTTGTAGGAATCTGGCGGGCCACGATGCCGAAATCACCTTTTGCCTTGAAAACGCTGACGCGGAAACGCGCCAGTTCACCGAATGCAAACCCGAAGTCCGCGCCGCCGCGCTCACGCACGTGTTGGATTTGATCCTCGGACGTGATGCTGCGCATCAACGCCTCGGTGTCCTCTGCCTTGCAAGGGGGACCTTCCACGCGATGCAAAATGCCATGCACGCGGATGGTCGGCGGCGTGCCTACGCGGATATGCAAATCGGCGGCGCCCTCGGACACCACCAACTGCAACAAATCGGACATCTGATATGCCATGCTGAATTCTCCGTTCTAAATCGTCATTACCTTGGACAATGCCGCGCCATTTTCTTCACGCAGATCATTCATCGTCGCCAACCGTGGCGCGGATGACCTCTTCGGGAGTCGTCATTCCCGCCAAAACCTTGCGGATGCCGTCTTCGCGCAACGTCCTCATGCCCATCTCACGCGCACGAACGCGCAACACCGACGTCGGCACCTTGTCGTAAATCAATTTCCTCGCCTCGTCATCAATGACGAATATCTCGAAGATGCCCATGCGCCCGCGGCAGCCGGTGTTCGAGCAGTTGTCGCAACCCTTGCCTTTCCTGAAGGTCGCGCTCTTTGCGGCCTCGGACTCGATCCCAAGGGCTTTCAACTCCGCCTCGGATGGCATGGACGGCCCGCCGCACTTCTTGCAAATCTTCCTCACCAGTCGTTGCGCCATGAGCGAACGCGTGGAGGAGGCCACAAGGAACGGCTTGACGCCGATGTCAATCAAGCGCGTCACAGCGCCCGGCGCATCGTTGGTATGGAGCGTGGAAAACACCAGGTGACCTGTCAGTGACGCGTTGATGGCAATGGACGCCGTCTCAAGATCGCGAATTTCCCCGATCATGATGATGTTCGGCGCCTGACGCAGAATCGAGCGCAGCGCCCCGGAGAAGGTCAACCCCACCGCTTCACTGACCTGCACCTGGTTGATGCCGGCGAGGACATATTCCACCGGGTCTTCCACTGTAATGATCTTTCGATCTGGCCGGTTGATGAAATGCAGACACGAATACAGCGTGGTCGTCTTGCCGGAGCCGGTGGGGCCGGTGACAAGAAACAAGCCGTCCGGGAGACCGATCAGTTTTTCAATCACCGCCTGATCGTCCGTCAGGAAGCCAAGTTCCGCGAGACCGACGCGCAATCCTTCCTTGTCCAAAATACGCATCACGATGGACTCACCGTGATTTGTCGGCAGACATGAAACGCGCAAATCAATCATCTTGCCGCCACCCACGGTCGTCTGAATACGACCGTCCTGCGGAACGCGGTGTTCCGCGATGGACATGTTCGATTGAATCTTGAGACGGGCGATGATCGCAGATTGAAGCCGTTTGGGAGGGTTCTTCATCTCGTGCATCATTCCGTCAATGCGGTAGCGCAGCCGGAAACGCTTTGACAGCGGTTCGAGATGAATATCCGACGCGTGCATCTTGAACGCGTCAATGATGATCTGGTTGACCAGCTTGATGAGCGGAGCGTCGGCATCTACGGAGTCCTTGGACTTCGTGACGTCCGTTTGCGGCAGGGCAATTTCCACCTCGCTCTGCGTCAACTTCTGAATCGCATCGCCGATCAGCCCCGCATCCCGTCCACCGTAATACTTGCCCAACGCCCCCTCGATGTCCGCCTCAGACGCCACCTGCACGATCACTTCCGTGTGCAACAAATGATTCAACGCGTCCGCCGTGGCAATGTCCGACGGATCGGCGAGCGCCACCGTCAACGAAGACTCGCTTTTGAAAACCGGGACGACACGATATTTCTTGGCGATGTGGCGGGGAATCGCCGCAATGACATCGTCTTCAATCTTGATGGCGCTCAGATGAACCACCTCCGCGCCAAAATGTGCGGCCTTGGCCTGGGTGACATCCGCCGGTCGCGCCATTTTGTTCGCGACCATGTAATCCACCACGCCCACTCCGGCGGCTTGCGCCTCCTGTCGGGCCTGCGCGACCTGATCCGGGGTTACGAACCCAAGATCAGCGAGCATATCAACCAGATAATCGTCTTTTTCTGCCACGGTGATAATTCCCACGAAGTTTGGTCGCGGAAACTGGCGGGCAGATTAGCCACGTACAACGCACCGTGTCAAACGTAGAGCAGGTTTCCCAAGGAAAAAGTTGCCGACACTCTCCGGTGGATTGGCTTTCCTTTCATTCACCAGCACGACACACTCCGCGCCTGTTCAGGTCATGGCACACATCCACGAAAAAATTGATTTCACCGTCGCCATCTTTGTCGTTCACGACGCAAAGGTCCTGCTCATCCATCATCGCAAACTCAACAAATGGCTCCCGCTCGGCGGACACATCGAGCTGGATGAAGAGCCTGAACAAGCCGCGCTGCGCGAGGCAAAGGAGGAAAGCGGACTTGAGGTGGAACTTCTCGGCGAACGCCCGCCCACAACCGAGCCCGGCACGCGCGCGCTCATTGGCCCGCGCTTTCTTGATATTCATCGCATCAGCGACACCCACGAACACATCGGCATGATCTATTGGGCGCGCATCAGGAGCGGCGACACCACGCTTGCGGTGGAGGAACATCACGACATCCGTTGGTGTTTGAGCGATGAGCTTGAGACGCTTCAACCCGCCATGAGCAACGCCGTGAAATGGTATTGCCGCAAAGCCATTGAGGAAGTGTCATCTGCGAGGCACCAGGTGCCCGGTTGAGCCGAGCCACGCCCGTTTCAAGAAACTGACACCTGACACGCCGCACCTCGCACCGCATATGACCCAACGCCAGCTCAAATCCGGTTACTTTGTTCTCGAAGGGCTTAACTCCCTCAGTTCGACATTTTATTTCTACTACTTCTACTTTTTCATGCATGCGCGGTTCGGCTTTGACAACAAAGCCAATCTCACCCTCGCCGCCATGAACGGTCTGGTTTACATGTTCGCTGCGTGGTGGAGTGGACGGTTCGCGCAGCGCGCAGGCTACTTCACATCGCTCAAACTTGGATTCGCCATCATGATCGTGGCGCTGGCAGTGGGGCCTTTTTTGAATTCGCCCGCCGGCCACATCGCTGTGATGCTCGTCTCCGCCGTCGGGTTGTGTTTCACCTGGCCGGCGCTTGAAGCGTTGGTTTGCGAAGGTGAAACTCCCGCAGGTCTCCAACGCGTGGTTGGCATTTACAATCTCGGCTGGGCTGGCACGGGTGCCCTGGGCTATTTCATCGGTGGCAAGATACTCGACCGGTTTGGTCTCCAAAGTCTCTTCCTCGCGCCACTGGGCGTCTTGATCATCCAGCTTGCCCTGACCTTCTGGCTCGCAACAAAGGCGCGAGCGCAACGGATTGAAACAACCGCCAATAAAACCCCAGAGCCGTTGGAAATGAATCCGCGACCAATCGCCCGCGCCCGTGGATTCCTCCGGATGGCATGGCTGGCAAATCCATTTGCCTACATCGCCATCAATACACTCGTGGCCGTCATGCCCGGCATCGCCGAGCGACTCGGCCTGTCCACGACAGCGGCTGGTTTTTGTTGTTCGCTTTGGTGTTTCGCCCGATTGGGGGCGTTCTTTGGTTTGTGGGTCTGGCCGGGATGGCATTACAAGTTTCGCTGGATGCTTTCAGCCTATCTCGCGCTCATCGCCTCATTTGTGGTGATTCTTACTGCGCCAAATCTCGTTGTGATCGTGTCGGCCCAACTGATCTTCGGAATTGCAATCGGTTTGATATACTACTCGTCGCTCTTCTACTCGATGGATGTTGGCGAGACGAAGGGCGAACACGGCGGCATTCACGAAGCGGCGATCGGGCTGGGCAATTTCGTCGGACCCGCAGTCGGCGCGGGCTCGCTCCATTTTCTCCCGCAATACGCAAACAGCGGCGCGGTGGCGGTGAGCGTGGTTTTGCTCGGAGGATTGGGCGGGTTGCTCGGCATCTGGCGCAAGACGAAAACTTGATAACCACGCCGGGCATGTCCATGCTGGCGGAGATTCGCGGTTCAACCAGCAACCACCAAACGATTCAACCAATCTATGTCAGCACTCGCAGGAAAACTCGGAATTGTCTTCGGCGTCGCCAACAAGCGCTCCATTGCATGGGCCATCGCGCAGGCGTGGCACAAGGCCGGCGCGAAACTCGCCTTCACCTATCAGGGTGAACGCCTCAAAGACAACGTGGAGGAACTGGCCGGCACGTTCGGCAGCGACACGCTGCTCATGCCGTGTGACGTCACCAAGGACGAGGACATTGCGCGCGTGTTTGCCGATGTCGGAGCGAAGTTCGGCAAGCTTCATCTCATGCTGCACTCCGTAGCATTTGCGCCCAAGGACGCGCTGGAAGGCGATTTCGTAAATACCAGCCGTGAAGCTTATCGCATCGCGCATGACATCAGCGCCTATTCGCTCGTCGCTCTTTCTCGCGGCGCGATGCCGCTTATGACCGAGGGCGGAAGCATTGTGGCAATGAGTTATTACGGCGCGGAAAAAGTCGTGCCTCACTACAACGTCATGGGGGTTGCCAAGGCGTCTCTTGAAGCCAGCACACGCTACCTCGCCTACGATCTCGGTCCGAAAAAAATCCGCGTCAACTGCATCAGCGCCGGCCCGATGAACACGCTCGCCGCGCGCGGCATCGCCGGGTTCACCGACATGCTCAAGCATTACGAGGCGCACTCGCCACTCAAGCGCAACGTCCTGCCAGAAGAACTTGGCGCCACCGGCACCTTCCTCGCGAGCGACGGCGCTGCGGCAATCACGGGGCAGGTCATCTACGTGGATAGCGGCTATCAAATCATGGGGATGTGACAACGGCTAAACCCGGCGCAGGAATCAAAAATTCCGGATCGAGCCGTCCGGCATGATGGTTTGGCTGAAGGTCGCGCCGTTGAAGATTGCACCGTTCGTTGTCGCGCCGAGGAAGTTCGCCTGGGTCAGGTCTGCACCCGTGAAGTTCGCCGAGTTCAGGATGGCGTTGGTGAAGATCGTTCCAAGACAATCGGCACTGGTCAGGTTCACACTGCGCAAATTCCCGCCTCCAAGATTGGCAAATTCCATGACGGCGAGTGTCATCGTCGTGTTGGTCAGGTTCACGTTGCGCATGTCCGCGTCGGCCAGGAATGCGTTGTTCAGGTTCGTGCCGTGCAGATCGCGCCCGACCGCCCCTTGATTGACGATCTCCCAGATGAGCCGCGATTTCGGCTCGATGACGGTGTTGGTGTCCATCAACGCGTCGTTGAAGATGACGAAGCGGAGGTTGGCGTTCGTGAAATTCGCCCCGCGCAAATCCGCGCCCGCCAGCGAGGACGAACTGAAGTCCGAGCCTGAGAAATTTTTCCCCTGCATGTCTGCGGATCGGATGTCGGCAATGCTGAGATCGAGATTCGTGAAGATCGAATTCGTGGTCTGGTTGTTCACGAGCTGCCAGATTTTGATCCACTTGGAATCCAGCCGCGTGTGGGAATCAATCAGGGTCTGATGCAGCGTGGTGAAACGCAGATCGGCCCCGGTCAGGATGGTGGAGCGCAAATCCGAACCACGCAGGGTCGCGCCGAACAGGTCGGTTGCCTCCAGATTGGCGAAACTGAGGTCCGCATTTTTGATGGAAGCGAAATCAATCACAGCGGAAATCGCATCCACCGCGAAAAGATCAGCCCCATCGGCAACCGCATCCGTCAGTGTCGCGAATCGCAGATCCGCCGCGCGCAGGTCTGCACCGGTGAGATTCGCGGCGGTCAGGTCGGCGGCGAAGAATTCCGCGCCGAAGAAATCCGCCTGCGCGAGTTCGCCATGACTGAGGTCTGCCTGGTTTAATTTTGCCAGCGGGCGGTCAACGATGGATTTCACACGATAGAATGCTGGCCCGTTGGAGACAGGATCAATCGTCTGGAGCGTCTGGTTGTTTGCCGCGCCAATGCGCAGCGCGCCGAACGCCGTCCAGTTCGTGAAGTCGGAACTTTTTTCCAACTGATAATCCGGCACGATCTGCAGCCCCGGTGCTGGCACGGCGGATTTGGCCTGCCACGAAATCACGATCTGCGCGGAGTTCGTGGAAACGATCTGAAGTGTGGCATTGCGAAGCGTCGCCGCTGGACAATCGCGCGAGGTCGCGATGATCAGCGCAACGGTGATGAGATTGAGAGTCTGCTTGAACAGTTGCTTTGAGGGCATTGACAAATCTGATCGGAGTGCGCCCGTCCTCGGGCGCAGCAACATTGAAAGGTAGAAGGGCGTGGATGTTTCGAGCGCCTCGAAATGCTCGCACTGCTGCGCCCGGGGACGGACGCACTCCGATACAGGGCTTTTCAAACTCGCTTTGAAAAAGTGTTTTCTCATTCGCTCAGGGCAGCAGCAGGAGGCGATAGAATCGCTGCGGATAAATCGCCGGGTCGTTGACGTTCATCGTGCCGTCGGTGGCGGTGATGTCGTTGGAAAGATCAGCCCATGCGGCATCGGTGAGATTGGTCTTGTATTGCAGCCGATAGGTTTGGCCGGGAATCGCCGTCCAAGAAATCGCCACGCCGTTCGACGTGATCGTTGGCGGACTCACGCGCAGATCGAGAACGGTGACGACAAAGTTCTTTGTGTCGGTCCTGGGCGGTGAACCCGAGTCGGTGACCATGATGGAGATGGTGTTCGTGCCGGGCGATTGCGTGGCGTCGGGCATCCAAGTGAACAGGCCGTTGGTGGAGTTGATGGCCGCGCCAGCGGGCGGACTTCCGGCAAGGCTGAACGTGAACTGCTGCGCGGGAATGTCTGGATCGGTGGCGGTAGCGGTAAACGAAATCGTCTGTCCGGCAAAGACGAGGCGGTTCGTCAACGCAGCGAGCGTTGGCGGGCGATTCGTGGCGAGCGAGAGCGCATTCGCCGGGTCGCTTCCGAAATCCACCTCGTCTCTGTCGAAGAACCCATCCTCGTCTCGATCAATCCCGATGCGCCGCCCGCTGTCGCGCGGCACGGCGGTGTAGGTGAGAGGATTGCCAGCATTCGCCAATGCACGCAGCGAGGTGGGCGAAAGCGTTTCGGTCACGCGATCTGATTGGAAGAGTCCATTGGTGCGATTGAAGAACCAGCCGCGCGCGACGCCACTCTGAAATCCTTTCACCACCACGTCCACGCGGCTCGCGGCAGGCGTGGCGATGCCGATGAGTTGGTCAATGAACGTGGAGGTTGCCGAACTGGTGATGGTGATCTGCCGTCCCACGGCGGCGTGTGTATCGCGACTCAACGCGCCTGGCGGACGGTCAGGGTCTGTCAACGAGCCTGGCAGCAAGTCCGATCCGGTGAACGAAAGCAGGAACGCGACGACGTCCGCCGTTTCCTGATCCGCGCGAATGTCAAAGCCGTCCTGGATGAACCGCACGAGCGTGTCCACGCTGCCATCGTGGAAAAATCCGAAACCGGAACGGTTCGTTGTCGTGAGAAAATCCATGCCTGTCTTGTCGAAAAGATTTCTCAGACTTTGAATCTTGAACGGAAGAATTGAGGAGCGTTCGATGGCGGAGTAAGCGGTGTGACGCTCACCGTTCGGCCCGCTGACGGTTGTTGTCCAGTTGAATCCTGTCCAACGCATGTCCACGCCCACGCCGCTCGGAAGCGTATGACAATGGATGCAACCCGTGTTGCCCTGAAGCCGGAAGCGTGTCTGCCCGGTCTGCGCGTTGCCGTTGGGAAGTTGCGCACCGGATGCGAGCGTGCCGTGGCCGAGCGCCTTCTGGCCGGGCAATGGAAGGCTCGTGGCGAGAGCATTGCTGATCGTGCGGAAAGGATTCGGCGCGAACCGGACTGTGCTGAGAAAATCCTCGAACTGCTGCATCTCATTCGTCGTGAGCAGCGGAGCGCCTTGAAGGTTCGTGAACGTGCTGTTGAATTCTTCAAGGCCATCACGGTCACCACGCCAGTGAAATGGTTCATGGCCGACGATGTCCTGCAATGTCTGCGTCGTCATCGGGCCTTTCATGGGATGAAAACTGTTCGTGGCCGTTGGTATGCCGAGACCGAAGTTGGCGTTGGTGAGATTCTTCATCGTTCCGGTCTGGTCGCCCAAATCCCAGGCCAGCCGGTCAAAGCGCACATCCACATGACACGAACCGCACGAGGCTTGGCCAAGACCGGATGACTTGTGGGTGTCGTAAAGATGCGGGCGACCGAGCTTGATGATGTTGGGCGTTGGATCGAACAGCGGCACTGTTTGCGCCACGCTTTCTGCGAGCGTATCCACCACGGAGATCGTGCCACCGAAACGATTCCAGACGTAAAGACGATTACGGGCTTCATCCAGCACGAGACCGGTCGGCCCTTTGCCAAGCGCGATGGCGGAGTTCGTTGCGATACGCTGGCCGTTTGAGTTGATGATGACGAGATTGTCCGAGCCCATGCCGGTGACGTAACCGCGCGTGCCGTCGGAACTCCACACGATGCCACGCGGATCGCCGAGTGATTTGTTGCGTTCGGTTTCAGGAATGACGCGGGAGAGGTAATCCAGATGCGGGTTCAGGTCTTTCACGACGTTGGTCAACGTGAGCGGATCAATCGTCGCCATCTCGACGCGCGCGAAAATGCTTTGCAGCACCGGCTCGAAACGAATCTGGTTCAACGCATCCGTGCCAATGACGGTGATCTTTCCCGAAGCCGGGTTGACCGCCACGTCCATGCAGATGTTCATCAAGCCGCTGGCGTAGGTGATGCCGAAGTTGGTCGTGTTGATGATCGCAAGATCGCGGTCAGGCAAATCCCAGCCGACGGGACGACCTGTGAACGCAGAGTTCGCGCCGCCGATGAACTCCGACCAGTCGCCGTTGTTGTCATCCATCCACTGACCCGCTGCGTTCTTTTTGACAATGAGTCCAACGCGCGGCGGAAGATTGGTGGCAGGAATCGCAGGATTGATGGCTGGAAAGAAATTTGTGCCACTGTTCGGTGGCGGATTCTGTCCGGCGGATGGCGCGAACGGAAAATCCACCGGTGTTGGAGGAGGAAACCCCAGATTCACGCCAGCCCCGATGATGGTTGAAGCGTTGCCGGATTCAAAGATGGCCGCGTAAACCTTGCCGCCATCAGGACTGACGGCCATCGCTTTGGGACGATTGCCATCAATCGTAAGATTCGTGACCGAGACGCGAGTGACGGCGTCGAAGACTTGAACGAGGCCCGGTTGCGCGCAGGTCACGAACGCGCGCGATGGTGTGCCGGCGAAGACGATGTCGGAAGGTTCGTTTGAAACACTCAACGTAGCGACGACTCTCATGGTGGATAGACTGACAATGCTGACGGAGTCGGAGATGAAATTAGCCACCCACACTTCGTCGCTCGTGCGGAATCGCACCGAGCAGGGATCAAGTCCCACGCTGATGCTGCCAAGCGTTACGGGGATTCCGTTGGTGACGGAAAAAACTTCGAGACGATTATCCGGCAGATTGCAGAGGACGAGCTTCGTTCCATCCAGGCTTAATGCGAGCGGATGGACGGGTGGTGTTTCCCAGTTAAAGAATGAGTTGGTGGCAACCTGGCCGTGTCCCACAAGCGTTGAGATCAGCAGAAAGACCATCGCTGAGAACAATCCCTTTATCCTGATGGACGAATCGGGCCGCAACCGGGCGCTGACGACGGTTCGGGAAATCACGCAAATGTTCATATCATCGCCGATGCGACTTAACAACTGTGCGTCCCACCGCACACCACAAAAATCCGCGCCAACTATATCAGCGCAGGACCGACGAACATGCTGGCCGCCCGCAGCATTGCCGGGTTTACCGACATGCTCAAGCACTACAAAGCGCACTCGCCAGTGAAACGCAACGTCCTTCCCGAAAAACTCGGTGTCCCCCGGCACATTCCTCGCCAGCGACGGCACTGCGGCCATCACCAGCCTGGTCACCTACGTGGACAGCAGCTATCAAATCATGGGGATATGACGCGCCGGACAACGCTGCTTCTCAACCGCATTTGGCGGACATTGATCTCAACTTGCGCGGACAGTTTCCTCCGCTTCTTATGGATCGGCCATGTGCATTGCCGCGTGGTTTTGCAGAGGCGCGCGGTTGCAAATGCTTTTTAATCCAGTCAACGCAGGGTAACTTTTTGGCAAAAATTGCGGAGTGTTGAAGCCGCTGAAGACTATAAGATTTGATGGCGTCGTGGAACGCCTTGGGAATTTCGGGGCTCCGTTATGAATGCCACACTTGCCAAACCACACCGCAAACGGCTGCAAGCCGTGCTCAACCACGCCAGCGGCGACAAGCGCTTCAAGATTCTTGAGGTGCATATGAAGAAGCACCAGTTCCGGCACGATGCGCTCATCGAGGTGCTGCACAAGGCGCAGGAACTGTTCGGCTATCTCGAAGATGATCTGCTGTTGTTCGTTTCCTACAAACTGAAACTGCCGCCCAGCCGCGTCTATGGCGTCGCGACGTTCTACCATTTCTTCACACTCAAGCCCAAGGGCGAACACACTTGCGTCGTCTGCATGGGCACGGCGTGTTATGTGAAGGGCGCGGACAAGGTTTTGGCTTCCATTCAGGAAAAACTCGGCGTCCGGGCGGGCGAAACGACGGCGGACAACACGGTTTCACTGCTCACCGCGCGCTGCATCGGCGCCTGCGGCATTGCGCCCGCAGCGGTATATGACGGCACAGTCACGCCGCGCCAGACGCCCCAGTCCGCGCTCGATCAAATAGAAAAGTGGGTGGCAAAATGATCCTCAACGACCTCCAGCACATCAAGGAGAAGGAACTGGCGGCGCGCAAAAAAGTCACGCTGCGCTGCTGCATGGCCGCCGGGTGCATGTCCTCCGACTCCAAGGGCGTCAAGCAACAGCTTGAAAAGGCGGTGGCTGACGCGGGCTTGCAGGACCAAGTGGAAGTGCGTGGCGTCGGCTGCATGAAACTCTGCTGCGAAGGTCCGCTCGTTCAGGCCGACCCGCAGAATTCGCTCTACATCAAGGTCACGCCGGAGAACGCACCCTCCATCATCGCAGCGCTCAATGGCGGCACGACGAATATTCCGCAGACCGATCCCGACGCGGCGTTCTTCAAGAAGCAGCTCAGCATCGTGCTCGCGAACAGCGGCGTGATTGATCCCGAACGCATCGAGAGTTACATCGCGGTGGATGGCTATCAGGCGTTGCACGAGGCGCTCAACGAAATGACGCCCAAGGATGTCGTCGAGACGATGGTCAAGAGTGGCTTGCGCGGGCGTGGTGGCGCGGGTTTCCCCACCGGGCTCAAATGGGGCACGGTCGCCAAATCTGCCGGCGCAAAGAAATATGTCATCTGCAACGCCGACGAAGGTGACCCCGGCGCGTTCATGGACCGCAGCGTTTTGGAAAGCGATCCCCACAGTGTCCTCGAAGGCATGGCCATCGCGGCCCACGCCGTCGGCGCGGATCAGGGCTTCATCTACGTGCGCGCAGAATATCCGCTCGCGATCTCGCGCCTCCAAATTGCCATCAAGCAGGCGAAGCAACTTGGCGTGCTGGGCAGCGGCATTTTTGAATCGCCGTTCAACTTCACCGTGGACCTGCGCATCGGTGCGGGCGCGTTCGTGTGCGGCGAGGAAACTGCGCTGATGGCGTCAGTCGAAGGCAAACGCGGCACGCCGCGTCCGCGTCCGCCCTTCCCTGCCGAGAGCGGCTTGTATGGCTGCCCCACGCTCATCAATAACGTCGAGACCTTCGCAAACGTCCCTCCGATTTATCGCAACGGCGCGGAATGGTTCGCCGGTATCGGCACGGAGAAGAGCAAGGGCACAAAGGTTTTTGCACTGGCGGGCAACATCAAGAACACCGGCCTCATCGAAGTGCCGATGGGCACGGCGCTCCGCACCATCGTCGAAGAAATGGGCGGCGGCGCACCCGGCGGCGCGAAGATCAAGGCCGTGCAAACCGGCGGACCTTCGGGCGGCTGCATTCCATCGCAGCATCTCGACACGCCCGTGGACTACGAATCGCTCGGCAAGCTCGGCTCGATCATGGGTTCGGGCGGCATGATCGTGATGGACGACAGCACCAACATGGTGGACGTGGCGCGCTTCTTCATGGATTTCTGCATGGACGAATCATGCGGCAAGTGCATCCCCTGCCGCGCCGGCACGGTGCAGATGCACAACCTGCTCGACAAGATTCTCAAACGCAAAGCCACCCAGCGCGACCTCGCAAAGCTCGAAGAACTTTGCGACATGGTGAAGAACACCAGCCTGTGCGGCCTCGGCCAGACCGCGCCGAATCCCACGCTGAGCACGCTGCGATTTTTCCGAAATGAATACGAGGCGTTGCTCCAACCGGACACATACGGTCCGCGCGGCAACGGCGAAACAAACATGCAGCCCGCAGCGGCGGAGAAATAACCCGAAGATATTATGGCTGCCAAAACACTGACGATTGACGGCAAACCCATCACCGCCGAGGAAGGCGCGACGGTTTTGCAGGCGGCGGACGAAGCGGGCATCAAGATTCCTACACTCTGCCACCTCGACGGCGTTTATGACGTGGGCGCGTGCCGCCTGTGCCTCGTGGAGGTCGCGGGCATTCCTAAACTTCTTCCCGCGTGCACCACCAAAGTCGCCGAGGGCATGGAGGTCAACACCGACAGCGAGCGCCTCCGCAAGTATCGCCGCATGACGCTGGAACTGCTGTTCGCCGAGCGCAACCACGTCTGTGCCGCGTGCGTCGCCAACGGCCATTGCGAGTTGCAAACCCTCGGCTACTCGCTGGGCATGGATCATGTCCGCTACGAATATCTGTTCCCGAAATGGAATGTGGACACCACGCACCGGCTGTTCGGCATGGACCACAACCGCTGCATTCTTTGCACGCGTTGCGTGCGCGTATGCTGGCACATCGAAGGCGCGGGCACGAAGAATGTCTCCGGGCGCGGCACGAAGTCCCACATCATCACCGACCTCAACATGCCGTGGGGCGAATCTGATTCCTGCACGCAATGCGGCAAATGCGTGCAAGCCTGCCCGACCGGCGCGCTGTTCCACAAGGGCTCGACCGTCGGCGAGATGGAACGCGACCGCGGCAAGCTGGAATTCATCGTGACGGCGCGGGAGAAGCAACAATGGATCGCGGCGGACTAGAAAAGAAATTATGAAAGTGCGTTTGGCCACAGTTTGGTTTGGCGGCTGTTCCGGCTGCCACATGTCGTTCCTCGACCTCGACGAGTTTCTCATCGACCTCGTGGACCTGGTGGACATCGTTTACAGCCCCGTCGTGGACATGAAGGATTACCCGGAGAACGTGGACGTGTGCCTGATCGAAGGCGCGATCTGCAACGAGGACAACCTCGAACTGCTCCACAAAATCCGCCAGCGCACCAAGGTGCTCGTGTCCTTCGGCGATTGTGCCGTGACGGCCAATGTCCCCGCCATCCGCAATCAACTCGGCCTCGGCAACACCGAAAGCGTTTTGCAACGCGCCTACATTGACAGCGCCCAGGACAACCCCTGCATCCCGAAAGCCGACGGCATCGTGCCGCAGTTGCTGGCGCGCGTGATGCCCGTGCATGAAGTCGTGCATGTTGAACATTTTCTGCCCGGCTGTCCGCCGCCCGCAGCGCACATCAAGGCGCTTGTCTCGCAGATGTTGAGCGGCGTCGAACCGAAGCTGGTAGGGAAACAGATCAAGTTTGGTTGATCAAAGTTTATGTCAAAACGAATCGTCATTGATCCGGTGACCCGCATCGAGGGCCACGCCAAGATCAGCATTTTTGTGGACGACGCCGGCAACGTCTCTGACGCCGAGTTCCACGTCGTCGAGTTCCGCGGCTTCGAGAAATTCTGCGAGGGCCGCCCCTTCGGCGAAATGCCCGGCATCACCCCGCGCATCTGCGGCATCTGCCCCGTCAGCCATCTGCTTGCGTCCGCCAAGGCCGGCGACGCCATCATGGCCGTCAACATCCCGCCAGCCGCCGACAAGCTCCGCCGCTTGATGAACCTCGGCCAGATCGTGCAGAGCCACGCGCTAAGCTTCTTCCACCTGAGCGCGCCGGACTTTCTGCTTGGCTGGGACACGCCTCAAGCACAGCGAAATGTTTTCGGTATCATCGCATCGAACAAAGACCTCGCCCGCGCCGGCATCCGTCTGCGCCAGTTCGGTCAGGAAATCATCGAGATTCTCGGCGACCGCAAAATCCATCCTGCATGGGCTGTTCCCGGCGGCGTGCGCAGTCCGTTGACCGTGGAAGGCCGCGAACGCATCCGCCTCTGGTTGCCCGAAGCGTTCGCCACAACCGATGCCGCACTTGATCTCTTTAAGAAAACGATGGAAACACATCAGCGAGAGATCCAGATATTCGGAAATTTCCCTTCTCTGTTCATGGGCTTGATCGCAGAAGACGGCACATGGGAACATCACGGCGGCAAACTCCGCTTCACCGACAGCAGCGGGAGCATCATCGCTGACCAGATCGAAGTCTCGCGCTACGCCGAGTTCATCGGCGAATCAGTGCAAAGCTCGTCCTATCTCAAGTCACCGTATTATCTGCCGCTCGGTTTTCCAGCGGGCATCTATCGCGTCGGCCCGCTCGCGCGCCTCAACATCTGCGAACGCATGGGCGTGCCCAAGGCGGACGCCGAGTTGAAACTGTTCAAAAAGCTCGGTCGCGGCGCGGTCACGTCGTCGTTCCTCTATCACTACGCGCGCCTCATCGAAATCCTCGCCAGCCTTGAATACATCGAGCGCTACATGGACGACCCCGAACTCCTGAGCGATTACCTTCGTGCCGATGCTGGCATCAACAATCTGCGCGGCGTCGGCGCAAGCGAAGCCCCGCGCGGCACACTGTTCCACGATTACACCGTGGATCGCAACGGACTGCTGAAGAAGGTCAATCTCATCGTCGCCACCGGGCAGAACAACCTGGCGATGAACCAGACCGTCGCGCAAATCGCCCGGCACTACATCAAAGCGGGCAGTGGCAACGCGCAGATTCCCGAACCGCTGCTGAATCGTGTCGAACACGGCATCCGCTGCTACGACCCGTGCCTGAGCTGCTCAACGCACGCCGTCGGCCAGATGCCAATGCACGTGCAGTTGATCGCGCCTGATGGAGCGGTGGTGAACGAAGTGACGCGCGGGTGATTTTTAGACTGCGCCGGCAGAGCGTAGCGGCGACGGCGCTTTCGGACGCACGGCAAGCGAAGGAACGACGATGGCTTTCGGTCGCGCGAAAAGCGGTGTCGCGCTTCGCTTGCCACCGCAGTCCAAGACACGCCAGCAATTTAGAACGTCTATGGCCAGCAAAGTGCCCAGCACCACCAAACCCGCCCTCTTGGTCATCGGCTACGGCAATACGTTGCGCGGCGATGATGGCGTTGGCCCGCGCGTGGCCGAGGCCGTGGACGCGTTGCATCTGCCCGGCGTCCGCACGCTCGTCTGCCAGCAACTCTCCCCCGAACACGCCGCTCCGATTGCCCTGGCGGGAACGGTGATCTTTGTGGACGCCGCCGTGGACGCGCCAAAGGAAGTGCAGTTCCGCCGCCTTGAGCCCAAGGACACCTCCCAACTCATGGCGCACGCGGCCGACCCACGCACCATGCTCGCGTTATCCCGCGACGTCTTTGGCCACGCGCCCCACGCTTTGTGGCTGACGATCCCGGCCGAGAAAATGGATTTCAGCGAAGACCTCACCCCGGAAGCTCAACGCGGCTGCGCCGAGGCCGTGAAGAAAATCCAGTCGCTCTTCAGGTGATTCATTCACTCGACAACTCTCTCCATCCACATCAGGCTTGAAGAAAGCGAATGCTGTTCGGAGAAAAAGAACTCTACAAACAGACCTGCGCATTGAAGCGCGGTGAATTGAAACTCCCTCCGCCTTTGGAGGGACTTCGGTCACGGCTTGAACGCCGTCTCGGCATCCACATCGTCAATGTTGTTTACGACAAGATTGATATTGGCCCAGCAAAGGGAAAGCCACGCTTGAACGTCATCGCAGAAACTCAAGCTGACCTGAAACGAATTAGGAACAACCTGTTCGATTACAAACCAGAAGCGTGCGAGGTCATCTTCGATGAGTTTCAAGCCGCAGCTAGCGTAGCTGGCTGGGATTCCCATAAGCCGCATCTGATTTCTGATGATTTCTCAGCTGAGGCGATGAACCAGGCTGCCTTTGAGTTCTTTCGGATTGACCGAAAAAAAGTGCTTAAGCTGCACGCCTCCCACCGTGTCTGGAACATCACCGGGATGTCAAAGGACATTGTTGTGTTCTTCATGGATGAGGAGTCAAAGGCGGCAGCAACGTCCAACGGAGCGGCTGAGCAAATCAAGCAGTCGTGCTACGACGCTGTGAAGACCTACGATGAATTCGATTACATCACGCCCGAAAATTTTTCTCTCGTCTTCGACAGCAAGGAGAACCTCGACAAAAAGTATCAGGGCAATCTGTTTTATTATTTCAGATAGGGCCAGCGGTTCGCTGTTGGCTCAATGTCCGTTGTTTCACCAAGAAATCCAGCCACGCCTTCATCCCCTCTCCCGTCTTTGATGACAGCTCGAAGATTTCCGCGTGGTGGCTCACTCGCTTGAGATTCGCCAGTGCCAGCTCCCGATTGAAACCTGCCGCTGCCGCCAAATCGCTCTTCGTCACGATGGCCACCTGCGCCGAGTGAAACATCGGCGGATACTTGAGCGGTTTATCTTCACCCTCGGTCGTGGACAACAGCACCACTCGCAAATCTTCTCCCAGATCGTAGTCCGCCGGGCAGACGAGATTGCCGACGTTCTCGATCACCAGTACGTCCACCTTATCGAGATCGAGTTGGGCTGCCGCTTTGGAAACCATGTCGGCATCCAGATGACAGACCGTGCCCGTGGTGATTTGGATCACGGGAATGCCCGCAGTTTTCAGGCGGGCGGCGTCATTGTCCGTGGCAAGGTCGCCCACGATCACCCCGACGCGTAGCTTGCCCGCGAGCTTCACTGCGGTTTCGCGGATGAAAGTGGTTTTGCCCGAGCCGGGCGAAGAGACGACATTCAGCACGAGCAGCTTCTTGGCGCGGAAGAAGCCGCGATTGTGCTCCGCCAAGAGGTTGTTCTTCTCCATGAGGGAGCGATTGAGGTCGAGCTTGAAGGGGGCCGGTGCGTGGCTGTGACTGTGTCCGTGATCGTGGCCATGCCCATGGTGCTGGTCGTGCTCGTGGGAATGTCCGCCGATTTTCACGTCGCCGCCGCCGAGTCCGCATCCGCATTCTTTGCACATATCATTCAAGCTCCACGGCGGCGATATCCAGTTCCCGCCCGCGCCGCAAATCGCCGCTCAAGTTGTGGCAGCGCGGACATTCGTTGAGAAAATCCTGACAGTCGAATTCGGACTGGCAGGTCGCGCACCAGCAAATCGCCGCGACCGATTCGATCTCCAGCCTCGCGTTTTCGGCAATGGTGCCGTTCCGCACCACATCCCATGCAAACTCCAGCGCTTCCGGAACTGCGCCGCTCAACTTGCCGATGCGCAGCCGCAGACTGATGATGCGTTGTGCTCCGGCGGCCTGCGCCGCTTCCACCGCCATCCGCACCGCTTCCGCCATGATCGAGACTTCGTGCATGGTTTTTTGTCTGCCGGAGCGCGGCTGTGTGCGGCAGCACCAGCCGCAGCACTTCGCTGCTACCAGGCTCTCCGAATTGTCGGCACGCTGCGGCTGGTCCTTTGGACACAGCCGCGCTCCGACCCCAATCTCCCACGCCGCCACCCTTCCTGCCCCACTTCAATTGACAATTACTGAGCAAAGATTGGCAACCTGTGTAGAGCGAAAGCGCGGCTTCAGGGCATTATTAAAGCGGACAAATGATGACGTTGAAAACCAGAGTGGAGACTTCCACCTCGCGCTTACGATTGATTGTTCGCGGCGCGGTACAGGGCGTTGGCTTTCGTCCGTTCGTCTATCGGCTGGCCAACGAATTGGGTTTGTCGGGTTGGGTGAACAACTCTGCGGCGGGCGTGCAAATCGAGGTTGAAGGGACACAGGCGGCACTGGAACAATTTCTCCTCCGCCTCGAAACCGACAAGCCGCCGCGCTGTTTTATTCAAAGCTCCGAAGCTTCGTGGCTGGACGTCGTGGGCTACGACGAGTTTGAAATCCGCGCGAGTGAAGTCGGCGGCGCCAAGACCGCTCTTGTGTTGCCAGACATCGCGACCTGCCCGGATTGTCTGCGGGAAATTTTTGATCCGACCAACCGTCGCCATCGCTACCCGTTCACGAATTGCACCAACTGCGGACCGCGCTTCAGCATCATCGAAGCCCTTCCCTACGACCGCGCCCAGACGACGATGAAGTCGTTTCGCATGTGTCCGGAATGTCAGGCGGAATACGATGATCCTGCCGACCGCCGTTTCCACGCGCAACCAAACGCGTGCCCGGACTGCGGACCACAACTCGAACTCTGGCCCGGCGACGCGCAGGTGTTTTCGGGCGAAGCCCCGCGCCGCCTCGCGCACGGCAACGACGCCTTGCTGGCGGCGGCGCACGTGATTCGCTGCGGCCAGATCGTGGCCGTGAAAGGCATCGGCGGTTTTCATCTGCTCGTGGATGCCCGGAATGACGCGGCTGTCTGGCAGTTGCGCGAACTCAAGCAGCGCGAGGAAAAACCGTTTGCGCTGATGTTTCCAACGCTCGAAAGCGTGAAGAAAGTTTGTGAAGTCTCGCCATTGGAAGAACGGCTGCTGCGTTCGCCCGAAGCGCCGATTGTTTTATTGCGGCGGCGACCCTCCTCCATCCTTCATCCTCCGCCCTCTCTTTCGCAAAACATCGCTCCGGGTAACCCCAACCTTGGCGTGATGCGCGCGTCGAATCCGCTTCATCATCTGCTCATGGCCGAACTGGGATTCCCGGTTGTGGCCACGAGCGGCAACTTGAGTGACGAGCCGATTTGCACTGACGAGTTCGAGGCACTTGAACGCCTGCACGGCATCGCCGATGTATTTCTCGTCCACAATCGCCCCATCGTCCGGCACATGGACGACTCCATAGTACGCGTGATGCTGGATCGCGAAATGGTTTTGCGCCGCGCCCGTGGCTATGCGCCATTGCCCATCCAAATGCGGAGTGCGGAGTGCGGAGTGCGGAATGACAAAACCGTTCTGGCCGTCGGCGCGCACTTGAAGAACTCCGTAGCGCTGGCGGTGGGGGAACAGGTTTTCCTCAGCCAACACATCGGCGATCTGGAGACAGAACAGGCAAACAATGCGTTCCGGCGCGTCGCCGGAGATTTGCCGCGCCTCTACGACGCAAAGCCTGAAATCATCGCCGCCGATCTGCACCCGGAATATCTCTCGACAAAGTTTGCGTTGGAGCGCGGCTGTCCCCAGCCGCAGCACGCGGCAATGCAAACGACCGCTGAGAAGTTCTCACGCGCCACTCACTCCGAAGCTGCTGCGGCTGAGGACAGCCGCGCTCCGCAAGTCATCCAAGTGCAACACCACATCGCACACGTCCTCTCCTGCATTGCGGAGAACGAGGTCGAGTTACCAGCACTCGGCGTGGCATGGGATGGTACGGGCTACGGCACCGACGGCACGATCTGGGGTGGAGAGTTCTTCCTGGTGACCGGTGCAGTCGTTGAACGTGTCGCGCATCTGCGACCTTTCCGGCTGCCAGGCGGCGAGGCCGCCGTCAAAGAGCCGCGCCGGGTGGCCTTGGGACTTATTTATGAAGTGTGCGGCCAGCGGTTCCCTGATTGCAAAGGGCTCGCTCCGGTTGCGGCGTGTTCGGATGCGGAGTTGGCAACGGTGAAAACCATGCTGGACCGGGGACTCAACGCTCCCTTGTGCAGCAGCGTGGGTCGCCTGTTCGATGCCGTTGCTTCACTGGCCGGGCTGCGGCAGGAGATGCGTTTTGAAGGTCAGGCCGCGATGGAATTGGAGTTCGCGCTCAACGGTGTCGAGACTGACGAAGCTTATCATTTTCCCCTGGTTGCCCGGGGGAAAACCTTCGTTCTGGATTGGTCTCCGATGATTGAGGCGATCATTTTCGATGGGAAGCGTGAGCTGCCCGCTGGAGAAATCTCAGCGAAGTTTCACAATGCTCTAGTCGAAGCAGTTGTCCAAGTGGCGACGCGCTTTGATTGTCCGCGCGTTGCCCTGAGCGGTGGTTGTTTCCAGAATCGCTACCTCACCGAACGCACGGTCAGTCGTTTGCGCGAGGAGGGCTTTCAACCGTATTGGCATCAGCGCATGCCGACCAACGACGGCGGGATTGCACTGGGACAAATTGTTGCCGCAAGGCGTGAACTTGCGATTCGGCGCGCGGCTGTGTGCGAAAGCACCAGCCGCAGTGCTATCGCTTCAGCAATAGTCAGCGAGTCAGCGGCACTCTGCGGCTGGTCCGATGGACACAGCCGCGCCCCGTTGCAACCGCTCACCCACCACGCGCCCCGTTGAATTATGTGTCTCGCGATTCCAGGCAAAGTCGAAAGCATCAGCGGTGGCGCTGATCCCATCACGCGCATGGGGCGGGTCAACTTCGGCGGCGTCATCAAGGAGGCGAGCCTGGCGTACGTACCGGAGGTGCAGGTGGGCGATTACGTGATCGTGCATGTCGGCTTCGCGTTGAGCAAGGTGGACGAGGACGAGGCGCAGAAAGTTTTCGGCTACTTGAAGCAAATGCAGGAGTTGGATGAGTTGAAGGAGGGCGGGCCATGAAGTTTCTCGACGAATATCGCGACGGTGATCTGGCGCAGCAGATTGCGCGGGAGATCCACAGGGTCACGACGCAGCCTTGGAACATCATGGAAGTCTGCGGTGGGCAGACGCACGCCATCGTAAAGTTCGGCATTGATGAACTGTTGCCGAAACATATCACGCTGATCCATGGGCCGGGCTGTCCGGTGTGCGTGACGCCGTTGGAGATGATTGACAAGGCGCTCGAAATCGCCGCGCGGCCCGGCGTGATCTTCACGTCGTTCGGCGACATGCTGCGCGTGCCAGGCAGCACAACGGATCTGCTCTCGGTCAAGGCGCGGGGCGGTGATGTGCGTATTGTCTATTCACCACTCGACGCCGTGAAGATCGCGGAACAAAACCTGGCGCGCGAGGTCGTATTTTTCGGAGTCGGCTTTGAAACCACTGCGCCCGCCACGGCGATGGCGGTATTTCAAGCAGCGCAGAAGGGCCTGACGAATTTTTCCATGCTCATATCGCATGTGCTCGTGCCGCCGGCGATTGAGGCGTTGATGTCTTCGCCGAATTGCCGGGTGCAGGGTTTTCTCGCGGCGGGACATGTTTGCGCGATCATGGGTTACGAGGAATATCCGCCGCTCGCGGCGAAGCATCGCGTGCCGATTGTCGTGACGGGCTTCGAGCCGCTGGATATTTTGCAGGGTATCCTGATGTGCGTGCAGCAGCTCGAATCCGGTCGTGCCGAGGTCGAGAACCAATACGTCCGGGCCGTTCGCCAGCAGGGCAACCAACCTGCGCAACGACTCGTGCGCGAAGTGTTCCGCATCGTGCCGCGCAAGTGGCGGGGCGTGGGTGAAATCCCCGCGAGCGGACTCGGCTTGAGCGCGGCATACGTGGCATTTGACGCGGAACGGAAGTTCAATTTGACCGAACACCGCGTGGACGAACCGGCGGATTGCTTGAGTGGTCAGGTGTTGCAAGGGCAGATCAAGCCACATGAATGTCCGGCGTTTGGCGGCAAATGCACGCCAGAACATCCGCTCGGTGCGACCATGGTTTCGAGCGAAGGTGCGTGTGCCGCTTACTATCGATACCGCCGACACAGTGCTGCAGAGACTGCGTTCGCAAAATGAAACCACCCGACTTCAACGCGAGTTGCCCGCTGCCGATCCAGCAGTATTCGCACGTGTTGATGGCGCATGGCGGCGGAGGGAAGTTGATGCATCAGTTGCTCGAGAACGTCTTCGGCAAGGCGTTCAGCAATCCGATTCTCGACACGCGCCACGACTCGGCGCAATTCACAGTGCCGCCCGGCAAGCTGGCGATGACCACGGATTCCTACGTCGTCCGTCCGCTATTCTTTCCCGGTGGCGACATTGGCTCGATGGCAATTCATGGAACGGTGAACGATCTGGCCATGAGCGGTGCGCGTCCGCTCTACCTGAGTTGCGCGTTCATCATCGAGGAGGGGTTGCCGATGGAAACGCTCTGGCGCGTGGTGTGTTCCATGCGCGATGCTGCCCAACGTTGCGGCGTGCAAATCGTCACTGGCGACACAAAGGTCGTGGACAAAGGCAAGGGCGATGGTTTGTTCATCAACACCACGGGCCTGGGTGTAATCGAACATGCGCTGAATATCGCGCCCAAAAACGTCCAGGTCGGCGATGCCGTAATCATCAGCGGCGATCTGGGGCGGCATGGCATGGCAATCATGGCGGTGCGTGAGGGATTGCAGTTTGAAACCACTATTGAAAGCGACTCGGCCCCGGTGCGTGAACCGGTACGCGCCTTAATCAAGGCGGGAATTGAAGTCCACTGCATGCGCGACCTGACCCGAGGCGGACTGGCGAGTGCCTTGAATGAAATTGCCGAGGCGTCAGGGGTTAAAATTGCTGTGGAGCAGAAGATGATTCCCGTTCGGGAAGACGTTCACGCCGCGTGCGAGATGCTCGGGTTGGATCCGTTACACGTTGCGAATGAAGGGAGATTTGTTGCCTTCGTGGCCGGAACAGATGCGGAGCGGGCGCGCGACATCCTCCGCCAGCACGAAGTCAGCGCGAATGCGGAGATCATCGGCAAAGTTGTGGAAAAGGCCGCGCCCTTGGTGACAATCAAAAGTGCGATTGGCGCGAGCCGGATTCTCGACATGCCGAGCGGCGAACAGTTGCCCAGGATTTGTTAGTTCTCCGACGGCGGTGCGCGAGTTTTGGGCGTGTGTCAACGTTGCGTTTCTGCGTGAAGAATTACATAATCAAGTCGTGAAACGCAAATGGCAGCGATCGTTTTTGAAGTTCACCGTGGTGGGATTGTTGGTTTCCACCTTCGGTGTTTTGCTTGCTGCCGATCCAACAGCGAAGCCGGAAGCTTCGCCGATGCGCGAGTTTTATCTACCGCCGAAGCGCCTTGTCTGGAAAACGGGGGAGGGCGTGCAAAATGCCGGGTCCTTGCTCACGGCGAAAGCCGGCCAGGCAACGTTGAACGAACCGCAACCACCGTGCGTGCTGATTTCAACCACGGGCTCCGTTGCCGGCGTGCTGCTGGATTTCGGCAAGGAGATTCAAGGCTTCGTCGAAATCTTCACGCCGATGACGCCAGACAAGAATCCGCGCCGCGTGCGCGTGCGGTTCGGTGAATCGGCATCGGAGACCATGGCCGATCTGGGCGTCAAGGGCGCGCAAAACGACCACGCCTTGCGCGATCAGGTCGTGACACTGCCGTGGCTCGGGAAGACGCGTGTTGGGCCGAGTGGATTCCGGTTCGTGAGGATTGATGCCGAACCAGGTCCGTTTGTTTCCATTCCGCAAGTCCGCGCGGTATTGCAGTTGCGCGATGTGCCACAGGTCGGTTCGTTCAAGTGCGACGACGAGCGGCTGACCCGCATCTGGGAGGTCGGCGCTTACACCGTCCACCTCAACATGCAGGATTATCTCTGGGACGGAATCAAGCGCGACCGGCTTGTGTGGATCGGCGACATGCACCCCGAGACAAGCACGATCAATGCGGTGTTCGGCTTCAACGAGGTCGTTCCCCGCTCGCTTGATCTGACGCGCGACATCACGCCGCCGACCCAATGGATGAACGGCATCAGCAGCTACTCGATGTGGTGGGTTTTGATTCATGAACAATGGTGGCAACATCATGGTGACCGGGCGTACCTGGAAAAACAGAAGACTTATTTGCAGGCCCTGCTCAAGAAACTCGCCGGCCTTGTAGGTGAAGATGGCCGCGAACACCTCGACGGAATGCGATTCCTGGACTGGCCGAGTTCCCCGAACGAAAAGGGTGTGACGGCAGGGTTGCAGGCGTTGCTTGCCATGACGCTCGACGCTGGCGGTCGTTTGATGACCACTCTCCACGATCCTGACACGGCGAAGATTTGCACTGAAGCGGCGGCGCGGGCGCGGAAGGTTGTCGCAGATGCAAATGGGCTCAAATCCGCCGCGGCGCTGCAGGTGCTGGCAGGTACGCGCGATGCGAAGAAGACGGCGGTTGAAGTTCTCAAACCCGGTGGCGCGAAAAACATTTCAACATTCTACGGCTTTTATGTCCTGCAAGCGCTGGGCAAGGCGGGTGAAACGGACGCGGCGCTGGACATCATCCGCAGTTACTGGGGTGCAATGCTGGATCGCGGTGCGACGACTTTCTGGGAGGACTTCAATCTGGACTGGCTCGAAGGCTCGGGGCGGATTGACGAATTCACGCCATCGGATAAAAAGGATTTGCACGGTGATTTCGGGGCGTATTGCTACGAGGGTTTTCGACACAGCCTGTGTCACGGCTGGGCAAGCGGACCCACGGCCTGGCTCAGTGAAAATGTTCTTGGCTGCAAACCTCTTGAACCCGGCTGCAAGCGCGTGCTCGTCGCACCGCAACTTGGAAACTTGAAATGGGTGGAAGGCACATATCCAACTCCGTCCGGCCCGATCAAGCTGCGCCATGAACGCCAGGCGGACGGTTCGGTGAAGTCAAAGATCGAAGCGCCGCCGGGTATTGAGATTGTCCGACCGTAATCAGTGTTGCGCGGGTTATCCAGAAAACCTGCGAACACCGTTTGTATTGGATCGTCCTCGCTCTCGTCCTCGTCCTCGATTTTTGATTTCATCCGGGCGAGACAACCGATTGCCTTCCCGCTATCATCCGCCCCACGCCGTTATGAATCCACTGAGGAAAGTCCTCGCGCTGTTTGCCCGGAAGCCGAAGCCGGAGCATTTGCGGCGCGGCGAGCTTGGCGAGCGTGCGGCGGAGAAACGCCTGCGCAAACTTGGAATGAAATTCCTTGTGCGCAACTTCCGTTCGGCACGCGGCGAGGTTGATCTCATCTTTCGCGACGAGGATTGCCTTGTGTTCGTGGAAGTGAAAACCCGTTCCTCCGAAGAATGGACGCGCCCCGCCGCTGCCGTGGATGCGCGGAAGAAGCGGCTGCTTTCCCAGACCGCGCTCGATTACCTGCGCCTGCTCAAAAATCCAGAAGTCAAAATCCGCTTCGATATCGTGGAGGTGTTGTTGAAGGACGGCGAGGTGCGAGAGGTTCGTCACTTGCCGAATACGTTTCCGATGAGCAAGGGGTATCGGTATGGGTAACATTGTGAGCTTGTATGTGGTCGGCGCAAATGTGAAATGGTCACGCAAACAATGCCCAGTGAAAACAATGAAAACAATTCTGCATCTGTTAATCGTATTCGGTTTTCTGGTTTGCAACTCGTCGCACGCCGAAACAATTCGTATCTCATTTTTGAATGACAGCGGCGTCTTGAAAGAAACAACAGAACTGCTAAAGAAAAGCGGCTGTAGAAATGACGGCGTTGCCGCATTTCGGAAAGCAGTCGAACGCTACTATTCAATTCCATTTGAGTTGGACTTAAGCAAATTCCCTCAGGTTCAACATGGATTCTATTCCTTCCAATCCTCGACGCAAATACTGGCCTTATTGCCGCACGCGCTGCGCCTGACTCCTCATCCATGGGAGTTCAACTGCTTTGATACGGTAATCGTCGCCAGCGCAGGCCAGTTGCAAGTAAGTTTGTCTCCGAATGACATATCTGGAGTGTTCCTTGCTCCACAGATGACCACAAACTTCGCGCTGCTGAATTTGCCGGTGGCGACGGCAAGAGACGCGTTTGATTTCAGCGTCCCAGCTTGGTATCGGGAGGTGTCTCAGGGCTTCATCCCCAAGTCGATGATTGACGCACGCATAAATCTAATCGCGGCACTGTATGGTAACTACGTTCTTCCTGCGTCAACAACCGAGGATAAGCTGAACGATGCAGTCTTAAGCACACTGCGTGTGAACTGGAAGCGTCAAGCCATAACATTCCCAGCGAAGTTCGAAGTTATTTCATGTCATGCGGTTCATCTGCCGAGCCATCAATTCACCACTCTCCACGCTGGCTTGCTGTTCACCCTTAGCAAAGGTTACTCCTATCTCGAAAAGGACAGCGGGAATGGCCCATTTGTGCGGCTTGATTTTGATAACAAATCTGACTTGGTCGCTTGGCTCTCGTCCAAGTTTGACAGGCAAGAAAATGAGGGAGGCAGATATCGCTTTGCCACGTTCAATGATACGAAGATTGAAGCACTCCGGCTCGATCATTAAACGCCAGAGGTTGAGGCCGCCAACTACTATCTGAACTGTAGGTGTGTTTGAAGTTCCTCCCAGGACTCCGGAGTCAGCGGCGCAATACGATAAATGCTTTCAACCATCGGTTCAGCGCTGTGCGAACGACGAGCACGGTTCAGCCAGCGATGATCGAGCGGCTCTGAGAGCAACTCCAGCGTGTTGGCGGCAATCGTCGTTTCCTCCTTCTCGCCGGTGGCGTGACCGACACCAACATAAAATCCCGCAAGCAACAGCGTGACGCGCATGATGGTGCTGCGCGAATAGGTGGGCATCGCACACGGACGTTGCGGGTCGAGCAGTTGAAACAGGTTCGTGAACAGCGGCAGCGTCCACATCGCCGGGTTCTTCGCCGGTGAAAAGGCGTCGAACAAAATGGCGTGGGGCGGAGCGCCGAGCACCGGTTCGACGGGTCTGGGTTGGAGTTCAAGCTTTAGCTTGTCCGGGGAGCAAGCTGAAGCTTGAACTCCAACGTGCCGATTCGGAGATCGGCGCTCCACCGCTTGCGTCAACAACGTCGGGAAATCTCCCAGATGGAATTGCCAGTTCACCTCGTGCGCGCCATCGGTGAACTGGACGGCGTGTTGGTTGAGAATCGCCTCGGCATGTTTTTCATACTCGCCGAAGTAGCCCAGTTCACGGGCGTTTTGCAGGGCGAACTTGATCGGCTCGATTGTGTTGTCAAAGCTGACGAGCCTGATCGGACATGGAAACTCCCGAGCGGCACGCAGGACGGTGAGTGCATTGGCGGCTGCACCCAAACCGACATCCCAGATCACAAATTCTCCGACGTGATCCCCGAGCCTTTCACGCAGCCGGAGTTGGTTGACATAAAGCGCCTCCGCCTCTGCGACGGGCCCAATGACCGGGTGAAATGTTTCTCCGTAAGCGAGGGAGTGGAGGCTGTGAGTGCCGTTGGTGAGTTGCACCAACTGATAACCTTCGCCTCCCGCCGGACCTCTCACAGCTGAGCCATCGCCTTGTCCAGCGCGGCGTAGAGTTGGTTCATGGTGGCTTCCGTTTCGTCGCCCATGTTGGAGAGCCGGAAGGTCGTGCCCTTGATTTTTCCGTAGCCGCCGTCAATCAGGAAGCCCTGTTCTTTCACGAGCTTCTGGAGCTTGGCCACGTCCACGGTGCGACCGCCCGGCTTCGCGCCGTTGTTGACGCAGGTGAGCGTGACGGACTCGAAACCCTTTTCCGGAAACAGCGTGAAGCCATGCTTCACCGCCCAGTCGCGCGTCATTTGGTTCGTCTTCTTGTGACGGGCGTAACGATTCTCCAAGCCTTCGGTGAAAAACTCATCAAGCTTTGAATTCAGTGCGTACGTGTGCGAAATGCTCGGCGTGCTGGGCGTCATGCTTTGCTCGGCGTTCTTCTGAAACTCGACGAAGTCAAAATAGTAACCGCGATCCTTGATCGTCGCTGCTTTCGCGAGCGCGGCTGGCGAACATGTGAACACCGCGAAACCGGGAGGCAAGGCAAAGGCTTTCTGCGTTCCTGCAAGAAGAACATCAATGCCCAGTTCATCAAACTTGATCGGCAGCGCAGTCATGGAACTCACCGAGTCCACAATGAACATCACGTCGGGATATTTCCTCTTGAGCGCGGCGATCTCGGCCAACGGACTCATCGTGCCGGTGGACGTTTCGTTGTGGATAAGAGTGAGTGCATCGTATTCGCCGGTGGCGAGTTTCTTGTCAATCGCCTCGGCGCGGATGGGCGAGCCCCATTCCACCTGCAAGCCATCGGCTTGTTTGCCGCAACGCCTGGACACATCGAGCCACTTGTCCGAGAACGCGCCGCACATGCAGTTCAAAACTTTCTTGGAGACCAGATTGCGGATCGAGCCTTCCATCACGCCCCAGGCACTGGACGTGGAAAGATAAACAAGCTGTTTGGTGGAGAGCAGTTGCTGGAGTTGCGGTTGAATTTTCGCGACGAGGTCCTTGTAACCCTGGCCGCGATGGCCGATCATCGGCGCGCAAAACGCCTTGTAGGTTTTCTCGCTGACTTCGACCGGTCCCGGAATGTGCAGTTTGATGTGTCCCATAGAAGCCTGCATTTTCTCAAATGCGTCGCTCAACGCAAGCATGCGCTGGCTGATCGCGCCGCTTATTTGTGTAAATGCGAACTGCCCATCGGGGCAACTTCACCTGTCGTCTTGCCCGCTTTTCTGCATCAAAGTAATCTCGAAACATGGTTGACACGAAAATCCCGGATGCGCCTCGATCCATCACCAGGGGCAGCACGCTCAAGGACCTGCTGGACCGGGAGGCGATTGATTGTCTGGTGCTCAACGTCGGGCGTGTGTATCGGCGCTTTGATGGCGCGTCCTTCCGTCGCGCGGCTTTGCGAGGATTGAAGCCGCTCGGAATTCTTCAGCGCGGTCAACATCTGGCGTCCGCTCTCAGAGAACATCTGCCGGAACGTTACGAGTCGGCTGCGGAGGTGTTGATTCGTTCGCTTGGACCGCCGCTGGATGGCACGGATGAATTTGGACTCGCACCATTTTTCTATCTGCCGCACGTATGCTTTGTCGGCGCGTACGGCGTGGATGCAAAGCACAACGGCGGCGATGATCCGTTTGAAACGTCCATGAAGGCGCAACACGAACTGACGCGTCGGTTCAGCGCGGAGTTTTCGATGCGCGCCTTTCTCCTGCACGATCCGAAACGAACGCTGGCGCGGTTGATGAAGTGGACGCGTGATCCCAGCCCGCATGTGCGACGACTTTGTTCGGAAGGCGCGCGTCCGCGATTGCCGTGGGCGGTTCGCATTCCGGCGTTCATCGCGGACCCTCGTCCTGTGTTGCCGATTCTGGAAGCACTCAAGGACGACCCGGAACTTTACGTGCGACGCAGCGTGGCCAATCACGTAGGCGACATCGCGAAAAATCATCCCAAGCTCGCGTTTGAAATCTGCGAACGCTGGCTGGAGAGCGCCTCAACCGAGCGGCGCTGGGTGATCCGCCATGCACTCCGGCATCCGGCCAAGAAGGGCGTTGCAGCAGCGGCACGCTTGCGCAAACGCGCAGCTTGAGGGCCGGCGGCACGTCCGTCTGCTCCAGCTCGACCAAGTTGTCGTGCAGTTTAATACAGCCGGCAATAAATTCCCGACTGAAATCCCTTTCCAGTTTTTTTGCGCCTTTGCCTCTTTGCCTCTTTGCGTTAAATCTTTGCCCGATGTTTGAACTTCTGAAGACTGACACGCGCACTAAGGCCCGGATGGGTCGCCTGACCACCGCACACGGTGTCGTGGAAACGCCCGTGTACATGCCCGTGGGCACGCAAGGCAGCGTGAAGGCGATTGACCCGCGCGAATTGCACGAGATGAACACCCAGATCATTCTCGGCAACACCTACCATCTCAATCTTCGACCCGGGCTCGATGTCATCCGCGCCGCCGGCGGATTGCACAAGTTTATCAACTGGCACAAACCCATTCTCACGGACAGCGGCGGCTTTCAGGTGTTCAGCCTGGCAAAGATTCGCAAAATCAAAACGCACGGGGTGGAATTTCGTTCGCACCTGGACGGTTCGCTGCTCTTTCTCGGACCGAAGGAGGCGATGGAAATCCAGCGGACGCTTGGCTCTGACATCGCCATGGTTTTTGACGAATGTCCGCCGCACGATGCGCCCGCCAAGGAGCAACGCCTTGCCGTTGAGCGCACGATTCGTTGGGCACGCGAATGCCGGGAACAGCCGCGCTCAGACGGACAACTGGTGTTCGGCATCTGCCAGGGCGGGAGCAATCCGGCGCTGCGCGAAGAATGTGCAAAGGCCATTGTAGCGATGGATTTCGACGGCTATGCCATCGGCGGCGTAAGCGTTGGCGAACCTGAGCCGGAAATGATGAAGGCCGTGGAACTCGCCGAGCCGCACCTGCCCGCGCACAAAGCGCGTTACGCGATGGGACTCGGCACGCCGGCACAGATGGTGGAACTGATCGCCCGTGGCGTGGACATGTTTGATTGCGTGCTTCCAACGCGCGTCGCCCGTAATGGAACGGCCTACACAAGGAAGGGGGCAATCGGTTTGAAAGGCGCCGGCTACAAGCTGGACTTCGGGCCCATCGAGGAAGGATGCGAGTGTTTTGCGTGTCGTCATTTCACCCGCGCGTATCTGCGTCATCTGCTGCGGGCCAACGAAATTCTCGGCCTGCGCATGTTGAGCGTTCACAACTCCCACATGTACATAAAGGTCATGGAAGATGCGCGAGATGCGATTGCTGCTGGATCGTTCGCGGACTTTCATCGTGAATTCATCGCGGGCTTTGTACCGTCGCAACGCATTCTTTCCGCACGAGCGGCGGCCAAACTGGAGCGCTAGGAAAGCGCGATAACTAAACCACGAACTTCGGCTCAAACAAAGGTGCAAACCCGTGCTTCCGGAGCAGTTCAATAAACTTCGCGATGCCGCGTTTCTCGTCCGCGCCGAGGTGATAGTGGATGTGCCAGCCAAAATAATCCTTCCGGAATTCCTCGGTGTATTCCGTCCGGTCGCGGATGATCTGATCCAGCGTATCAATTCCGAAGTCGCGCGCTTCGCGAAGCTGACGACGGAGTTCAGGCGTATGAACTCCACGTCGCAGCGCCCATACGGCGTAAACGAAAGGCAGTTTTGTTAACTCCGACCATGCCTCTCCCAGATCAAAAATCTCATGCTTGGGGTTTGAAAACACAAAATCGAGCGCTGCGTCACCGATGAGCAGGACGAAATCTTTTTCAGCGGCAGTTGCGTAGTCCACCAGCGACTTGAACTCCGGTTTCAGCCCTCGTTCAGCCAGCAACACTTTCATCAACGTCACGCTGGTCAGTGATGCTGTGTCGCAGAAAACCTCTTTCGCTTCTTCGAGCGGCTTTCGATGGGCGAGAAAAACACTCTTCACTTCACCAAGCGAGGCAACGGCTATTCCATCCAGCACGTCATATCTGTCGTTGAACAAAACCTCGACGATGCTCACGAGCGCGGCGTCCAGTTCATCGCGCCGCAACATTTCGGCGAGGGCGGATGGCGGGGCGAATTTTATTTCCTCCTCCAGGCCGCGCGTGAGGGGCACGGCGTTGAGGGCGCGAACCGAACCCACACGGAAAGGCGCAAGCGAACCTTGCAGGCCAAACTCCCGCTCGCGGTTTGCATTGATTTGATCGCGCTCCAACCGGCGTGCGAGGACATCCGGCGTCTCGGGCGCAACCATGCGAAGCTTGGGTGATGAATCGGGGTTCGACATCGGCGACACGCTAATCCGCCTCGGAGTTCACGTCACTCCAAGAATTGTTCCCAGAAACTCCGAAATGAACGCGTTCGCGGGCCGGGTGCGGATTTCCTGGGGTGTACCGATTTGCTCGATGCGACCGTGGTTCATGACGGCGACGCGGTTTCCAAGTGCCATCGCCTCGGCCAGATCATGTGTGACGTGAAGCATCGCCACGCCAAGCTCGCGCCTGATGCGCAGGATTTCCTCACGCAGACGCGCACGCAACAGTGCGTCGAGCTGGGAAAGAGGTTCATCCAGAAGAAGCACGCGAGGTCGCCGGATCAAAGCGCGGCCAAGTGCCACGCGTTGACGTTCACCACCAGAAAGCGCGGCAGGACGCCGATCCAATAGTTCAGTGATGTGGAGTAACGCGGCCATTTCGCTGACGCGACCGGCAATTTCCGTCCGATGGACGCCACGCAACTTCAACCCGAACGCTATGTTTTCCCGCGCGGTCATGTGAGGAAAGAGCGCGTGGCTTTGGAAAACCATGGCTACATCGCGCGCAGCTGGAGGCACAGCGTTGGCAGCCTTGCCATCAAGCAGGATATTTCCTGAGTCAGCGGTCTCAAGTCCGGCAATCAATCGGAGCGTGGTGCTCTTGCCGCAACCAGATGGGCCAACGAGTGCGAGCAGTTCATTCTCTTCGATCGTGAACGACACGTTTTCAACGGCGCGGATGGTTTTGCCGTCCGCCCCGCGAAAATCTTTCGTCACGTTCTCCAACGCCACACGCGGCATTGTCAGATTGTTGGTGTTGATAACGTCGAAGTCGAGGCGGAAGGCTTCGCAGTTCGCCAGCAACCACGCCCCCCGCAACTCGCGGCTTGTATTCATGGCCTGGAAACTTATTCTGCGCACATCAACGCGTCGTCCGTGGCTGGTGGCGACGTTCCCGAAATGAGCAATCAACGCAAGACATGGCTCTCGTTTGACGAGATGCGCAAGGCCGCTGAGGCTGGTGACGCGCAGGCCCAATGTTATATCGGCGTCTCCTACCAGACCGGCCAGGGTCTCCAGCAGGATTATCAGGAGGCCGTGAAGTGGTTTCGGCGATCCGCTGAACAGAACGATCCGGTCGCACAATGTTACCTCGGATTTTGCTTCATGGCCGGTCAAGGTGTGGCTCAGGAATTCGGCGAGGCGGCGCGATGGTTCCGCGAAGCCGCCGAACAGGGTGATCCCGCAGCCCAGTTCAATCTTGGGATGCTTTACGAAACCGGCCAGGGTGTTCCCCAGAATTACGCCGAGGCCGTGAAGTGGTATCACGCAGCAGCCGAACGGGGTGAACCGCAGGCGCAGTTCAATCTTGGTGTGTTCTACGAACAGGGCCATGTCGTCCCGCAAAATTACGAAGAAGCCGTGCGGTGGTATCGCGCGGCGGCGGAACAGGAAGTTGCTCCCGCGCAATGCAATCTTGGGTTGTGCTACCAAACAGGTCGCGGCGTGCCGGAAAATATGACGGAGGCGGTGAGATGGTTCATCCGCGCCGCCCGCCAGGGCGACAAGACTGCCCAGCACAATCTCGGCGTCCATTACGCTTCGCAGGAAGCCGCAAACAATCCAACGGATGAATCACAGTCCGGCTGAGTTGCCTCTTAGTCTCCGGAAATCTTCTTGTTCTTCAACCACCGCAGTCGCGCCTTGACGCCAACACGCGCGCGCCGCTCCAGTTCCTCCAGCTTGGTCCGCGCAGAAGCACGCTTGAGCACGAACAACGTGTGCGGCACAGACGTTCGCGAAATGTCCTCGGGCGTTGTGTTTTTGTCATCCACACCCGGCACAAGATCAATGCCCGCCTTGCGAAAAATATGCTGCACGAACGCCGAGCAATACAGTGAGCGCTCGCGGGACATCACGTTGCCGCGCCCACGCAATCCCTGATGTCGCAACGCCACAAGCGTGCCGACCAGTTCCCGCAAGGAGTAGCGCATCCGTCCCGCGACCATTTCCAATCCTTCCCGGACAACACGGCCTGCCTGCTCGTCGTTCAATCCGAAATCCAGGACTGCAAGGGTGGTGTAGAGATTCGCATCAAAGTATTTGTCCACGCGATTTTCCTGCACACCGAGCTGGATATGTTTGCTGAGAAACTGTAGATCGGATTCGATGACCCAGTGATGAGCGTCCAGCCGCACGCCCTCGAAGATGAATGCGTGTGACCAACTGCCCCAGCGCGCGCGTTCATCAAGATGTCGTTCCGCACGGCGGATGGCCTGGTCAACCAGCGTGACGCCGCCGGACAACCCCACGCAACCAGGCTGCGCGTGGCGCAGGAGAAATTCCTCGTTCGTCATGTTCTCGACAATGACGGTCTTGATGGCGGCTGGATTGGTGGCCATGGTTTTGTTCTTTGCGCATTGTGTAGCGGGTTTGGTCTCATGGGGCAAGCATGGTCACCGACATTTTCAATCTTCGTTCTCGCGTGACTTTGGCTTGGCTTCACCACAGATTCGTTCGCACATCACATGAAGAAGAAATCTCAGTGTCCACGCGGCGGACGGTTCGCTTCCGGGCCGGCCAGAAATGAATAGGCTCTTAACATTTTGCCTCGTCCTGCTTGTGGCGTTGGTCACCGGCTGCCCACGGAACAAATATGTTCTCGAATTGACGCCACACGGCGACGCGCTTGAACGGCTGCTGACCTTTCATCGTGAGGATGGGACTGACACCAATGGCGTCCCAAAGTACCAGGATTTTCCAGAAGCCGAACTCACAACCATCAAAGCGCTCTATCCTCCTGGCAGCGTCAAAGCGAAAGGCAAACGATATGTTGCCCGATCAGAATTCTCCGGCGCGATGCCGAAGGACGTGGGTGGCGCGGGGAGCTGGACCAACCTGGCCACATCGCTAGGCAAGGCGACGCTGTATGCAGAACGATTCCGCGGGAATGACGATCTTGCCACCACATCTGGAAAGAGACTCGAAGCTGCTGATCAATTGACTGACCTCCTGATTGGCTGGAGCAGGCAGGAACTGGGAAAGGAACCACAATACGAGAACCTGCGACGGTTTCTCAATGTGGACTTCCGCCGCGATTTGAAAAACCTGAGCCTCTATAACTGGGTGGGTGGAATGGCCGGCAATTTTACTCCGAAGGCTCAGGAGGAATTTATCGTCAGGTTCGGACAGTATCTCATGAGCGCGGTTACTTGAAGGCGGCCCAGTTGCCCGAATGGTTTGCGGCCTTCAGCCGGAACGACAAGCACGGGTTGAGTCCGTTGGTTCAACGGTTCATCGCGGACAAAATGGGCCTGCCTTTATCCAAACCGTTTCCATCATCGTTCGCCTTTCTCGCCGATGAAGATGTCATGGAGGCTTCCTTCGACAAATTCATGGTTACATCTGATGCCTACAGAAATCGCATCAAGCGATGGGAAGATGAAAGGCTGACGAACCCTGACATCGAAAAGCCAAAACCTTCAGAGATGTTCGAAGAATTGCTCCAGGCACAGCTTGAATTCCGCTTATTCAACTGGGACGACTATCTGGAGATCAAGCTGTCGCTACCATCAGAACCAATCCATACCAATGGCCGGTGGGACGCGGCCCACAAGCAAGTCCTCTGGGAATCGAACCTGGACGACCGAGAACAAGCCACTCGCTTGCCTGCCTTCTGTTACGCCAGTTGGGCTGCTGCGGACGCGACATTCCAGAAGAATCATTTTGGCAGCGTCATCCTTACTGGAGAAAGCCTGCTGGAATACTGTCTTTGGCGTGCAAGCCTGAACACAAAGCAAGCCGGGCAATGGGAAGCGATGTTGGCTGGTTTGAAAGCAGACACATCGGTCGTTGGAAGTCTTGACGCCTTTCGATTCTCCGACGAGCCGGCTGCGACCACCGCCAAGGAAGGCGGGAAGGATCGTTTAGCATCTGACTTTCCAAGAGAACTGCTCAAATCCGCCCTGACGAAACCGACGCCAGCCGAAGCCAAGTAAAGGTTTCCCGCGTGACTTTGCCTGCCATTCGCCGCAAATTCGCCGCGTTGTTGGAGTTCAAGCTTCAGCTTGTCCCCCGGGGCGCGCGCACCCGACACGCTGAAGCGTGAACTCCAACATCACCCAACATCGTATGAAGAAAAAATCTCCAGTTTCCCGCAGTGGCCGGTTCACCAGTGGCCCGGGCGCGGATGTCGCCGCGTTCTCCGAATCCATCTCCTTTGACTGGCGGCTCTGGCGGCACGACCTCCTCGGCTCGATGGCCCACGCCACCATGCTGCAAAAGATCGGCGTGCTCACGAAGACCGAGGCCAAGGCCATCATCGCCGGGCTGGACCAGATCGGGAAAGAGATTGCCGCGGGCAAATTCAAGTGGCGGCCCGAACTCGAAGACGTCCACATGAACATCGAGTCCGCGCTGACCGAACGCGTGCCCGCCGGCGCGAAGCTCCACACCGCCCGCTCGCGCAATGACCAGGTCGCCCTCGACGTTCGCCTCTGGCTGCGCGACGAAATCTCCGCGCTGCTCGGCGAAATCGTCGGTCTGCAACGCACACTCGTCGCCGTCGGCGAACACAACGCCGACGTCATCATCCCCGGCTACACGCACCTGCAACGCGCGCAGCCCGTCTATTTCGCGCATCACCTGCTCGCCTACGTCGAGATGCTCGAACGCGATTGCGAACGGCTCTGGGATTGTTACTCGCGCGTGAACGTCTGCCCGCTCGGCAGCGGCGCGATTGCCGGTTCCACCTTGAAACTGGATCGCGTGCTCGTCGCCAAGTTGCTCGGCTTCGTGGACGCCGATGGCAAGGTTCAGCTTACGCAAAATTCCATGGACGCCGTGAGCGACCGCGATTTCGCCATCGAATTCTGCGCCGCCGGTGCGGTGCTCGCCATGCACCTGTCGCGCCTCGCGGAGGACGTGATTCTTTGGGCCAGCGCGGAGTTCAACTTCATCAAGATCGCCGACGCCTACACCACCGGCTCGTCGCTCATGCCGCAGAAGAAAAATCCTGACGTGGCCGAGTTGACGCGCGGCAAGACCGGGCGCGTGTTTGGCAACCTCATGGCGCTGCTCACGCTGCTCAAGGGTCTGCCCATGACCTACAATCGCGACTTGCAGGAGGACAAGGAACGGCTGTTCGACACCGCCGACACCGTGCGCGCCTGCGTGCGACTCATGTCCGCCATGCTGCAACACACCAGTGTGAACGCCTTCTCCTGCCTCGCCGCCGCGAGCGATCCCGCGCTGCTCGCGACCGACCTCGCGGATTACCTCGTGCAAAAGGGAATGCCGTTCCGCAAAGCCCATCACGTCGTGGGCGCCGTAGTGGCGCTGGCCGAAGGCGAAGGCAAAGCGTTGAACCAACTCACCCTCGCCGACCTGCAATCCGTGGACCAAACCTTTGGCCGCGACGCGCTGGGCGTGTTTGATCTGACCCGCGCGATGGCCAAACGCAATCTCCCCGGCGCCCCCGGCACGAAGGAAGTGGCCAAGCAGTTGGGGCGGTGGAGGAAACTCTTAAGCAAATAGAAATCAGTATTGACCTACTCCCAGAGTGAAGATGGTGGAGCAATTCGAATAAATTCAAGAAATTGCATCATGGCCTTGGAGGACTGCGACAATTCAACAATTTTGTAAACCAAGCCCAGCTTTGGGTCTGCGACAATCTCAGCGTAAGTCCGGCCCTTCGTCGTGCCACTGGTGTCATCTGGTTCAAACACCGTGTCCCAATAAAATTTCCGATCCCCGCGAGGAGTCTTCGCGAGTTGTCCCCGCGTCTCACCCACGAAGGTCTTCACTGACATCCCATCACAATATGCCACTACGGCACGCGCGATAGCAGGGCGACCGGCTGAATTAGTTTCGGCGAGGAATCGATCTCCGAGCGTGTTCCACATCGGCTTGGTTAAGCCACCAGGATAACAATCACCTAAATCAGGGAATATCAGGCCAGCATGTTCCACAATACATGGCACTCTGGTTTGGCTGTAAGCCTCTACAACTTCAGCTTGGACCATAACGCGCAAGTCAACCTCAAGAACCTCTTTAATAGGGACACTACGGATTTCGAAATGAAAATCATTGCCGACTTTCGTTCCATCCTTAAGTTGGCAGTGTTCGGTGAAAACACGATTCTCCTCCGCCTTAAAAGAGCTGCTGGTCACATATACGATTCGCATTTTAGGCATAGCTTCTTACCTCTGTTAGAAGTTTTACAATGTCCCCAACCGGATCCTGAGACCCGATATGAATGACTTCGATCTGTCTTTCAAGAAAAAGTTTGCACTCAAAACCTGAAGGCTCGGACACTGCGATGTAAGCTCTTCTTCCAGCCGCTGAAAGAGGCAAAGGGCCGAATTCGTCTTTCATGAGTCTAAAAATGTATGAAACATTCGGATCGCGAAAGCTGTATCCAATGAAAAGGACCGCGTTGCCAAGTAGATCGCTGCGCAATCGGTGATCTAAGCAAGTTTTCAACTTTAATCTCTCTTCGTAGTGGGACTCTGAGATCACCATCGTTTTCGGAAAGTTCCAACTGCCATGGAACTTGATGATCTCACTCTCAGATCGGTTTTGTTGCATGTGGTCTTCTATAACCACCTCATGGCAAGCGCGACCGTTTAGTGCAAAACTTCTCTCGATAAAATCATCGTAATTTGTCGTGTAGATTAGCCGACAGTCCTTTAGGGCAGCTAGTTCATGGTGGATGAGCGAATTCTTTAACGCTTCATCTGGAGGATGCATGTTTCGAACCAGCCAATTTGTAAGTCTTGAAAACTCCCCTCCATTTCGCATCTGGAAGTACTCAAGAATCTGTAAATCAGTACCACGTACTCGTAATAAATCTGGAACCGCGAAACCAAGCTCATGAATAGCTTGATCAACCATATCTTTCCAAGATGGCCCACGCTTCTCGACACCGTCCGCCGTCCATTTCACCGAGCGAGAGATGCCAGCCCCAATGAATGGGATTAGTCGTCCTTCGCGATACCGCTTCTTGAGCTCATCTGGACAAACGATCATCTGGGTGCCTTTTGTGCCAAGATACGTGTGATAGAGTGCGTGTGCGAGATTTTGTTATGTGGATGCGTTTCTGTTAAATCAACATCTTCTTTGACGATGAGGTTCCACTGTTGATAAAAGCTCAAGTAATCCCCATGGGCCAACAAACAAGGGGATAGTTCTGGATGGGCAGCTCGCAGGTCTTGAAACCGCGAATTCAAAGCCACGATAGCGTGATAGCCATTCGGCCTTGTTGCGCGTTGAAGCTCTCTCACAACTTTGCGCACTGTTTCAGGTTTCCGAAGACAGTGGAAGAGTCCATACGCGACTACTATGTCATACGCATTCTCAGTGATTTCAATCTCTGTAATGTCCGCCACCGTCCAGTTGATTGAGAGGCTGGGACGCCATAGCTTTTTTGCGTGGTCCATAGCTATTTCGGAAACGTCAAACGCATGCACAGTCGCGCCGCACGTTGCCAAGAACGCGGCGTTCTTTCCTTCGCCGCAACCTGCATCAATCACGCTCAGTCCCGAAAAGTCGGGAACAATGTTAGCAAGATGTCGCACCAATTTGCCGGGGTCTCGGCCCCAAAAGCAGGGGCAACTCTTGTATCCCGAGTCATAGCCTCCATCCATAATTTTATATGTGCAGTCCCGTATCGCGAATCATCGCGTGGATTGTCTGCTTGTAGTTGGGTTTTCCAGTCCAATTGTAGAGAACTGCGTCTGCATCTTCGATCATTTCCACCACCTCGGATTCGACTGAGGACTCTCGAATCTGAATAAATTCCTCAATTGATATGGGCTTCCCTTCGCGTTCTATGTAAAAGTCGAAAGCAATGTCGGCTGGAGTGTGGATATAGATCAATGCGAGGCGGCTGGATCCTGCCACGCGGCGAAGCGCATCCAGAGTGGCTCGGTTTCTAATGCCATCAACAAGCACGCGCGACTGCCCTAATGCCTTAGCCTTCTCCCACATTGCAGTTGCGAGCCGGTCGGGGCCGGTTGGAGTTTTGATGAACTTTAGTGCTTTGCTCAGAAATTCTAGCCGTGGGGTTTGCGGTACCGGAGGTATCCGCAACAACCCCGCAAGAGTCCTGCCGCTATTTACCTCGCTGTAATTATAGTCATTCTTGAATACTTGGGTCGCTTCGGTTTTGCCACTTGCTACCGGACCGAGAATGCAAAGCATGTTCAGATTCGTAAAAGCTTTTCTACGGCGCACAAAAAACCAAGGTTCAGCGCGAACTGCCCCAGCGTAGAACACGCGCAAACAGAGCTGCGACCAGTATTCAAACTGGGGCATAACAAAATCTGGACGAGTTGGATCCAGCCAACGTAACTCAGTCACTGCCTTTTCACCCCGTTGTGGCTGTTTCCATTCTTCTGGAGAAGCTACTTCATAGCGAAAGATAAATGCAAAATGCCGTCTTCCAACTGCCGAAGAGTCGTCGTTTAAGGCTCCAACAAGCTCTAAATGTTCAGGTAATCGTTTCCTGTCGCTTTCGGGCAGTGTCAGTTCTTCCGAAAGTTCTCTAATCGCGCTGTCTCGTACGCCACTGTCAGCGTTGTTGAAAAAAGTGAGATCAGCGTTAACGACATGCCCGCCGAAACCAATACAATGAGAACCACGCAAAAATCGGTCTGTCCTTGTATAGTTGCCTCTTTTAAATGCCAAAAGCTTCTCACCCGAAGTAACCATGACATAAGTTACGATTTGTTTGTGATCATCCCTTGCCTCGGCATTTACTCGTGGCAGATAGGTGATTTTATCGGGGCGCAACAACTCGCGATATAATCGCGCACACGATTTCTTAATACCTTGAAACCGGCCCGCTTGATCAAGCAACTCGGTCTTAAATACCAAGACTTGTTCGTTCCGACCGGGAGGTTCCAATCGCGCTGCTTGGTACGGTTTCCACTTAGAATCGAGCAGCTCTCGCAGATAGAATTTACCCGATGCCGTTCTGACGAACGGTGAAGACTCACCATTGCGGAGAATATGGACAGAAAGTTTCGACCTTAGAGTTGCTGTAGGGGTCTTGCCAGCGAAGTCGTCCGGAATCATCTGTTCGTTTTCGGCCCACCGCCAAATTGCATTGGCACTCATTGGATGGCTGACTCTTCTCAACACCTCGGACGCGATATTCAAAAACTCACTCATGCTAAAAAGCGCCATGCCTTAGAGGAACTAGAACAGGGACATCAAATCTGCGGAGGCCTTCACTTGCGGAAATCGAGTCAGACAGTAAAACCAACTCCGAACAAACGCCCCGCGCGCTCCTGTTAGCAGCGATGGTTGTTGGACGTTTTACTACATACGGTTGGAAGAGTCTCTTTGAGTAGAGCGCCACCACCTCATGGTGGAAGGCATTTGTTACTACCACTCGTGTTCCAAGTGCCGCAAGCCGGTTGGCAATTTTGGCTAGGGCGATTTGATCATTCCAAGAAAAAATCGTCTCGTTGTATTGCCGAAAGCCATTGTTGTTGTGCTTTACCGTGTATGGTGGATCCAGAAAAACACTGTCGTTCGGGCCAGCAAAAACTAGGGGGTTTCTGAAATCTCCGGGCATCAGCACGGCCCGGCCAAGCATTTCTGAACAAATAACCAAAGCATTTCTATCCACCAGTCGAGTTCCAGCCTTGCAACCAAAGGGTACGTTGAATTCACCCCGTTGGTTTACACGATACAAACCATTGAACGCAGTTCTGTTGAGATAGAGGAGACGAGCCGCGCGTGCTACAGGATCAACACAGCCCTCCCTTCTAATCCTATTAAAAAGAGATTTTCGAATCTCTAAACAACAGAGGAGCCTAACGAGTTCGTCAGTACGATCTCGGACCACGCGGTAAGCGTTGATAAGTTCTTTATTGATGTCAGAGAGTATAGCCGCCTGGCATTCAATTTCGAAAAAAACGGCGCCACCGCCAAGAAATGGTTCGATGTAATTGCCACCCGGATTTCGAAGCAATTGTGCGACAGTGTTTGCGAGCCATCTTTTTCCACCCGCCCATTTCAAAAATGGAGCAGCATGTTCCGGAATGTTTCTCGGCTGAGAGGGTTTGGTCATGTTGCCTGTTTATCGATTGCTGCAACGGCTTGTTCTAGTCGCGCACCGTTGGTCGGAAGTTCGACTAAACGGCCTCTGAAATAACTTCGGGTGATCTCTCGATAGGCTTGGTCAACACGATCTCTTTGTGTTTCAAACCGAAACCCGTCGGCAACAAAGTTTGATACGGGCGGACAGTACAAAACCAAATCGTATTTCGCAGTGCTTAGGACAGAATCATTCGTTGGCACCCCGAAGGTGATCCTATACGCCTGAATCAAGAAAAGAGAAGAATCAGCAATGAATGGAACTTTGATTTCTTGTTCAACCTGCCACTCCTCTTCTTGCTCAAAGAAACTTCGCAACCGATCTTTATTGGCGAGCAATGGCTGCCAGTCAGTCGCCGTATTGACGGCGAATCGCTTCGCAATGTGACGGGAGGCTTCCGGAACAAATGAAAACTGGTTGCCATAACGATCCTGCAATTGTGACCACAAGGTCGTCTTCCCAGTTGATTGAGCACCATCTATGGCAATTCGGAGTAAGTGCATGTGGCTAGCGCGTGGAAACATATCGTAGGTAAAAGGTTTGTTGACGCAATCAAAATGCCTGAATCTGGTTTGATATCCAAAACGAAATGAAGACCGCACCGGAAATCTCCACTGCAAAACTCGGCCAGTGCAAGCGATGTCCCAGGCCGTTGGCCCACCAACTCCATCTCCGTCAGGAGCGAAATCTTTGTAGCCCCACCCGCAACAAAGCCCCAA
>JABFSR010000124.1 GCA_013140495.1 Verrucomicrobiota bacterium
GGATCAGACCGAACGCAAATGTGAGCATCCAACGCCCGTGCGGATCACCGCGCTTCACAAGATTCTCAACGCCCACGTAGATGATCGAGGCGGCAATGAGTGGTTCGGTGTATTTGGCCTGGAGTTGGGCCAGATTGAACGTGGCAACCGCGAGAGTAATCGAGTGCGCCAGCGTGAAGGCAGTGATGACAACGAGCGCTGATCGAAAGCTGCGCGTTACCACAAGAAGCGCGAACAGAAACAGCAGATGGTCGTAACCGGTCCAGATGTGTTCGACTCCGAGTAAAACAAATTTCCCGAAGGACATGCTTGAGCTCTCAATGGATGGTAATGGTGTAGGTGCAGCCTGCACCGAAGAAACTTGGGGTGCATTCGTCCCGGCTTCGGACGAAGGGGCAGCATTCCGGGCAGCCACCTGCAAGGTCACGGTGTCCATTTCGGCATTAAGCAAAGCCTCGGTCAACATGACGACGGAGGAATTCTGGAGCATGAAATATTGTCGGTGGCCGAAGGGAAGCAGTGCGATCATTTTCGATCTCAATACCAGCTTTGAGAACGCTTTTGCCGGAAAGGTTAAGTGCACCTCCGCGTTGTTGTTCTGGTCGAGTTGACACTGAACATTGGTCGCGTTGCTGGCCATCTCGTCGAACCGAACTTCGAAGCTGTCCGCAACCGCGCGCCCCAATTTCTCCCTTCCTTCGCTGAATTCCTCTGGTGAAACCTGTCCGTCCAGGTCTGCGTCGAGGCCACTCAGTTCCCCGGCATCCTTGACCGCGAATGTAATTACTGCGTCCAGTCTGTCCGGATATAGCTGCGCGATCACCGTGCTCAAGCCGGCATCGTGCGCGAGGGCGATCCGTGCGGCAAAAACAATCACTGCCAGACCGGTTGCTGGTATTAAATGTCGGATGATTCCCTTTCGCCTCGCGTTGGTAAACAAACGCAGCCTTGTCGCCGTGGCGAATCTGCCCAGCGATTGTATCGGTATGAAATAGCACATGCTGATAACGGATTGCCCGGTCTGAGTAACAAGAAGCAGCAACAAGGTAAAGTGTCACGATAGTTCAAACCTTGGCGAGATGGGCTCAGAAATTCCTCGCGCCGCGCTGCCGCTTTCGCCACCATGCCGCTCGATTTTTCGCGGGAGAACCACCCGTTTCCGATTACGTTTCGCATGAAGGCCAAAATCATCATTACACCGAAGAAAGCCGTGCTCGATCCGCAGGGCAAAACCGTCCAGACCGCCCTCGAACACATGGGCTACACCGGCGTCACCGGCGTCCACATCGGCAAATACATCGAGATCGACCTCGCCCCCGGCACCGACAAGGCGGCGGCGACCAAGGCCATCAACGACGCGGCGCACAAGCTGTTGAGCAACCCGGTGATTGAGGATTACAAACTGGAGATTGAATGAATTGTCCTTAGTCAGTAGTCCGTGGTCCGTAGCCTAGAGCGCGCGACCACTTTGCTACTGACTACGGACCACTGACTATGAACTTTTCAGTTTTACAATTTCCCGCCAGCAACTGCGACCAGGACGCCGTCCACGCCGTCCGGCTGCTCGGCCATTCCGCGCGGCTCGTCTGGCACAAGGATGCCTCGCTCGGCGATACCGATTGCGTCATCGTGCCCGGTGGCTTCAGCTACGGCGATTATCTGCGCTGCGGCGCGATTGCGCGGTTCAGTCCCGTGATGCAGGCCGTGAAACAATTCGCCGACAACGGCGGCCTCGTGCTCGGCATCTGCAACGGCTTTCAAGTCCTCACCGAAGCGGGACTGCTGCCCGGCGCGCTCATCCGTAACCGCGATCTGCAATTCCACTGCGAAAATATTTTCCTGAAAACCGCCACGAACGACTCGCCGTTCACCAGCCAGATTCCATCGGGAAAAATCCTCCGCGTGCCCATCGCCCATGGCGAAGGCTGCTATTTTGCCGACGAAGAAACGCTCGCGAAGCTCAAGGCCAACAATCAAATCTTGTGGCAATACTGCGACGCCAGCGGAAACCTGACCGACACTGCGAATCCCAACGGCGCGCTGCAAAACATCGCCGGCATCTGCAACGAGAAGCGCAACGTGGCCGGCCTGATGCCGCATCCCGAGCGTGCCTGCGAATCGCTGCTCGGCAGCGACGACGGCAAATGGATTTTTGAAAGCCTCTTCGCCGCGCTCAAAAACAAAACCGTCGCGCAAGCGGCGTGAAAAATTCCGGTTTGAGCGATGAAGACCTATTTGCTGACGTGGAATCCGAATCGTTCGCCTGAACCTGAAATGCCGAGGCAGGCGAATGCAACCGCTGCCGGCAAAACTGTGATTGGTAGATGGAGTTGCGGAAACACAAAGCAAATTGAAATTGGCGACCGTGTGTTTCTGATTCGTTTGGGTGTTGAACCGAAGGGAATTGTTGGTTCGGGCTGGGTGGTCAAGCCACCTTATTTTGACACGCATTGGGATGTGCAAAAGCAGGCGGATGGAAAGAAGGGCTTGTTTGTAATGTGCGAATGGGAGCGGATTCTCAATCCGACGATTGATGTTCCGCTTTCAATCAACAAGCTGCCCCGTTGGAATATCGGCGAGAAAAGTTGGACGCCTCAATCGTCAGGAATCAAAATTCCGACGCACATCGTCAGCGAACTCGAAAGCCTGTGGGCTAAACATATTGGAGTTTCGAGTCTTGGTGACGTTTTTGTTGATGACGAAATTTCGGCTTTTGAAGGTGAAGAAAGAATCGCTCTGATTCGGCATCGGAAACGGGAACAAAAGTTGCGCGACGCAAAACTCAAACAGACAAAGACGAAAAATAATGGCCGTTTGGTTTGTGAAGTTCCTGGCTGTGGTTTCGATTTTGAAAAAGTTTATGGCGAACTCGGAAAAGATTTCGCTCATGTTCACCATTTGAAGCCAATTGGCGACAGGAATTCTCCGTCACTAACCAGTTTGGACGATTTGGTAATCGTATGCGCAAATTGTCATGCCATGATTCATAAAGGCGGAAAATGTCGTCCGCTGGAAGGTTTGATTCACGCCTCTTGAATCCCAACGGGATTCAAATCATTCAGCCCAGGGTTGCGAGGAACGAGCTACCCTGGGTTGGCGTCACAAAATCATCAACTCTGAAAGGGTTGAATCAATCCCACACATATCGCTCGTCATATTCCACGTCGTAGCGTTCTAAAAATTTCCGAAACTCGTCCTGAAATGAAATCATGCGGTGGTGTTCCTCCTGTCCGGCAATGTATTTTCGCACCTCCTCGACCTGCGAATAGTCAATCGAGAAAATGCCGTAGCCATTCTGCCACGCGAAATCGCGCAGGTCGGGGCTTTTGGTTTTCAGCCAGAGCGACGAGCCGCGTTTGACTTCTTTGACCATTTCCGCCGCCGTGCCGGTGCGTAACAGCGTTGAGAGAATGTGAACGTGATCCGCCACGCCGCCGATGATGATCGGCTGGCAATCGAGGTTGGTCAAAATGCCGCCGAGATAGCGGTGCAATTCTTCGCGCAGGGATTTGTCGCGCAGGAATGGGCGGCGGTCTTTTGTCGAGAAAACCGTGTGAACCAAAATCTTTGCGAGTGATTGAGGCATGGAGTGAGGATGCGCGATGGACGGATTTGATTCAACCCTTTCAGGGTTGAAATTGTTTGTGGCGTTTTCCCAGGGTAGCTCGTTCCTCGCAACCCTGGGCTGGATGATTTAATCCCTTTGGGATTAAACGAGCGCAGCGGCAACCCAGTTGTTTTTGGTTTTTGATTTCCAAAGGCTGCGCGAAGTTCTATTTTGAACTTCTATTTTTTGAATGAAAAACGCTAACATTTTCGTGGACGTTGATTTGACGTTGGTTGACGCAAACAGAAACTTGTTGGCAGGTGCAACAGAAGCACTGACAAAATTGAAAGACAAAGGCTGCCACCTTTTTCTTTGGTCAACCAATGGCGCAGATTACGCCCGCAAAATTGCGAGCCTGTATCATTTGACTGAAATGTTTGAAGGATTCTCCGCGAAGCCGGACATCATTATTGATGACATGCCCGGCACGGTTTTGAATCCATTTGTGTTTGATGTAAACGCAGAAGAATCTTGGCCAGTTTTGGCCGACAGAATTATTCGTAAGCATATTGATTGATTTGCAAGCGCTAAACGCATGAGCACCGAGATTCTTTACAAAGAAGAAAGCTACAAGATTGTCGGCGTGTGCTTCGAGGTCTATCGCGAGAAGGGCTGCGGATTTCTCGAAGCGGTTTATCAGGAGTGCATGGAAATCGAATTACGACTGCAAGGAATTCCGTATGTGCCTAAGAAACCACTCGCACTGGAATACAAAGGCTGCCCTTTGCGCTCGACTTACGAGCCGGACTTTATCTGTCACGAAAAAATTGTGATGGAATTGAAAGCTGTGACCGAACTGACGGACGAGCATCGGGCGCAGGTTCAGAATTATCTCAAAGCCACCGGACTCAAATTGGGATTACTGGTGAACTTCGGTCATTATCCGAAGGCGCAGGTTGAACGCATTGTTGCTGAACGTGGACGCTATGAAAACAAAGACCAGAAATCATAACCGCGAAATACACCAAATACGCGAAAAGGGATTTTTGCAAATTTGTTCGCGTATTTCGCGTGGTTCGCGGTTAAAGAATTTTTTCCCGTAAATTTTATAAGTTTATTTTTTCCATGACCGAACCCGCCATCACCCCAGAGTTGGTTGCCAAACACAACCTCACGCCGGAAGAATACAAGCACGCCGTGGAAATCATCGGCCGCACGCCAAGCTATA
>JABFSR010000178.1 GCA_013140495.1 Verrucomicrobiota bacterium
CGGGTTGATGGTTTGGCGCGAGGCGGGCTTTGGGTGTCTGCAACCGGCAAGGCCAAAGCCCGCCGCTGATTGCCCGCAGTCCTTACTGCTGTGCCGCCTTGAAGTACACATTCCCAGTCGGTGCCACGACCGTGTGTGGGTGTGCGGCTCCAGGAACGACTGTCCATGGCCCCGTCAAGCTCGGAGCGCTTTCGAGAACCGAGCCGGTCCAATCAATCACGACGTTCCCACCGGAACTGGTGGCCTTGATCAGTCCGGGAATCTTGCCGGCTGTGGGTGCGCCCATTGCGGCGATGGCGGCGTCAGACATCCGACCATTGCGGATTTGCACGCTGCTCACATAAACCTCTTTGACTTCGTTGCCATCGTCTCCCAGAAGTTGCGCAGTTGAATTGAGCGACCAACGGAGATCCACCCCGCCGCCTGCAAGGGCTGTGGTGGCTGCGGAGAGGTATTGGGCTTCATGGGGGCCAAACGGCGTGGCTCCGACCTGGCCGGTGACCACATTCACGCCATCAATGTATTTGCCGAGTTCGCGCTGTGTCAGGTCGAGCGAGAAAACAACGCGATGCCACTCGTTGGCGGTCAGCGCGCCGCCATACACCGAGCTGATGCCCATGCCGCCGCCATTGAGGAACACATCACCATCGGCATCGCCTGGCGCACCCGTCTGCCAGAGCGACTTAAAGCCTGAGGTGATCGGATACATTAAATCTATGATCACGGTGTATTGATTTACTTTCGCGCCGCCGCCGTTGGGAGCGATGCTGTGGGTCATGACATAGCCGCCGCCAAAACCCGTAGTCGGCACCCAGCGTAATACCTTGGCCGGCTGGCCCGCGATATCGCCGATGCCAAACGCGGTCGTGGTGTTAAACGTGGTGGCGGCTTGGACTTGAGCGCTGGAGTAGGCGAGAGCCTGGCCGTAGTCGGCGCTCAAATCTCCCTGATTAAAATCCCACTGTCCGGTGATGCTCGGCGTGGAGGAACCGACCGTGACCGTAACCGGAGGAGAACTCGTAACGGACCCGTTGCCGTTGCTCACAACGACGGTGTAGTTGCCAGCATTGGTCAATTGGCCGTTGGAGAGGCCAAGTTGGGAAACTGTTTTTCCCGGGAGCAGCGCGCCGTTGCGATACCACTGGTAGCTGAACGGTTCGGGACCAGAGGCGGTGACGGAAAAATATGGTCCTGTGCCCGTCATGCCCACTGCGTCGGCCCGTGTTGCCGGCGATACGCTGACGATTGTCGGAGGTGTCGTGAGGGAGTAGAGACCGAAATTGTCCATGCCGAAATACCAACTGCCCGTGCCCGTTTGTGCAAAGCGGAAGCGTACCGCAGCCTGGCCATCTGCGGCAGGACAGCGGAACATTTCCACGCGCTTGCCGGAAAGATCGTCAGTGGGCATGGCCCGGATGTAAGGAGCGAGTGCGGCGGTGACCGGCGCACCGATGAAACTACCATACGACGATCCCAAAGCTTGATCCACGCGTGCGGTGTTAAGAGTCGTTTCGGCATCCACACTGAAATCGGGATTGCGGATCACATCGCTGTTCTCGATCAGATACAGCAAAGGCAGCCAATTCGCACCGCCATCAATCGAGTATTCCACCGAGGCGCTGCTGTCTGCGTTTTGCCGGAAGATCGAGTTGTAAACGAGATGGACGTTGGTCCGTCCGGTCAGGTTGTAGTCGGCAGTGAAAAGATATTGTACCTGGTTGCCGCCGCGTTTATCTGAGTTCGCATGGATGACGTTGTTGGAAATCAGATTGTAGGTTGCTCCGTTCACCAGAATCGGCACGGAGGTTACATAATTCGCACCTCCTGTGGCGAGGCGGTTGCTGGTGATCACGACCCAATTCAGATAGCTGTCGGATGTAAAGTCAGCCAGGTTGAGGCCATGAGTAATCGAATCTGTGCTGTTGGCCACCGACCAACCGACCGGGAGCGCACCCTCCGCAAGGCCATCGAAGGTTTCGAGGTAGATCGGCGTGGGCAGGGTGATGTCCTGGTAGTTGGCCACGGTGAAGGTCCATGTGTTGGTCTGGCTTCCGTTCACGTTGTCAGCAAACCGTACCGAGGCGGTGTGGGTGGAAAGTTTCGCCAGGACGTTGGTCACTGTCGCAGTGACAGTGTTGACGTCTCCAACCACACTGACCCCCGTCGCAAGATCAACGCCATCCAGGGACAGCTTGACTGAACTTGTGTTGAGAGTGGTGGTGCCGTCATTGATCACCACCACAATCGTTGGAAGAGGAGGAGCGTTTACGGCACCGCTGGCTGGAAAGCGCGAAGTGATGGTGCTCGGCACGACGGTGATGGTGGTCGGGATGCCCGCAGCAGAAGGTCCGCCCAGCGCGGCCATTTGCCCCACGCTCAAAACGGTATCGCGGAGCTGGATGCTGTTGACGTAACCGGCAGCGGTTTCATTGTCGTCGTCCGTGAACAACACGGCGAAGCCACCGGTGGAGAGCGCAAAACGCCCGTCCTGTCCCGTGTACGCCTGACTGCCGACCAACGTGCCATCAATGTACTTGTTCAATACGGCGTTGGTGAGATCAAAGGTAAAGCCCACGCGATGCCATGTGTTCGACAGAAGTTGGCCACTGTACTGTGAGGTGATTCCTATTCCTCCAGACGGATTGGCAAACAAATCAGCATCGCCTGATGCATCAATCTGGATTAAACCACGCCATGCACTTGCCGATGAACCGGTGTAAAGCAGGTCCATGACAAGTGACCAGCTATTGACGAAGATTGGCGCATTGGTCCCGTTCGCCACAGTTGGCGTGGGCATGTTGTAGCCCATTGACGGATTGCAAGCCGGGAAAGCCATCACGGTTGCGGGAGTACCATTGATGTTCGGAATGCCAAATGCCGTGGTGGTGCCAAAAACCGTCCCTGTCTCTGTGGCACCGCCAGGACCATCGTAGTATTCGATGGCCCCGAGATTGGCCCCAGCCGTTGCGGTCAGATTGCTGGAGTTGAAATCCCATTGGCCGATTTCTGCGCGCGCAGATGGAGCGGTCAAGCTAAGAACAAGTGAGAGAGAAAGGCAGTTTAGTGTTCGCTTCATATCGTGGGTCTGTTGAACATGTTTCTCGCTGTCTATTGCGATTATTTGCGCCAGCCGAATTTTCTTGCGCCAAGCAAGGCCATGCCCGCCATTAAAAGAAGTCCGGAGGTTGGTTCTGGCACGACAGGGATTCCTGCGGCGGTCGCTCCGCCCAACAATCCAATGTCATTGGCGGAAAGCGCCACGTCATGGATTTGGATGCTATTCACGAAACCCGCTGCCGTCTCGCCATCGTCGTCAGTGAATATCAGCGCTGTCGAATCCAAGGCCCAACGACCGTCCACACCGGCCGAGAGGTTCTGCGACCCAACCAAGGCTCCGTCTATGTATTTGTTCAATCGGTTCGCAGCCAATGTAAGGTCGAAAACAAAGGCCACGCGGTGCCAGGTGTCCGCCAGGATGGCACCTTGATACGAACTGGAGATGCCAATGCCGTTGCCAGGATTGACGAATAAATCTCCATCGTTGGCATTCGCGGGGCTGGTTTGCCAAAGGCCGCGATATACGCCGGAACTGGTCGAGGGGAACATGATGTCCATAATCAGTGTGTACTGGTTCACGAAGAGGCCGCCGCCGTTGGGCGCGATTCCGTGGGTCATGATGTACCCTTGGGTGGGTGTGGTCGCCGGAAAACTCATGACGTTGGCGGAACTGCCCCCGATCGTCGCCGTGGTGAAGGTTGTCGCGGCCAACGTGGTGCCGCCAAAATCGCCCAAGGCGGTGCCGACTGTGGCAGAGGTATCTCCGCTATTGAAGTCCCATTGGCCGGTGATATTGGCGTGCGCGGAGACTCCGAGGCTGAGGATCAGGGTGACCGCGAGGCATGTGAGGTTTCTTTTCATAACTACTTTCTGTGTTGGTTTTGGGTTTGTCGTCTCCTGTTTCACAAACAAATGAGCAAGAGCCGACGGTATGCGTAAATTGTTAGCACGAGGCGGTAACGCTGGGTATCGCCTGTTTAGGTGAGATGACGCGTGAAGCGATTTTTGTCCTATTCTATGCGATTATTATGTTCATTTGAGTTTCTATGATGGCAGGAATTCATGTTGACGCACTAACAATGCTTCGCTGATGCTGGGTGGGTCGCATGAAAAGCACCAAGGGAAGCCGACGAGGCGAACGGGAATCAACCAGTTGTTCAGCAAGCATTGTGCGGCGCAAGTATGTGAACGATCTACGAACGAAAGTTGCTGACGAACTTTCTGCGCGGATCGAACACGCCGGGCAATATGCATTCTTTCCGTTATCCGTAAACCAGCGTGAAGTAGCGGAGGGAAAGGCGGAGACCATCCGGAGCGCGGTGGCGCGTTCGGGGTGGAGGGCCGGAGCGCGGTTCGTGCGCGAGTTCACCCTCGCCATCTTCTGGCTGCCCAATCCGCTGACCTGCACTTACGCAACCTTGTTCACCGCATTGCGCCCGCCTCCGAAATCGCGCCGCCTCACACCACAACGCGTGCGTGTAGCCTTGTTGGAGACCGATGAACGGGTTCGCTGGGGACTGGTCAACTGGCTCAATACGTACCCCGGTTATGAGTGTGTGACGGCGTGCGATTCGTCCGCATCTTTTTTTAAGGCTGTCGCCCAGATGCGTCCCGATCTGGCGCTGTTAAACGACCCGGCTTGCGGCTCAGTTGGTGAACAAGTGACACAACAATTTTTGTCCAAGTTTCCTGATTTGATCGGCCTGCCTTTTGGAATTTACAGGGACAGTGACGAGGCTTGGATATCGGTCACTGGAGCTGATGGCGGATATTATTACAGGCGGCGACGATCGAATAAGCTGTTGGAGCCGATTTCAGGTCTGTGGCAGACGCACAATACGAATCGCGATTCGGTCGAGTCCCAAATTCGCAGCCATGTTCAAACCTTGTTTGGCTTTCGCGCAGCTGCCGAAGAAACCTTTCCTGAACTGACGCAGCGCGAGCGCGAGGTGCTTATAGGTTTACAGCGCGGCCTGGGGGACAAGGCCATCGCCACGTTTCTCTCCATCAGTTCATGGACGGTGCATACTCACGTCAAAAGCATTTTCGAAAAGCTCGGCGTCCATTCACGGACGGAGGCAGTGATGAAATATTTCCAGAAGTGACCCACAGTGTCACTGTTTTCCATCAGGCGATTTTGTCGCGGACGCAAACCTTGCTTTCTGTGATGCAAATCCCCAAGTGATCCCGTTCTTGTAAAAATCCGACCTCCCCTAAAAAGGGGGTAGCATTCCATGCTAAAACTGTTAACATGCTCCCCATTACAACCCGCCTCAGAACGCGAATGAATGAAGATTCTGTTGTTTTGGTGGGTTCAATCAGACAAAAAGTAAAAACATCAACTCAGTAACAACAGTGACTTAAATATGAAAAGAAGTCGTTTAATACCGGTATGTTCAGGGCTGGCAATTCTCGCTGGCTCATTCTCGTTCGTAGGTAGTGCCCAAGCGGTCACGCTACTTTCTGAAAACTTTGAAGGGGGAGTCAATGCATTTGGTGCGGGGACTTACAACTATTCTGCAACTTACACTATGCCCAACCTACTGGTACCTGCCGGGGGGCTTCAATACATGAAGGGAGGGGCGGGAATCGTCAATTCGCCGTCCACCAACTTTTTCACGGCCACAGGTTCCCCACTCAGTCTCCTCGTCGGCGGAATTACTGGAGGGCAGATTGACGGTGGGTTGGTTAGTTACAACCTTTACGCCCAGTTCAGCACTTATCGGGTACAGGGCGACCACTCAACACTTACTCTTCAGTTTCTCGATTCCAGCAGCAGCCCGCTTGGGTCATTGCTGACGATTGGCGGTTCAGTGTTTGCGAGCGGTTTGGGCTTGGGTATCAGCGGCTATGGTGATCCAGATTATACGGACATGCGCGACTGGGCTGCCGATTCCCTGGCAGGAATCATTCCTTCGGGCGCACGATCCGCAACCATTCAGGTGATTGCAGTCAAGACGGCTGTTGGTACAGCCATTGACGGCTACATGGACAACGTCAACGTCTCCATTACCGGGGTGCCTGAGCCGAGCTCTGTAGGGCTATTGGCCCTTGGCGGCGGTTTGGCGGCGTGGGCGCGTCGTCGTCGTTGACAAAGTATTCCGATCACGAAAGCATTTGCGGCCTCTGCCTGAGCGGAGGCCGTTTTTGTTTTATTTGCGGGCATGTGCCTGTTACCAATTGCTGGTTGTCGTGAGCAAGAAGGACCAAAAAGATTTACCTGAACTCCAACGGGCGCGTGCTCTTTGGATCGCGAATCGTTTCGACGCTGCGGTGAATCTTTTCGTGGAGACCGCCGATCGGCATCCACAAAACGTGGCGGCGCTTGTGGACACCGCCCGGGCCTTGGGACACCGCCACGAAATCAAGCGCGCCGAGGAATATCTCGATCGTCTTCGCACCGTCGCCGCAGAACGGTCGGATCTGCCTTTCATGCTCGGCCAATCTTTTCGGATGATTCACCGGGAGGAACTGGCGATTGAGTGCTTCGAGAAATACGTCGCTGCCGCGGGCCGTCGCCACGCGGACGCCCATTTTGAATTGGCCGTGCTCTACGAGCGCCGCCATCGCGTGGAAGATGCGGAAGTTGCAGTGGCCCGGGTGCTAAAACTCAACTCGGCCTACTACGAAGCTTCGTTGCTCCAAGCCCGTTTGTTGCGCCGCCGCCGTGAAATCGGTCAGGCCAAAGCTCTCTTCCGCCGACTCGCGGAACATCCCCGGGTCCACTTGATCTCCCGCGCCCAAGCGTGGGCAGCGCTCGCGGACATAGCCGACAAGGAAGGTGACTACGAACAAGCCGTGGACCTGATGGCGCGCTGCAAAGACATCCAACTCGCCCATGCCCAGGTCTTCCAACATCATTCCGACATTGTGCTGGGAAACCTCAAGCGCTTTTGCGAAGCCGTGACCGCCGAAGATCTTCGCCGCTGGCGGGAGCCGTCGAATGAGTTGGGTGATCCGGTTCGCGTGTCGCAGTTGACGAGCTTCCCGCGCTCAGGAACAACCTTGTTGGAGAATGTTCTGGACGCTCATTCCGGAGTCATCAGCAGCGAAGAGCGCCAGGTTTTCAGTCGCGATATTCTCGATTCATCGTGGAAGGAATCGCACGAAAACAATCCGCCAACTGTCGAGGCGTTCAATCGCATCCCGGTGGCAAAAATCCAATCCCTGCGCCGGCGTTACTTGAGCGCGATGGAGGAGGCGTTGAATGAACCCATCGGCGACCGCGTTCACATTGACAAGAACCCGACGCACACCTTGTTCATCCCGGCCATCGTGCGACTCTTCCCCGAAACGCAATTTCTCATCGCGTTGCGCGACCCGCGCGATGTCATCGTCAGTTGCTACTTTCAGTATCTGCCTCTCAATCCAGCGAGTGTTTCTTTCCTCACATGGGAATCCACAGTCAAGCGTTACGCGCTGGACATGGGAATGTGGTTGCGGCTACGTGAACGACTTGACGCCTCTTCCTGGCTGCAGGTCCGATATGAGGATGTCGTGGATGATTTGCCAACCGCTTCGCGCCGCTCTCTCGCATTTCTCAACCTGCCTTGGGAGGAGTCTGTGCTCGGCTATCGCGAGCGCCTGGCCACGAAGACCGTGCATAGCCCCACCTACCTTGACGTCGCACAACCGATCAATCGTCGTCCCATCGGACGCTGGAAGAATTACGCCCGCTGGCTGGAGCCTGGGTTGGCTTCGCTGGAACGATTTGTAAAGGACTTCGGTTACACGTAAACGCTTCGAAGGCTGTCTCGCCGACGAGGCTGTTTTCGTCGCTTACTTCTTTTGGTAAACCCTCACGTAGTCAACGATCATGGCTTGAGGGAAGATCGTATTCGTGTTCGGGTTGCCGGGCCAGTTACCACCGACAGCGAGATTCAGGATGAGATGAAAACGCTGATCGAACGGCGCGGGGAAAACATTCGTGCCTGACGTCCAGTTGGTTTGAGTCTGGTAGAGTTGATTGTCGAGATACCAGCTTATCGAGTTGGTTTCCCAATCCAAAGTGAACACATGAAATGCATTTGCAAACGTGCCGGTTACGAGCGTTGTGTTGGTGCCTCGGAATGTGTGGTTTCTTTCTGGATTTGCGTAATGCAGCGTGCCGTGAAGCGTGCCGGGTTTGTGGCCGACGATTTCCATGATGTCAATCTCCCCGCTGTGCGGCCAGCCGCCGTAAATTTCATCCGTTGGCAGCATCCAGAATGCGGGCCAATAACCCTGACCCTTCGGGAGCTTGGCTCTCATTTCAAACCGGCCATATTTCCAATCGCCCAGATCTTTGGTGCGCATTCGTGAGGATGTAAATTGGCGCGTGCCTTCCGGGCCTGTATATTTTTCTTTGCGCGCTTCGATGACGAGTGAGCCGTCTTTCACGCTGGCGTTATTTGTCACGTAGTATTGCAGTTCGTTGTTTCCGCCGCCGTTTGCGTTCACTTCAAACTCCCATCTGGCTGGGTCAACGTCGTTGCTATTGAACTCGTCTTGCCAGACCAATTGCCACTTGCCCGGGTTTATTGTGGTGCAACTTGCCGCACCTATGAGAAGCAATGAAATGCAGAGCCAGCAAAGCGCGTTCGGCGCGGGTACGGATTTGTCGAATCGTTGGCGCGAAATAAAAGGCATTTTTTCCCGGCATTGATATTTTTGTTTCTGAATCTTGTTCACGCCCAATCGTAGCCAAGATAAGTTTTGACCTCAACAACTTAGTGCGTTAAGAATTATCTGTGTCGCACGGCCTTTTCTACCGCTGGATGCTCGTCTTTGCTTTGACAGAAGCAACCTTGTCGTCTGGCGCGGCGGTTCTCAGCATCGCTCATCGTGGCGGGTCGCTTTACGCGCCGGAAAACACCATCGCCGCCTTCACCAATTCACGCGCCATCACCGATCTGATGGAAACGGACTCGCAGATCACGAGCGACGGCAAATTCGTCATCATGCACGACCTCACGGTGGATCGCACCACGGACGGCACAGGCGCAATTGTGTCGCAGACGCTGGCGCAGTTGAAGTCGTACGACGCCGGCTCGTGGTTTTCCGCCAAGTACATCGGCGAGCGCATTCCGACCATGGAAGAAATGATCACAAATACGCTGCCTTATTCGATTCCTTTCATCGAAGCGAAGGCCGGCGGGGCGGCGGCTTACGTGGCGGAGTTTCAACGCCTCAACGTGGTGACGAACATCATCTTTCAATCCTTCGATTGGAACTTTCTCTCGCAGGTTCACGCGCTTGAACCAAATCTTAAACTTTGCGCACTTGGCAGCGGCACGATGACCGCCGCGAGTTTGATCAGCATCACCAACGCCGGAGCGCGCCTCGTTTCATGGGCGGGCGCGAACGTCACCACCAACGAACTCAATCTCGCGCATAGCATGGATTTGAAGCTGTATGTCTGGACGATCAACAGCGGTGCGGAGATCACGAACTTCATCAATATGGGTGTGGACGGCATTGTCTCCGATGATCCGTGGACGGTGCGCGGCGTTCCGCCTCCGATTGTGATCATCACCAATCCACCGCCCGCGCCGACTTACCTCGGCGACCGTCTCATTGCGTATTGGAAGATGGATGACGGCCTTGCCAACACGTTCGCCACCGTTGTGACCGACAGCAAATCCACCAATTACGCCACGTTCGTGCGCCCCGACGGCCTCTCGCACTGGATCAGCGGCAGCAACGCCAAGCTCGGCGGCAGCCTGCAACTGGCCGGCTTGAACGCCTACGCGAACATTCTCAGCAACGCCAACTTCAACATCAACACGAACGAGTTGTCCTTCTCGACCTGGGTGAAGTTGGAGCAACTTCCCGCGCAACTGGCAGGGAGCTTCGGCGCGATCTTCGATTCCACGACCGACTGCTACGTGCTTTATCTCGACAAGGTGAACAATGAATTGCGTTTCAAAATCACCGACACCGCCGGTCACGCCGCGCGACCCGGCATCGCCGCCGCATTCCTGCAAACCGGCCAGTGGCTGCACCTCGCCGCCGTTTACAACGGCAACGCCGGCAACGCCGGCCGCGCGACGATCTATCTCAACGGCGCGCTGATGGACACGCACATTGGCAACGACAGTACGCCAGGAACTGGATTGACCGCCAACGTGAAGACGGGTCAGGTCGCTTCGATTGGCCGCGAAGGTCCGACGGGTGGGAATGGTTTCTCCGGCATGGTGGATGACTTCGCGATTTGGAAACGCGCGCTGACGCAGACGGAGATTCAAAACATTTACAACGGGGGTCAGATCGGTCAGAGCCTCGGCGATTTGATGATTCAACCGACCAATCTGCTTACGATCACTTCCATCAAGCAGACGCCGCCGGGCGTTCATCTTGAAATCAACTTCCAGAATCTCGGCCCGTGGTCGTCGTTTCAACTGCGCCGCGCAACGAACATCGCGGGGCCGTATTTCCCCATTCCCAGCCTTGTGCCCGTGGTGTTGGGCGGCGGCAACTATCGTTTCAATTATTCGCCCACCAACACCGTGGGTGAGTTTTATCGCGTTGAAGGCTTATAGAGGTTTAAGTCCAGTACATTGAGGGAGTGAATATGAATATCGTTGCGGTTTCGGATTGAGTTACTGAACGGATTCAATACCAATCCAATTATGAAAAATAAATCTATAGTATTCATTTCGGGCGCGCTGTGTTGCATCGCGGGGTTATGCCGTGCTGAGAATCCAACCAACTCGTCATTGCCATCTCTTACCGTGATGACATACAACCTGCGTTACGCCAGTCCGAAACCGCCGAACGCATGGCCGCAGCGGCGTCCGCTGATGCGCGAACTCATCCAGAAGATCGCGCCGGACGTGATGGGCACGCAGGAAGGTGTGTATTCCCAACTCAAAGACCTCGCCGCCGACCTGCCGGAGTTCGACTGGATTGGTCTCGGCCGCGAGGGCGGAAGTCGTGGCGAGTTCATGGCGGTGTTTTACCGCAAAGCGCGGTTGGAGCCGCTGGCATACGATCACTTCTGGCTTTCGGATACACCCGAGGTGATGAATTCGACCACGTGGGGCAACTCAAATCGTCGCATGGTCACCTGGGTGAAATTCCACGACCGCATGACTGGTGGTGATTTTTTTCTGTTCAACACGCACTTCGACCACCAAATCCAGGCGGCCCGCGAAAAGAGCGCGGAACTGGTCCGCAAACGCGTCGCCGCGCTGAACACAAAACTGCCCGTGGTGCTGATCGGTGACTTCAATGCTGCTGCCGAATCGAACAAGGCATACGAGATATTGACCGCTGAAAAGTTTTTCACCGACGCGTGGCTGGCCGCACCAGAGCGACTCGGCGAGGGTGTGGGCACGTTCAACGATTTCAAAGCCGCCGTGCCGAATGGCGCGCGCATTGACTGGATTCTTACGCGTGGCGAGGTGACGGTGGAGCGCGCCGAGATGTCCACCTTCTCACGCGATGGCCAGTTTCCCAGCGATCATTTCCCTGTTGCAGCCAGACTGCTGTTGTCGCCAGCCAAGTGAACCACGCGTCGCTATCAACCTACCGATATGAAAAAGCAATCGCCCTCCAAGTTAACCTCAAGCATGACGCGCTCGCTTGCGATGTTCGCCGCCGTTGTTTGTCTCGTCGCACAGATTAGCTTCGCAGACGCCGGGCCGCGCACGATTTCACGCGAGGTTCTCCGGGACAAGATTCGTGGCGCGTGGGCGGGGCAGATGATCGGCGTGGCTTACGGCGCACCCACCGAATTCAAGGCGCTCGGTAAAATTATTGAAGGCGACATCAAGGGTGAACCGCTCAAAAATGCCATCACGCAGGACGATCTATATGTCGAGATGACGTTCGCGCGCGTGATGGACACCATCGGTCTGGACGCCACCACCGCCGATTACGGTGAAGCGTTCAAGAATTCCAAATACGAACTCTGGCACGCCAACGCGGGCGCACGGCGTAATCTTAATCGTGGCATCGCCGCGCCGTTGTCCGGCCACCCGCGTTACAACATCCACGCGGACGACATTGATTTTCAGATCGAGGCGGACTTCATCGGCATCATGTGTCCGGGTCTGCCGCAGGTTTCGAATCAATACTGTGACCGCGTGGGTCGCGTGATGAATCATGGCGACGGGCTCTACGGTGGGATGTTTGTTTGCGGCATGTATTCAGCGGCTTACTTCGAGAGCGACCCGCGCAAAGTTGTGGCAGCGGGTCTGGCGTGCATTCCTGCCGAGAGCCCCTACGCAAAGCTCGTGAGCGATCTGCTCGCGTGGTCAGCCAAAGAACCGAACGACTGGCGCAAGGTCTGGCAGCAGGTGGAGGAGAAATGGGACAAGAACGATCCTTGTCCCGACGGTGCGTTTCGCGCGTTCAACATTGATGCGAAACTGAACGGGGCATATATCGCGTTCGGTTTGCTCTACGGCAAAGGTGATTGGCAGCAGACGATGGAAATCGCGACACGATGCGGTCAGGATTCGGACTGCAATCCCTCCAGCGCCGCCGGTGTGCTGGGCGCGATGATTGGCTACGCAAAGATCCCTGAGCAACACAAGTTGGACCTGGCAAAGCTCGCTGACACAAAGTTCAGTTTCACCGATTACTCTTACAACGACATCGTGAAGTCTTCCGAGATGCGGACATTGGAAGTGATCAAGCAAGCTGGCGGCAAGGTGAGCGAAACCGAAGTCGTGATTCCCGAACAATCGCCCCAAGCGCCGCCGCTGGAGCAATGCGATTTCGGCGTGCCGACTCAGGTGTTGATGGTCAAGGACGCGGCATGGAACTGGAGCAGCAACTGGGTGGAGAAGGTGGGTTATATCTGGGCTGATAAAATTGATACGCGCGTAGCCGAAGGCGCGGGCAGCGAAGTGACGCTCAAGTTCACTGGCACTGGCGTGGCTTTGGCTGGTGATTTGTCCAAAGACGGCGGACGTGCGGATGTTTATGTGGATGGTGAGAAAAGCGGGTTGGTCGCTGATGCCTACATCGTGCCGAAGACGCACGACAACGACCTGTGGCGCATCCACGGTTTGAAGCCGGGCGAACATACGTTGCGCCTGGTCATGCGCGACGACGCCGACCCGCGCAGCAAGGGCAAGAAACTCATCATCAGCCGCGCGATTGTTTATCAGGCGAAGTGAATGGGAGAGGAAACAACGAACAGATTGATTGCATTTGATCCAAACCTTAGACTAAAACTCAAACAATTAAACAAATGAACAAAACAACCTGGTCCATTCAACCGTCGTCCAATCTTTTCATGTCCATGCTGGCTGCGTGCTTTCTTGCCGGCTGCTCGACCGCAGAAAAGAAATGCTGCGTGAATCAAACAGAGGCCGTTAAACCTGCTCATGCCGCCCCGACTGCGCCTGCGAAGCCGGTGATTCGCATCAATGCCGGCGCGGACGCCGATTTCACTGACTCCAATGGAAACATCTGGCTCTCGGATCGTGGTTTTGATGGCGGCGATATTGTGGCCCGTGAGGCGGATGTGAAAATCGAAAACACCAAAGACGCCGCGATTTATCGCACCGAGCATTGGGGGATGAGTTCCTTCTCCCAGTCACTATCGAACGGTAAATACGTGGTCAAACTCCATTTCGCCGAAACTTGGACGGGCATTGAAGGCCCGGGAGGACGCGTCTTTTCCATGAACGTGGAAGGGCACGAGATCAAAGATTTTGATGTGTGGGTGAAAGCGGGCGGACCACGTCGCGCTTACGTTGAGGCGGTTAACGTGGAGATTGCTGATGGCAAACTCGATATTACATTCGAGGCTGGCGTGGATAATCCGGAGATTAACGGCATCGAAATCATTCCGGCAACTTGACCGGGGCGGCACCTTTTCAGTTCGGCTCTCGATGGTTCTGTCACATGGGATGAGGGAGACTGTTTTCCAGAATGATGAAAGCGCAGCTTTCTTGACAATGCCTGCCGGGAATCCGTTAATTACAGGGTAAGGAAACCGCGTGAACACTGAGAAACATAGTCCGCCAAAATATTTCCAGATCAGCCGCGAAGTCATTGGCATGATCCAGGTTGGCAAACTGCCGCCCGGATCGCCGGTACTTTCGGAAAACGAGATCATCGAAAAATTTCAGGTCAGCAACACAACTGCCCGCAAGGTGCTGCACGAATTGGAAAAGGAAGGTTGGGTTACGCGGGTAAAAGGGAAGGGGACATTCGTCAAAGATCAGACCGTCGTGCGCGCCATTAACCGGATTTTTGGTTTTACGAAGAACATGGTGGAGGCGGGGCGCAAACCGGCGACGCAGTTGATCGGATTTCGCCTGCATAACTCGGATCACAAGCAGACAGTCAATGGTCGCGAGTTCACGTTGAAAGGGCCGTATTGTGAAATCGAACGCATCCGCTTTGCCGACGGTGTGCCGCTGATGAAGGAGACGCGATATATCTCGGCGGGGCTTTGTCCGGACATACATCGCAAAAATCTTGAGCAATCACTCTACGGTGTTTTTGCAAAGGATTACGGGATTCATCTTACCGAGATCAACCAGATGGTCAGCGCTGTGTTGTTGGATGGCGGGCAATTGAAGCATTTCAATCTTGATAAGCCCGTGCCCGCGTTCAGGGTCGAGGGTGTGTCGTTTTGCGGCAAGGATTTGATCATTGAGATGGAAGATTCAATCTATCGCGGTGACATGTATCGCTTCGCGGCCAAAGCTTTGCGCTAGTTCCTCGCAAAGCCCAATCCAAAAACTTGTTGACCGTTTTGATGTGCCGTGGATACTTAGTGCGTCAACACGCGAAGCGAATCAATTCAAGGGTATCAAGATGAAGACTTTCATAAAGAACATGCGGAGAAGCCGGTTTCCGTTTTTGTTTCTCGTCTGCCTGCTAGAAACCCGGAGCGCATTGGCTCTGATCAATGTGAATTGTGTCGGGGACAGCATCACCTTTGGCTCTGGCCTGGCCACGACGGCTGAGACGTATCCATTCAAACTTCAACAACTCCTCGGTCCCGCGTATAGCGTGGCGAATTATGGTGTCAGCGGCGCAACTTTGCTAAAGGCTGGCGACAGTCCCTACTGGGGCACCAGTGCTTACACTTTTAGTCACGGGATTCGCGGTGGTCAAATTCCAAACATTGTGATCCTCATGTTGGGTAGCAATGATGCGAAGCCGCAGAACTGGCAATTCAGCGGCAGTTTCATTCAGGATTATACAAACTTGGTAGCCAGCTATGCGAATCTTACGACACATCCCCGCATTTTGGTCTGTACTCCGCCCCCTGTGTTCGGCAGCGGAGCTTTCAACATCAACCCGGGCGTCGTGGAGACGAACATAGCGCCGCTCGTCCGGCAATTGAGCCTTGCTCTTGATCGCGAACTGATTGACATGAATTCAATCTTCGCCGGACATCCCGAGTTGTTCCCGGACACTGTCCATCCGAATTCTGATGGTGCTACTGCGATGGCGTCGCTTGTTTACACCGCAATCGTGCCTGAACCTGGGAGTGCTAGCTTGTTCGGATTTGGCCTCTTGATCCTTCTGCGTGGGAGAAATCGCCCTGGCCGGTGCGACTGATTCGGCTGCAAATGTGGTCGGTCAGTGTTAATAACAAAAAGTAAAAAAGTGTTGACCGATTTCGTAGATTGTGAATACTTAGTGCGTCAACACACAAACCAGTAAAAACACAACAATGCGTGAACTGAATAGTCTTAGTGCGTCAACGCGGTAAAAATAAGAATAGAGCAAATCCTGACCAGAAGTGAAGTCCATCATATCGCTAATCACCGAACCAAAATGTCCCCCAGCGCAGTTTAAAAACAACAACCAACTATGAAAACCCAGATACATCCACAAACTAGAAAGAAACACAGCAGGCAAAAAACCTTCGCCTTGTGGCGTTGGACGGCGGCAATCGCTGTTTTGGCAAGTCTCTCGGCAGTTAAAGTCGCTGCCGCGCCCGTCACGCTCGTCAATGAAAACTTCGACTCCTACAGTGGAGCCGTGTCGAGCTTCACCTCTCCGGCATTCAACTTCCCGGTGGCTGATAGGTTAAGAGTGGAAAACGGCTATGCAAGTCGCGGTGCCGCCACCTCGCTTCCTGGCGCTGTTGGCATGAACGGTGTCCAGTTGGTCAACTGGAACAGTCACTCAGCTCCGAACTCCGTGTTGGTCCGACCCGGGGCATCGTTCCGTTGCAATGTTGATCCGCGCACTGGCACAAATTACGTTTGGGAATTCTGGATGCTAAGTTCGAAAGCAAACGACGCAGCCGCAGGCTACCGGATATCCTTGGTTAACGAGGGTGCGGATATCAATGAACAAGACTTCATCATCTTTCGCTCCGGGCGACAAGCCACCACGAATAATGTCACGGGCGCACCCAATGATAACAATTCCGGAATAGAGGGCGTGGATAATATTCAAGAGTTCGCCGGCATCAACACCGTTGATGGACCTGCCGCTGCTATTGCCAACCGCTGGGTTACCATCACCAACGAGTCCACTGGCATCCCGGCGTATGTGACCAACAACACGTGGAACCACTACAAAATAGTGGCTGACAATCCGTCGCGCACTTTCAAGTATTATGTCAACGACATGGTGACGCCGGTGAATTCGCTCCTTTACGCCGCGCGTCCGCAGGAAATGCCAATCACTGGAATTCGGTTTGCCAACGACGGCAACAACACGGTGAGCGGCAATTACTACACTTTGATTGATGACGTCTCCTTGACCGTGGACGGTAATTTGGTTGATCTCGCCACTGGTGTTTTCACAGAGGGATTTGAAGGTTATACTGCCTCCACCTCTGCGAACACGAACGCTGCCGACAATGATCCCAAAGGGCCGTGGATCACTTGTGAAACGGCTGGCAACGGCAACAATGCAGCCTTTGCTCCGACCAAAGTTCAGGTGGTTGACAGCAGTGTCAGCGCCCCACATTCCGGCAGCAAGTGCCTCATGGTTTCTCAAGGCCAGGCTGGTGGTGCTACGATTTCCTGGGGACAAGCCACGAACGAAGACGTCAAGATTACCTGGTGGGCGAAGGTTCAAGTGACACCGAATGACAACGCTATTTTCAGCGTGTATCTGCGCGTGTCGCTCTATGCTTGGGAGAATAATTTCAGCTCCGCTTCCGACACAATCTTGTTCGGTTACGGTCACCGTGGTGCTCTCCCCAATGGCGGCGCGAATTCCATTCTGACATTCAGTCGTTGGTTCAACGAATGGTTTAATAACGGCAGTTGGGGTGACACTCTCCAATCCTATACGCCGGACGTGTGGGAGGAGTATCAGTTGACTACGAACGTCAAACTGAACTCCTACACGCTCATAAAGAACCCGAGCAGCACCCCGGTCGTCGTCGTGAAGGACGGTCAATACATCGCATCGTGGGCTACCGTGAAGAAGTTCCATACGGTTGCGTTCAGCACCTCCAACAACTCCGTCGCGGGAGCCAATCCGCCGACCTTCATTGACGACATCACGATTGAAGCCTACACGAACCCTGAACCTGTTGAGCCGCGTCCCTACAGCATCGCTGGCACAGGTCCGGCGGCCCGGTTCACGAACTACACAGTTCTGAATGTTCCCGGTCGTCTTATAGGCGGCGTGACGGTGGATCCGACAGACAACACATCAATCCTCTTTACGATTGACGAGGACAGTGCTGGTGAAATCCGCCGCGCCACCAAAGTGGCAAGCGGCAACTGGGTTGTTGATCCGACACCCATCCTCTCCGGCATGTATAATCCGAACGCTTGCATTGTGGGAACCAATGGAACGCTGTGGTGGGTGGTTGACAACGTGAGAGGTTCACAAGCCAGCGCTCTCCGTCGTTTGAAAGCGCCGTGGAACCTGAACACCGTTGAAGAAGTCATTACAGATTTTGGTCCCGGTCCCATCTTTAAGCAGGACCAAACGTGTGACTTGGCCTTCTATGTCATCGGCGGCGTTACAAAGCTGGCGGTTCTTGATCGTGGTAATGATGACAACAACAATCCAAACGCCATCTGGGTGGTTGATCCTGAGACCACCACATTGAATCAGACCGCTTACAATACATCGCTGGTCGCCCCTGACAGCCTGGCCTTCGGTGCTGGCCTTGGTGGCAATGCCAATGCCATTGCTACGTTGCCACATTCTGGCGAGCTTGTGACCATCTGGGAAGATACTGGCCTCACCGCACCACTTGATGACGGCGTCGTCATGGCGTGGGACACTACCACTGGAGCCCCGCGCCAGTTATCTACTGCAGGGTCTGGCGTCAATTGGGGCGCGGGCATCGCAATAGATCCCACGACGGATCGCATCTGGTTCTCGGATCGCGTGAACACCGTGTTCCCTCAATCCGCGTTTGCGACGCCGAGAATATGCTCAATTGATACAAACACCGTTTCTGCGGGTTCTCCCAACCCGTCAGCGATCACAGAGTTGACCTTCCCGAACATCGCTCCGACTGCGGATCGCGGTGATCGGCACGTCAACTTCCATGAGCCCGGTATGGCGTTCTCCACGAACGGCAGCTTCCTGGTGGTTGGCGATCAAGCCCTCTGCTCAGGTGGCGGACGTTTGTTGATATTCCACAGTGAACCGTTCGTTGTGGCTCCGATCTCGATCACAAGCGTCACTCGCTCCGGCGGCAATGCCAGTCTGGCTTGGACCTCAGGCGGCGCAGTGAACTATGTCGTTCAACGCAGCGCGACTGTGGACGGAACTTATGCTGCCGTTTCAGGCATCCTCACGGGCACGTCCTTCACGGACGCAAGTGCTCCTGCAGGAAACGCCTTCTACAAGATTGTGGCTTTCCCGCAAAACTGATGGTGAGCGGGAATGGTGGTGGTTTGGAAACAGGTGGGAGCCGTCAGTTAGTGGCTGGCGGCTCCCACAACTAATAAGCAGCAGGCAAGACAAGGATCGTCACATGAATCAACGCCGGACAATCAAGTTGGTCCGACCAAACCGATCAGGGTTCACCCTGATCGAACTGCTTGTAGTCATAGCCATCATTGCAATCCTTGCCTCCATGCTTTTACCCGCATTGGCCAAAGCCAAGACCAAGGCTCAGGCCATTCAATGTATGAACAATCTCAAGCAACTACAGCTTGGCTGGTTCATGTATTCCGGCGACAACGATGACAAAATCATGCGAACAGCCGGACTGGATACCTTGGTCAACACGCTTCCGGATGTCCGGACGGATACTGGCAACTCAGGAAACCAATGGATTTACGGAAGCATGGACACCTTGCCGGGCGCAACTGATATCCGGTTGTTGGAGGTGGGACTGATATATCCCCATGTCAAAACAGCTGCGATCTTTAAGTGTCCAGCCGACCGGAAAGTGGCTGCCGGGCGCGGAACACCCGTCCCGACCGTGCGGAGCATGTCCATGAATTGCTGGTTGAATCCCATCCAGATATGGAATTCAAACTCGCGCGTCTTTCGCAAGCAGTCGGACATCATCCGCCCTGCGCCCTCGAATTGCTGGGTGACGATTGATGAGAATCCGTTCAGCATCAACGACGGCTGGTTTGTGTGCGACCCCTCCAATCTCAACGAATGGATTGATATACCTGCTACGTACCATAATGGATCGGGTGGACTTTCATTTGCAGATGGTCACGCTGAAATCAAGAAATGGAAGGATGCCGCCATCCTTGATCTTACGTCT
>JABFSR010000125.1 GCA_013140495.1 Verrucomicrobiota bacterium
GTCAACGCCCGGGCCGCACAGGCCCGGGCGTTGACGGATGATCCTCGTGTGTTCATCTACGGGCAGGACGTGGGCGCATTCGGCGGCGCGTTCAAGGCGACAAAAAATCTGGCGGTGGAATTTCCCGGGCGGGTGATTGATTCCCCGATCAGCGAGGACGCGATGACGGGTCTGGCCGTGGGCGCGGCCATTGAAGGCATGAGGCCGATCATCGAGATGCAGTTCGCGGATTTCTCGACGGTGGCCTTCAATCAAATCGTAAACCAGGCCGCAACCTTGTTCTGGCGCACGGGTGTCTCGTGTCCGGTGACAATCCGACTTCCCTGCGGCGGCACCTCCGGCGCAGGGCCGTTTCACAGCCAGAGCATTGAAGCAATTTACGCGCATTATCCGGGGTTGGTGGTGTTGACGCCAGCCACCGTGGAAGACGCATACAGCATGTTGATCGAAGCCGTGGCGATTGATGACCCGGTGATTTTCTGCGAGCACAAGCTGCTGTATTACCATCTCAAGGCTGAAAAACTTCCGACGGAAGCGTTGCCCGTGGGCAAGGCGCGCATTGCACGCGAGGGGCGCGACCTTACCATCGTAACCTACAGTGCAATGGTGCATGAATCGCTTGCTGTTGCCGACGAACTCAAGTCCGAAGGCTGGGAGGTGGAAGTGGTGGACTTGCGTTCCGTGAAACCGCTGGACACGGACACCGTGATGGCGAGCGTGGCGCGGACGGGGCGGCTGTTATGCGTGGGCGAGGCGTGGCCGTGGGGTGGCGTGACCGCCGAAGTCATCGCCCGCGTGACAGCGGAGGGCTTTGATCTGCTTGACGTGCCGCCGCAACGATTGAACGCCAAGGACACGCCCGTGCCCTATCATCCAAATCTCTGGGCCGCGCACCGGCCCACCGCGCGCAGCATCGGCGATGCGGCCCGGAAAATTCTGAGTGCTTGAAACCATGACCACCATTCCCATCATCATGCCGCAGCTTGGCGAATCCATCGCGGAGGCTGTGATTGTCAATTACCTGGTCAAGCCCGGCGACACTGTGAAAGCCGGTCAGGATTTGATCGAGGTGGAAACCAACAAGGCCACCATGAATGTCGCGTCGCCTGCCAGCGGCCGCATCGTTGAATTCACAGCCAAGCTTCAGGAGAGCTACATTGTTGGTGCGTTGCTGGGCGAGATCGAGGTTACCAAACAGGAAGCCGCGAGGCTTGGGCTCGATACCGTTCAACTCAACAAAGCCGCGACGACCCGGACGATTGCGACGTCGGCGCAATCCTCGCCTGTGGCCGACCGTCACCGCGTTGAAGCCACGGTGCGTGGCCTGCCTGTGCCGGCCAATGCCGCCGGCGCGAGCTACATTTCGCCTCGATTGAAGGCACGGATGCACGAATTGGGCTTGCACGCGGCGGATCTTTCCGGCGTGGCCGGCAGCGGCGCGGCGGGTCGCGTCACCGTTGAAGACTTCGAGAAATACATCGCCAACATCGAGAAGCAGCGGCTCACACAGGCCTCGACGATGCGCGTGGCCGTGGCGGATGCCATGCGCCGCAGTTGGACTCGTCCACTCGCGACGGTGGGTCTGCCCGTGGCTCTTGATCCGCTCCTGGTGCATCGCAAGTCACAAAACCCGAAACCCGGTCCCGCGCTGTATGCACTGCGCGCGCTGGCGATTGCTCTTTCGGAAAACAGCGCCCCGGGCGGGCGTCTCGTGGGCAATCAGATTGTTCATCCGTCTGCGATTGACGTTGGGGTGGCCGTGGAAGCCGAGGATGGTGTGCTCGTGCCCGTGATCCGCAATGCCGACCGCAAAACGCTTGGAGAACTTTCCGCGCGGTACAACGAACTCATTGAACTCGCGCGCCAACGAAAGCTGCCTACCGATGCCACGGGCGGATCCATCGCCACTGTCACCAACTACGGTACATTCGGCCTCACATGGGCCACGCCGATTCCGTTGCCGGAGCAAACCCTTGTGCTCGGCCTGGGTGCCGGTCGGAAAATGCCGCACTGGGATGAAGCGAAGGGACAGTTCGTGCCGGTGATGGAGGCGAGCCTGACCTTGAGTTTCGATCATCGCGTGCTCGACGGCGGGGCCGCAGGGCGACTGTTGCAACGTGTGGCGGAGTTGATGACAAATCCTGAAAGGTTGTAGAACCGTTCCAACTTCCGCCTGATCTTCAGGGTCAGGCCCAAGGCGCTGGTGCGTGATTGGAAGCGCGCCCGGCTGGTTGGTCACTTTCGACGGTGGATGAAAGGCAGCTTCACCGTGGAGGTGAGTTTGGCCAGGAAGGATTTTTTCTTGGGCTTTTCGCCGCCGATGGGTTCGACTGCGTGGCTGCACAGCGCGCAAAGTTTAAGGAGCTTTCCGCCGCGGCGTTTCAGCTTGGTGACGCAGTCGTCGCACAATACGGAGTGACAGAAGGTGCAACGGTGTGTAATGCGTGCGTCCGGGTGGCGCGGACACAGCAGCCCGCCATCTGACAACACAACAGGCGGAGCTGGAATCTCACGCTCGATTTTCGGAATCGCGATGACAACTTCGGTGGTTTCCACGAAGAGTTCCACGTCACCAAGCCGCACAGTCTCGCCTTCCTGCAACACGGCTTCCTTCACGGGTTGACCGTTGAGAAACGTGCCGTTTGTGGAACCGCGGTCGTGTAAAAGGACACCTTCCGCCGTCAGAGTGATGTCGCAGTGATGTGAAGAAACGGTGGCGTGGTTGATCTGAAAATGGTTTTCCTTGTCGCGCCCGAAGCGGTTGACGCCCATGTTCAATTCAAGAACTTCCGGGTCGCCGGTTGGATTCTTTTTCAGCAATCGGGCCATAGGCTGTTCCTCAGTGAACTGCGGTGCTGACAGTTATGACCCAAATCAGAGTGCGTTGTCCAGCGAATCCTTCCGAAATTATTTCACCGGCTGCGGGTCGCGCCAGACGTGGCCGGATTGCGCCAGCAATTCCTCGGCAGCAATCGGTCCCCATGTGCCCGCAGCATAAAACTCCCGGTTTGTGAGCGATTTGCCCTCCCAGCCGTTGCGGATGGAGTCCACGATCTGCCACGCGGTTTCCACTTCATCGCGGCGGATGAAGAGAGTGGCATCACCTGCCACGGCTTCGAGCAAGAGGCGTTCGTAGGCTTCCGGCGTGTAGGCGCCAAACTCCGTGTCGTAGCTGAAGTGCATTCTCACGGGGCGTACGCCGACCTGTGTGCCGGGAACTTTTCCGTTAAAACGAATCGAGATGCCTTCGTTCGGCTGGAGGCGAAGCGTGAGTGCGTTGGGATCGAGTTTGCCGGCACACGCAGCGGCGAAAAGCACTCGCGGCGTGGGACGAAATTGAACGCGCACTTCGCTGGCACCGAGCGGAAGACATTTTCCCGTGCGCAAGTAAAACGGCACGCCGGACCAACGCCAGTTGTCCACGAACAATTTCAGTGCGGCGTAGGTTTCCACGTTTGAATCCGGCTTCACCTTTGTTTCCTGCCGGTAACCGGTCTGGGGTTTGCCGTCGAGCACTCCTGCAAAATACTGGCCGCGCACGACCTGCTTCGCCACGTCTGCGGGCGAGAGCGGACGGATGGATTGGAGCAGTTTGACCTTTTCGTTGCGGATGGCTTCGGCCTCAAGTGACACGGGTGGCTCCATGCCGACAAGCGCGAGCACTTGAAGCATGTGGTTCTGAACCATGTCGCGCAACGCGCCGGCTTCCTCGTAATAACCGCCGCGGCCCCCGACGCTGTGCTTTTCGCTTACGGTGATCTGGATGTGGTCCACCATGTCACGATTCCAGAGACGCTCGAAAATCGAGTTCGAGAAACGGAACATCAAAATGTTCTGCACCGTTTCCTTGCCGAGATAGTGGTCAATGCGGAAAACCTGCTGCTCGCTGGCGAAACGCGTGAGTTCGTTGTTCAGCAGATGCGCGGAGGTAAGGTCGTGGCCAAACGGTTTCTCGACGACAATGCGCTGCCAGCCGTCGGCAAGGTGATTGTGCTTGTGCAGAAGGTTCGCGTTGTGGAGATGCTCCACGACCTGGCCGAACTGGCTTGGCGACGTGGCGAGATAGAACAACAGATTTTTTCGAAGCAGCGGGCTGTTGAAGCCGGTGAGCAGCGCTTCGAGTTTTGCGTAGGCGGTTGGATCAGTGAGATCGCCCATGCAGTAGTGGACGTTCGCTGCAAACTCTGCCCAGACGGTTTCGTCCACGGGCTTGGTCCTGGAAAACTGGTTCAACGCCTCGCGGAGTTCAGCGCGCCAGGATTCGCTGGTCTTTTCGCGTCGTGCAAAACCGATGACGCGATACGACGGCGGCAGTTGCTTGTCTTTGTGCAGGTGATAGAGCGCAGGAATGAGCTTGCGTGCAGTGAGATCACCGCTGGCTCCGAAGATGACAATGGAGCAGGGCTCGACTGCCTTTCGGTCGTCGTCGAGTCTGCAAATGGTTGTTTCGTCGGAGAGCTGGATGGTCGTCATCGTGGAAAAAGTGTGCGGAAGCAGGAAAAAAAGCAACGCTGCATCTGAGCAAAGTGAGCGGTGCGGTGCATAGACCCGGGAGCGCCGGCATCTTGCCGGCCAGTTGCAGAGCGTGATATTCAAATGCGATATAAACACGCCGGCAAGATGCCGGCGCTCCCAGGCCAGGGCAGACGCATCTAAGTGGTTTTTGAAACAAGGTGTGCAAGTGGTTGAATGAGGCTGGGATGTGGAGGTGGATTTTGAGGTTCCCTTTTGCTTGGAAATATGATTCAAACTGGGGATGCAAAAA
>JABFSR010000019.1 GCA_013140495.1 Verrucomicrobiota bacterium
GCATGTTTTGTCGTATCCTGTTGCTTCTCTCCGCGCTTGCCTTCACAGCGAATGGCGCGGAACTCATCTTCGATTTTACCGGCACTCCGGCGGACAAACTCCCGGGCGGATTCCGCAGCCTGCTCGCGGGTCGAGGCAAGCCCGGCGAGTGGAAGGTAATTCATGACGAACTGCCCTCCGAACTCGCGCCGCTCTCGGACAAAGCCAGCACCACCACGCGCCGCGCCGTCATCGCGCAGACCGGATTCGACACCACGGACGAGCGGTTTCCCATACTGTTGTATGACAAGGAAACCTTTGGCGACTTTACATTGACCACCAGGTTCAAGCTGGTGGACGGCGTGATGGAACAGATGGCGGGCATCGCATTTCACGTTCGCGATGCGGACAATTTTTATGTGATCCGCGCGAGCGGCATGGGAAACAACGTGCGCTTTTACAAGGTCGTGGCCGGCCAACGCAGTGCGCCCATCGGCCCCGATCTGCCTGTGGCAAAAGGCCAATGGCATGAGTTAAAAATCCAATGTGAGGGAAACAAAATCCGCTGTTGGTTCAACGGCAAACAGCCTTTCCCCGAATTGCAGGACAACAGCTTTGCATCCGGCAAGATTGGATTCTGGACCAAGTCCGATTCGATCAGTTATTTCGCCGCCACCAGGATCAGCTACACGCCACGCGAATCCTTTGCCGAAGTGCTCGTCCGGGACGTGTTGAAGGAGAACCCACGCCTGCTCGGACTGCGGATTTATTTGCCGGGCGACGATGGCGCGCCTGCGGTCGTCGCAAGCAATGACGCAAAAGAAATCGGGATGGCAGGTGGAGACTCAGAACGGGCCGTGCTCGCCAACGGCGATGCCTTTTACGGCAAGGACAAGGGATCGGTGAGCATCGTGCTGCCATTGCGCAACCGGAACGGCGATCCGATGGCTGCCGTGCGATTCAAATTGAAGTCATTCCCGGGCGAGATACAGCAGGCGACATTGACGCGCGTGCAACCCATACTGAAGGACATGCAGGCCAAGGCGCAAACGCTGGATGAATTGAAGTGACCGGCGCAGGTCTTGATGCGACGTGTCTTGACCTTGCATCGTGAACGGAGCTACAAAACCCTCCATGCAAGCCAAACCGTCCCGACAACAACTGTTCGTCCGGTCGCTTGTGCTGATGCTTGCATACTTCGCTGGCGGCAAACTTGGGTTGTTTTTTTCAGATCCCACCACGCATATCACATTGGTCTGGCCAGCCACAGGCATCGCGGTGGCCGCCATCCTGCGCTGGGGATGGCAGTGCTGGCCGGGTGTTTTTCTTGGAACCGTCCTGGTGGAAAACTCCCTCGGCCATTCATTGTTGCTTTCGTCAGGCATGGCCATCGGCAACACTCTGGCACCCCTTCTGGCTGCTCAATTACTCCGCAGCATGAGGTTCGACGAGCATTTTACACAACGGCGCGCCGGCCTGAAAGTGTTGGCGGCATCCGCGCTTGGGATGGTGATTTCGGCAACGGGCGGGGCGATGTCGTTGTGGCTGGCGGGCAAACTGCCAGGCACGGCCTTGTGGCCCGCGTTTCTGCGTTGGTGGATGGGAGATTCGGGCGGGGTGCTGATGCTGACACCATTTCTGCTGACATGGTCTTTGAATGAATGGCGGGTGATCTGGCGACGGTGGATGGAGCTTTTCTTGTTGTGCGCCGGAATTTTGATCGTTGGCTGGATGGTGTTTTTTTATTCGTCGGTGGGCGGCACGTGGCGGCCATTGGTGTTTCTAACCCTGCCACTGGTGGTGTGGGGCTCGCTGAGGTTTCGTCCATTGGGCGGAATGACGGTTTCCCTTCTCCTCTCCGTCATCGCAACCTGGGCATTACGGCTTTCGCTCGGACCGTTCTCAAACTTTGAACCATCCGACCAGGCGTTTCTGCTTTGGGCGTTCATTGTCACGATCAGCGTCACGGCAGTTCTCGTGGGTTCATTGCAAGCCGAGCGGGAAAGTGACCTTGCAAGATTGCGCGCAAACGAGCAGGCGCTTGAAATGGCCCAGTCCCACGCCCGCATCGGCAACTGGGCTCACGATCCGCAAAGCGGCACCCGTCACTGGTCCAGGGAAATGTTCCGGTTGCTGAGACGTGACCTCGCAACGGGTCCTGCTGCTTACGAGGAATGCTTCGCACTGGCTCATCCTGACGACCGTGAACTGCTTGACGCGAATCACAAGAGAATGCTTGAGACGGGCGGACCGCTCGAATTCGTTCTGCGAACCAACCCGGCCTTGGGCACCGTTCGCCACTTGAACTGCACGGTCCACTCCGTCAACGCAGGCGACAATGGAAGCCGGCAATTCGTCGGCACCGTCCAGGACATCACCGAAAGGACACTTGCCGAACAACTGCGCGCGGAACAGGCCAATGTGATTGAGATGATCGCTCAAGGCGCTCCGCTCGGTCGCACGCTTGAAAAGCTACTCATGGCTCTCGAAGCCCAGGCCGAAAGCATGTTGTGTTCGATTCTTTTGCTCGAAGAAAAAGGCGAACGTCTCCACAACGTCGCCGCGCCCGGCCTGCCTGAAGCCTACAACCGTGCCATTGACGGAGTACGAATCGGCCCGTGTGTCGGCTCATGCGGCACGGCAGCTTTCCGGGGAGAACGCGTCGTCGTGGAAGACATCCAGACCGATCCATTGTGGGCGGATTTCCGCAACGTGGCAGCGGAGCACGGATTGCGAGCATGCTGGTCAACGCCGATATTTGATTCACATCATCGCGTACTCGGCACTTTTGCCGTTTACTACCTTGCTCCCTTGCTCCCTTCGCCAGAACACCTCAAGCTGATTGACTCCGCGACCAACACTGCTGCGATCTGCATCGAACGTCACCGTGACATCACCGCGTTGCTGCAAAGCGAACAGCGACTGCGCGCCATCATCGAAAACGAGCCTGAGTGTGTCAAAGTCGTCGCGCGTGACGGCACCCTGCTGGAAATGAACCCGACCGGGTTGTCCATCTTGCAGGCGAATTCCATCGCGGAGGCCAGGTCCCGTCCCCTGATCGAATTCATTGCACCGGAACATCGCGAATCTTTCCTGCAACTGCACCAGCAGGTCATAAATGGAGAACAGGGAAAGCTCGCGTTTGAAATCATCGGCCTGCACGGACGGCGATCCTGGATGGAAACCCACGCTGTGCCGCTGCGTAATGCAAAGGGGGAGGTTCATGCATTGCTCGCCGTGACTCGCGACGTCACCGAGCGCAAACACGCCGAAGCCGCCGTGCAACAGCGCCTCGCGCTCGAAGAACGTTTTTCCAAACTGGCCACCACTGCGCCAGGCATCATCTATTCCTTCCGGCTGAGAAATGACGGGAGCGTCTGCATGCCATACGCCAGCCCCACCATCGAACAAATCAGCGGATACAGACCGGAAGAACTGATTGATGACGCGGCAAAATTGTTCAAACGCATCCATCCCGGTGACGTCGAACGTATCTGGGACTCGATCCTCGAATCAGCCGCCAAACTGACGCCATGGCGGCAGGAGTTTCGTGTCCAGCGTCCCGGCATGGAGGAAATCTGGCTGGAAGGCCGGGCAACACCAGAACCCGAATCCGGAGGCTCCATCCTCTGGCACGGCTTCCTCCACGACATCACGCTGCGCAAACAGGCCGAAGCCGACCGTCAAAAACTCGTCGCACAGTTGCTCCATTCCGAGAATGTTGAACGACGCCGGATCGCCCGCGAACTCCACGATACCACGGCACAACACCTTGCGGCCACAAAACTCAACCTCGACCGACTGCTCCATCACTCAACACCTGTCAACGGTGAGCAAAAACAAATTCTCTTCGACAGTCTCAATCTCATTGAGCAGGCGGTCCAGGAGATCCGCACTCTCACGTACGTGCTGCATCCTCCATTGCTCGATGAACTCGGGCTTGTAGGTGCGTTACGTGATTATGCAGCGGGCATCGAAAAACGCAGCGGGATACAGATCAGCGTGGACACAGAAGGTTATCACGGGCGGCTGCCGCACGAGATTGAACTCGTCTTGTTCCGTGTCATCCAGGAAAGTCTTGCCAACGTTCTCCGCCACTCGGGCAGCGCCACCGTGCTCATCCGGCTTGAGCGCGATGACGTGGAAGCACGGCTTGAGGTTCAAGATTCGGGCCGCGGCCTGCCGCCTGAGAATGCGCAGCCAGACACCAAACTCCTCCGCCGCATGGGCGTCGGCATCGCCGCCATGCGCGAACGCCTCCGTCACGTTGGCGGCAAACTCAACATTGAATCCGATGCCGAAGGCGTCACTGTGCTGGCCAACATCCCCGCGCCGCTTCAATCGGAAACAGTCCCCATCAAAATTGTCGCCGAGGAATTGATCTCATGAAAAAACTTCGCATCCTGATCGCAGACGACCACAGCATGATCCGGCATGGGCTAAAGGCTTTGATCGAGTCAAAATCTGAATGGGAATTATGTGGTGCGGCGGACAATGGCCGCATGGCGGTTGACCTCGCCCTCAAAACACAGCCGGACATCGCCGTGCTGGACATTACCATGCCCGAATTGAACGGCCTCGATGCCACGCGCCAGATTCGTGCCGCACTTCCTTCAACCCACGTGTTGATCCTGACCATGCACGATTCCGATGCACTGGCCAGGGAGGTTCTTGAAGCGGGCGCACGCGGCTACGTGCTCAAGAACGACGCGCCCGAGTTGCTGCCACAGGCCATCGAATCTCTGGCGGCCGGTCGCGCCTTCTTCACCTCCCGCATCTC
>JABFSR010000063.1 GCA_013140495.1 Verrucomicrobiota bacterium
TTCATCGGATTTTCGGATGGTCATCATATCGTTTCTCTTTCTCTTTAATTTCGTTCTCTTCTTCTCGTCCGCGAAACCCTCTCGGTTTCACATGAACATGATTAACCCGGGCTGCGAAAGTCGCCCAATACTTTGATGCTCGCGAAACGATGCTTTTCGGGCATGGAACGAAATACCGCTAAAGAAAAAACAGTTGCTGTGGTTGACACGCATAGTGGTAGTGAAATACAAACCCGCAATGGCTCTTTTTCAGAAATCATTTAATGCACTTCAAAGTATACAAAGACTGTTTGTTGTTAAGCGTTGATGGAACTAGCGTCGTGTTGCCCGGGGGACATGAACTTGACGTATTGCTAGAACCAGTCCTGCCCCCGAATCACCAAGCCGACGAGCCATTATTTGATCACGGCTTTTCAAATTGGATGTTCAAGGTTTCCCTGCAACTTGATCAATCAAATGGAGCGCGGCTTTTTGAGGGATACCGCAGTCCTCATGATTTATGGGTCTTACTGCGTGCAAAATGTGGCGAAGCTTGGGCTTTGCATCAAAGTCGCACACCCCGGCCTGTTCCAGAGTTAATGCTGCAGGATTTACTGTTTTGCAGCGATGGCGATCGCGGGAGCTATTTCATGCTTTTGCTCGACAAAGATGAGTCGCCTCATGCGGTCGAAGTTCTTGATAAGCATTGTGGGTTTCGTTTTAGCCTCTACGCAAATCAAGACCGTCTTTATTGGTTGTGCAACAAAGGCGCGCCAGGTCGAGTGACTACGCTTAACGGTTCTACGGTTATTAACTTTGCCGATGGTTTTGTATTTTCTTGTTCAATCGAAGAGTTTCTGGCTTTGCCGGTCTATGAACCGAATCCAAATCAAGCAGGTCGGTGGAGGAAGCTATTTGCTTTTTGAGGCGACCGATTTTCGATGCGATGAACGCTATAGATTCCCTTTAGACAAACTTTCCTGTTGATGCTCTAATCCACGCGTGGAACTGCGACACCTCCGATACTTCACCACGGTGGGAGAAGTTTTGAACTTCACCAAAGCGGCGCAGAAGCTTCGCGTCGCCCAACCGGCGTTGAGCCGGCAGATCCACGACCTCGAAGACGAACTCGGCGTGAAGCTGTTTGATCGCACGCAGCGCGCCGTGAAGTTGACTGAAGCCGGCGCGGCCTTTCTCACCGAAGCCAAAGCTGTCTTGGATCGCGCCGAGGAAGCCGTGAAAATCGCGCGCGGTGTGGCGCGCGGCGAGCATGGTGAAATCCACGTTGGCTACGCGCCCTCGCTTACTGTTGAGTTGCTGCCATGCGCGCTGCATTCGTTCCACAATGTCGCGCCCGGTGTGCATGTGAAGCTCCACGATCTTTCCAGCGAAGAAATGACGCGCGGCGTGAGCGAAGGCAAACTTCATCTCAGTCTCGTCGCCCGCCCGGAGACGAACATGTTGCGCGGACTCAAGTTTGAACTGCTGCGGGAATATCCGATTTGTGTCGGCTTGCCTGCAAAACACAAGCTTGTCCGACAACGGGAGGTGAAGCTGGAGCAGATCGCGGGTGAACCGCTCGTGGCGTATTCCCGCGCGGAGTATCCGGAGTATCACGCCATGTTGAAGGAACTCTTTGCTGGAAATAATGCGGTATTGCGCATCGCCGAGGAACATGACAGCGCCCCGAGCCTGATTGCCGCTGCGGAGATTGGTCGCGGCCTGGTCATCGGTCCGGCTTGCCTAGGCATGTTGTCAGGTGCGCGATTAAAATACCGCCCGCTGCAACCCGCGCCGCCACCGGTGCAACTGGGTGCGATATTCGATCCTGCACGACTTGCCGGGGCCGGCATGAAGTTCCTCTCGTCGTTAAAAGCGGCATCACAAGGAAAAAAAGCCGGTAAGACCTGATGCCTGGCTGATTTGGCCGGACACATTTCACGCGAAACTTGTCCGATGGTAAAAAAGCGTTCACAACCGTTGCGGTTCAATCCTCTGCCTTGGATTCCTCCACCACGCGCTCAATGCGGCGATCCGGCACGAGCCACATCAGAGCGACGAACACGTAGATGCCACATGCAACGCGTGGAAGTTTGTATGCCAGCACGACGGCCGCGACATAGAGTATCGGCGAGAGTTTGCCTTTCATATCCGAGCCGATGGATGCGGCAAGCTTCGAGCCCGGACCTTGCTGGGCAACGATGAGGCTTTGCAAAATGTAGTAGGCAATCGCCGCAAGAAACAACACGACACCGTAAACCGCCGTCGGCAACGGCGCGAAATGGTTCTCGCCCATCCAGCCGGTTGCAAACGGAAACAGCGAGAGCCAGAACAGCAGGTGCATGTTGGCCCACATGATTCCGGCCGTGACACGCCCGGCTGCCTTCAACAGGTGGTGATGGTTGTTCCAGTAGATGCCGACGTAAATGAAACTCAACACGTAGCTCAGGAACACAGGCAGCAGCGGCTGGAGCGCCGCGAAGTCCTCGCCGTGCGGGACCTTCATCTCCAACACCATGATGGTGATGATGATCGCCAGCACGCCGTCGCTGAAGGCTTCAAGTCTCCCTTTGGTCATGGGACTCTTTCTTCTGATCCAGTTCCGCCGCGCCGTCGCCAGGACGAGGAATTGGTGCACGCAGTTTCTTGTAAATCCAACCTTCAATTGGACTCAACGGTCGGAGCCACTTGTAAAATGGTGAATAAATCAACCGAAGTCGGAACACTGAACAGAACATTACCAGAGAGGACCGAAATAGCGTGGACGAAACCTTTGAGCCGACCTTGTCTGTCCACTCCGTCGGTACTTCGAGTACTTTGAATCCCGCGCGCTTGAGCGAAACCAGCAGATTTACGTCGAACGCCAGATCCGCTATGCAGAGCGAAGCGTGAATTTTCTCGATAGCGGCGCGCTTGGCGACCTTGCACGGGCATTGAGTGTCCTTGATGTGCATCCAGAAGAATGATTCCACCACCAAGTGGAAACATCGGCTCGCAAAACGCCTCACCCAAGGCTGCGCCTGATACAACACCGCGCCCGGCAGCCAGCGCGAACCAATGACGCAGTCCGCCTCGCCAATGCGTTTCACCAGATCGTGCGCAGACTGAGCCGATGACGCGCCGTCCGCATCCACATAGCCAATCACGTCAGCAAGCGGCGCAAGCTTGAGACCTTCGATGAGCGCGCCGCCTTTGCCGATGGGTGCGGGGAAATTCAAGAAAGTGATCGCCGGGAAATCGCGCATGACATTCTTCACGACGCCGAGCGTGTTGTCGCGACAGCCGTTCAGCACAACGACGATCTCTGCCTTGCCCTTGTAGTGGTCGCGGAAATACTGGCCGTAATCGCGGAGCACCTGTTCGATGCGCGATTCCTCATTGTACGCTGGAATGAGCAGCAACAAACTGGGTTCGGTCACGGGCCTTGATTATCAAACCACCCGACGGATGTCGAACGCCGAGTGTGCGGGCTGAGCAAGATCACCGCAAATGGCGCGCTTGGCGTAAGGGCTTTTCTATCCAACTTGAACAAACTCCGTCTAATTTGAAATCAGCCGGAAGAATTTTTGCGCACCGGTGATGGGATTGGTGTAAGGACTCGTTGCGCCGGGAATGTTGGTGAACGTACCGGTGATAGCAGGCGCGGTTTTCAAAACGAAGCCAGTGAAATCGAAGCCGGCGTAATTGGATGGCCACGTCAAAACAACATTGGTGACAGAAAGAATGATGGTCAGTTGCGGCAGCGGCAACGAAAGTCTGAAGACCGTGCCATTCCCCGAACTGCCGCCACCAACCGCCGTTCCATACAGCGTGTTACCCAATAAAACCAATGCGGCAGACGGATTAGCTCCATCGCTGGGAGAACCAGCAAAAGTATGCAGGTTCGTAAAACCCGTGCCGTCAGTGTTGAACTTGAACACCGTGCCATTGTTCGAACTGCCACCAGCAACCGCCGTCCCATACAGGGTGTTGCCAGATAATATCAATCCGGCAAACGGAAAGGCTCCGCTGCTGAAATTAAAGCTATGCAGATTCGTAAAACCCGAACCATTGGTGTTGACTTTGAACACCGTGCCATAGCCCAAGCTGCCGCCATTGGGTGCCGTTCCATATAGGGTGTTGCCCGATAAAATCAATCCGGCATACGGATTAGCTCCGTCGCTGTTGGTATAAGGACCAAAACTCGGGAATGCCGTGAAACTATGCAGGTTTGTAAAACCCGAGCCATCGGTGTTGACCTTGAACACCGTGCCATTGTCCGAACTGCCGCCAAAAGGTGCCATCCCATACAGCGTGTTGCCCGATATAACCAGTCCAGCGCGCGGGCGAATTCCATCGCTGTTGGTTGGAGGAGAACCAGACGGCAGTGTGAAATCATGAAGCTTCGCAAAACCCGAACCATCGGTGTTGACTTTGAATACTGTGCCATAGCCCGAAATGCCGCCACTTTCTGCCGTCCCATACAAGGTGTGGGCAGATATAATCAATCCGCCACGTGGGCGATATCCGTCACTATTGGTAAGACCAGAGCCAGAGGTCGTCATAAAGCTATGCAGGTTCGTGAAACCCGAGCCATCAGTGTTGACTTTGAACACCGTGCCATAGCCCGAGTTGCCGCCATTGGATGCCGTTCCATACAGGGTGTTGCCCGATAAAATCAATCCGGCCTCCGGATTAGCTCCATCGCTGTTGGTATCGCAACATGAACCATTATAGTGAACCGCCGTGAAATTATGCAGGTTAGTAAAACCCGAGCCATCGGTGTTGACCTTGAACACCGTGCCATTGTCCGAACTGCCGCCATAAGATGCCGTCCCATACAGGGCGTTACCCATTAAGACCAAACCGGCATACGGATCAGCTCCGTCGCTGTTGGTAGCAGAGCCAACGGCGCTATTGTAATACCTTGCGGTGAAACTATGCAGGGTCGTGAAGGTCTGCGCTGTCACGCGACCCGTCAGCATGAAGACGAGAACCGCTGTCAGTGCTCGGAGAAGGAGAGGAAAAATAACGCGCGCTTTCACGAATGATTTCGGATTCAGACTAACTCATATTAGCAGTGCGTCAATCATGCACGCACCGAAGCGGCAATCACTTTCTTGCGTTGCGCTGCGCGTTTGGGAAAATGCGCGTCTTATGGGACACGTCAAACTGCACATTCCGGGACCGGTCGAAGTCAGCGAAAAAAACTACAGTGCGTTTTGCGCGCCGATGATCGGCCATCGCGGCCAGGGTTATAAAGACATCGTCGCGCCGGGAATGTTGGTGAACGCGCCGGTGATGTCAGCCGGATTGTAAGCCGAACGCCGCATTGGGGGCATCCTGCACTTCCTTAGCCCAAGTTTTTGCTTGCGCTTCCGAACTGAACAGTTTAATTAAACACCTGTTAATCACGCCGGTGTAACCACCGGCAAGTTTGATGCAGAACGCAATATCTATGTCTCAACTGTCGAGGGTGTCTTGAGCCGCCCTTTTCCTTCACGCAATTCTCCTCCCGCGTCGTTTACCCGTATCAACGGTAAGATTCGCGCTCGCGAAGTTCGTGTCATTGGAGTGGAAGGCAACCAGCTCGGTGTAATCGCTCTCAATGATGCACTGGGTCTGGCGCGGCAACATGGCGTTGACCTCGTCGAGATCGCTGCCACGGCCAATCCGCCCGTATGTCGTTTGGTGGACTTCGGCAAATATCGCTACGAACAGGCCAAAAAGGAGAAGGAATCCAAGAAGCATCAGCACGCTTCGATGGTGAAGGAGATTCAACTCTCCCCGCGCATTGACCCGCATGATCTCGGCATCAAGACGGGTCACGCGATTGATTTTCTCTGCGAGGACATGAAGGTGAAGGTGGCGTTGCGCTTCCGCGGACGTGAGATGGCCCACACCGATATTGGCTTCCAGGTTGTCACTAAATTCATCGAGAGCATCACGCAGTTCGGCCATCCTGATTTCCCTCCGAAACTTATCGGGCGCGGCATCAACGTGATGATCAGTCCGCTTCCACGCAACAAGCGCGCAAAGAATCCTCGCCAGGTCGAGGAAGGTGCATCGCCGGCTACAAAGCCTCATGCAGAGGAAAAGCACTCAAAGCCTGACAATCACGCTTCAGACGACGGCAAACCGGTGAAGGTGCATCGTCCAAAAACCCCTCCGCCAGAAAGCACCGACGGCTTCGCCAATAGTCCGTTTGAGAAGTTGTAAGTCAGAGCGCGGACAGCCTTGTCCGCGAATTTCAAAACTGTGTTTCAGCAGCCCGGGCTGACCGCATTCCGATGTCAGATCAATGCCAGCTAGTTGCCAGCCAGAAGCAACCGACTGCCATTGCGGCTGCAGCTGAGAAACCCATGAAGCCGCGGTAGACGTTCGCTCCACGATTTTCAAAGCGCGCCGCCATCCAGCCCACGCCCCACGAAAACGCCGCCATCGCCGCCACCGTTCCGATGCCGAATGCCAGCAGATACACGCCCGCTTGAAGCCGGGTGGGCAAAGCCAATGCCGGGAGCACGCCAAGAAAATGCGAGCTTCCTGCCAGTCCATGCAACGTTCCGATCCCGAAAGCCGCATGTGCATGACGATGCGCGCCCTTCTCCTGTTCTGCATGGCCGTGCTGGTGGACGTGAAAATGGACGTGCCGCTGACCGTCGTGTTCATGTTCGTGTGTGTGGACGTTGTGTTCCAGGGCGCGGTGTAAAGCCCACAGGCCTATGCCAAACAACATCACACCCACGAACCGTTCGCCCCATGTGGAAACAAGTTCCACGGGAATCAAGTCGCGCAACCACAGTGACAGCAAACCCACCAACGCAACGCCCGCCGAGTGCCCAAAACCCCAGCGAACACCGGGAACCCATGCACGAGTTCTCTGGCGCACAGCCAATGGTGCGATGGCGGTGAGATGATCCGGTCCCGTGACAACGTGTGCGACGCCCATGGCTATTCCGGTTAATGCTGTGATTACGAGATTCATCGCGAAAAAGTCCGAAGCGGACTTTGACGGATCGGGCACTGAAGCGCAAAGAAACTTTTCAGCAAGAAACTTTTCAGCACTGCGGGCAGCCGACCCTGAGAAGACTGGGCGTTGAGGGATTCGAACCCCCGACCTACTCGGTGTAAACGAGGTGCGCTACCACTGCGCTAAACGCCCTTCCGGCCCGGAGAGGTTAGCAGAGAAATTCCGGCGGACAATTGCGAAGTGACCGGTGTGGCGAATCAGACGGCGGCCTCGCCTTGTTCGTCTGTGCGGATGCGGATGGCGGTTTCGACAGGGATGACAAATATCTTACCATCGCCAATCTTGCCGGTGTGAGCGGCCTTGGTGATGGCTTCAATGGCGGCCTTCACCTGTGAGTCGGCAAGGACGATTTCCAACTTTACCTTGGGGAGAAAGTCCACGGTGTATTCGCTGCCGCGATAAATCTCCGTGTGTCCCTTCTGGCGGCCAAATCCTTTGACCTCGGTCACAGTCATGCCGGTCACGCCGATTTCGTTGAGCGACTCCTTCACTTCGGCGAGTTTGAAGGGTTTGATGATGGCTTCGATTTTTTTCATAAAGTTTTCCCTCAGTCGTTGTAGGCGCTTTCGCCATGCTGTGTCAAATCCAGACCAGAATGTTCGTCTTCTGCAGAAACCCTAAGCCCGGTCGTGGCGGACACAATCTTAAGAATGACAAACGTACCAATGGCTCCAAGTGCTGCCGTGAATAACACGCCGATCAACTGGTTCTTAAATTGCGCCAGCCCGCCAGCCAGCGACACCACAGTCTCGCCGTTCTTGAACGTGGTGGCAATCGCGCTGTTCACGGATGGATTCGCTGAGAACCCGAGCAGCAGCAAGCCAATCGTGCTGCCAACCCCGTGAACGCCGAATACATCCAGCGAATCATCGTAGCCGAACACGTTTTTGAGCTTTGTCACCGCGAGGTAACAGGCCGCCCCGCTGCAAAGTCCTATGCAGAACGCCACTGGAATCGTGACGAAACCTGACGCGGGCGTGATCGTTGCGAGACCCGCGACCATTCCAGACGCGATACCGAGCACGCTGGGCTTGCCCTTCAGCAACCATTCCATTGCCGCCCAGCTCAATGCCGCGCCCACCGCAGAAAAATGAGTTGCCGCAAATGCACTGCTCGCCAATCCACCGGCGTTCAACGCACTGCCTGCGTTAAACCCAAACCAGCCCACCCACAACAACCCGGTGCCGATCAAGCTCAACACGACGTTGTGCGGCACCATGGGCTCACGGGGATAACCCGTGCGCTTTCCGAGCACAGTCGCGGCGACCAGCGCCGACACGCCCGAGCTGACATGCACCACTGTTCCTCCCGCGAAATCGAGCACTGGAATTTTTCCGCCCAGCGCCCAGTTGAACAGCCCTCCTTTGCCCCAGACCATGTGGCACAGTGGAAAATAAACAAAGGTTACCCACAATACCGTGAACAGCAGGTACGAACTGAACTTGATGCGCTCCGCAATTGCGCCACTGATGAGCGCAGGCGTGATAATGGCGAACATCAGTTGAAACAGCATAAAGGTGGAGTGGGGAATTGTGGCGGCGTAATCGGCGTTTGGCGCGTTGCCGACTCCGTTGAGAAGGAAGAATTGAGAAGGTGAGCCGAAAAACGAGTTGCCTTCGCCAAATGCCATGCTGTAACCGAACACCATCCATAACGCCGACACCACAGCCATCAGCACCATGCTGTGCATCATTGTGGCGAGTACGTTTTTGCTGCGCACGAGCCCGCCGTAGAAAAGAATCAGACCCGGTGCGGTCATCATCAACACCAGTGCTGCGCTGACCAGCACCCAAGCGTTGTCCCCGGAATTGATGGGTGATGCGGACTTGGCGGCGGCTTCAAGCTGGCTGACTCGTTGCTCAAGGGTTGCCGTTTCTGCAACACAGGTCTGAGTTGAAAGCCCCCAGCCAAACAGCATGAAGATAACTGCGGCGAGGACACGAACACGATGGATTTGACTCATGAGTGCGCGGTATAAACCAAATGCAAGCCGCGCTGTCAAACCCGGTTTCAGAAAATCACGTTCCACCATCAAATCCCTGTTGCCTTAAGGCCTCGAATAACACCAACGCCACACAGTTGGAAAGGTTCAAGGATCGCGCGTTCTCATTGAACATTGGAATGCGTAACCAACTCCCAGCGTTTTGTTCCAGGAGTTGCTTTGGCAGCCCGGCTGTCTCACGGCCAAACACCAGATAATCTTCAGGTGAAAACTTCACCTCGTCGTAGCGTTTCTGCCCGCCGGACTCAATGAACCACAGCCGCGCGTTTGCCGGAAGTTTCTCTGTGAATGCGTTCCAGTTTGTCCATCGTTTCCATTCCACGTGCTGCCAGTAATCCATGCCGGCGCGCTTGAGATGGGAATCATCCAGCTTGAATCCGAACGGTTCGATGAGATGCAAAGTTGTCTTCGTGGCGGCGCAAAGCCGCGCCACATTGCCTGTGTTCGGCGGGATTTCAGGTTCAAGGAGGACAATGTTCATTTTGAATTAACAACGAAGGCGGAAAGGCACAAAGAAAGAAAACTCAATTTTTCTTTGCGCCTTTGCGTCTTTGTTGTTCATAAAAAACCTTCCATAACACCAACCCATGCGCCGGCGCATTCATGCCTGCCACGCGCCGGTCTTTGTGTCCGAGCATCGTCGCCACTTCCGAGGCGGGAAATCGCCCGTATCCGATCTGGACCAGCGTGCCCACAATGCCACGGCACATTTTGTAAAGAAATCCGTCACCCTCGATGATAAACGTAACGAGCGGGCCGCTGCGTTTGATGTCGCAGCGCGTCAGTCGTCGCACGGCATCCTTCAAGTTGTCTCCCCGGTTCGCTGTGAATGAACGAAAATCGTGTCTGCCAACAAACATTTTCGCCGCAACGCGCATCGCTGCGAAATCCAGCGTGCGAGGCACATGCCAGGTCGTGGAGCGCACCAGAGGATTCATGGCCGGATGACTCCAGACGAAATAACGATACTGCTTCCCGCTCGCATTAAACCGCGCATGAAAGCTTTTTCGGGCGCGCGTGGCGGTGAGCACGCGGATGTCGTCAGGCAGCCGGGCGTTGATGGCGAGCGCGAGCTGGTGATCGGGCATTTTGAATTCGGCGCGTGGAATTTCAAAATGCGCCACCATGCCGAGCGCATGAACGCCCGTGTCCGTGCGGCTTGAACTGTGCAGCCTAGGCTTGCTGGCAAACAATCCCGCGAGCGAAGCCTCAATTTTTTCCTGCACGCCCGTTCCCGTCTTTTGCATCTGCCAGCCTTGGTAAGCAGCACCGTCGTAGGCGATGGTGAGCTTGAACTTGATTGTGGCCGTGGCTGGCATCGTGTTTCCGGGTTATGATCTTCCTCTCGATCCTCCGACGAAGAGATCAAGATTGCGATCAAGAGTAAGAACAGGCAGACATAGCGCAAGCCATTCGGGGACTCTGTCGGCTCGTGCCCTTACAAACCAGACCCGAATTTTCCATTGTCTGAGCCGCGCAAAGCCGGAACACTCATCGCGTCAACATGAACATCACTCCGCCATCTGAAAAACAGGCGCGTATCCTCTGGGCTGCGCTTACCGGACTTGGTCTTGCGATCATCATAGGGTTGATTGTGGCGGGTGTATGGGGCATCGGTCAGGTGCTCCGTGTGTTGTCGCCCGTGATCTGGCCGCTGGCCGTGGCGGGCGTACTTGCATGCCTGCTCGATCCGGTGGTGGATTTTCTTGTAAAACGCAAAGTTCCCCGGCTGCGCGCCATCGTCGTTGTGTTTGTGATGGCATTGGCGCTGATCGCGGCATTGGCCGGAAGCGTCGTGCCGCGGCTCGTTTACGAGGCGCGCGAGCTCGCCACCAAATCGAGCGAATACACCACCAAGCTCCCGGCCAGGGCTGCGACGCTTGCCGAGCGACCGCCGCAATGGATGCCAAAGCAGGTTGTCGAACTGCTGCGCACCTATAGCGAAAGTGCCAGAAGTGGGATCACAAACCCGCCACCCGCACAGACCAACTCCGTGCTCAGTGACACCAACACACTCGCGGAGCTGCCGGCTATTGAGACCGCACCAGAAGCTGGCTCGCTCAAGTCAATCGCCGCGTATGCCACCAAACTGCTGCCGAAGTTTGGTGAATGGCTGACCCAGGTACTTGGATTTGTGGGCGCAGTGTTTGGGATCATCGCCGGACTCGCGCTCGTGCCGATCTACGCGTTTTATTTCCTGCTCGAAAAGCATGGCATCAACAAACAGTGGCGCGATTACCTACCCGTGCAGGATTCCTCTTTCAAAGACGAAATGGCGTTCGTCATCGGCTCAATCAACGACTACATCGTGGCGTTCTTCCGCGGGCAGTTGCTGGTGGCAATGTGTGATGGCGTGCTCTACACCATCGGCTTCTCGCTGATTGGATTGCCCTATGCCGTGCTCATTGGCGTGATGGCCACGTGCCTTACGATCATCCCGTTTCTCGGCGCGATAACAACCTGCGTCTCGGCCCTGCTCATCGCCGTGGTGGGGTTCGGCGACTGGCAGCATCCCGCCTTGGTGCTGGGCGTATTCGCCGTGGTGCAGTCGCTTGAAGGAATGGTGATCCAGCCCAGGATCATGGGCGAACGCGTCGGCCTGCATCCCGTGGTCATCATCATCGCGCTGATGACGGGCACGACGCTGCTGGGCGGCATCCTTGGCGGCATCCTGGCAATTCCGTTGGCGGCCGTGCTGCGCGTGCTGATGTTCCGCTACGTGTGGCGCAAGAAGGAAAACAGCACACCCAGGCTCGCGTTGAAATGATGGACAAACCCGCGTCATCCCCGTTCAAGAAAGCCGTCAGGCGGATGGGCAAGATTCTGGTATGGTTGATTGTACTCCTTGCAGCGTTTCTCCTGATTGAACGGTTTCGCGGGCAGATCGCGCTGGAAAACTTCAAAAGGAAACTGCTCGCCAAAGGGGAGAAACTTTCCCCGGAAGACTTCAAGGTCACTGTCAACCAAACCGACAACGGCGCGCCCGCTGCGATTGCTGCGATCCGAAACATCGAGAGCGGCATGGTGCTCCCATTGAATACTCCGCCAAGGAGAAGAATTCTCGCATCCGGTCGCGCGATTGTGGGATTTCGAGAATCCGAGTGGATCGAATCCGGAGGCTACAAAAACGGGGAGTGGAAGGATGGATTGACGACCAACGACTGGAAACAAATCGCGAGTGATTTGAAAACGAATGAAACGTTGCTCGTGGAAATCTGTGCTGCGCTCGAAAACCCGGTGTTGAGAAACGATGTGGACTTGTCGCAGGGATTGAAGTTGAGGTTTGACTGGCTGACGCCCGCCAAGAGCTCGACACACTGGCTTGGAAGCGCGAGTGAACTGGCCTTGCACGATGGTCGCAATGAGGACGCGGCGCGCTGGCTGGAGAAGCAGGTGCAATTGCAGCGATTACTCGCAGATGATCCCGTGGTCATCAGTCACCTGGTACGGTTTGCGATGAGTTCCATCGCCCTTGCAGATACATGGGAAGCGATGCAGGCGGGAGGATGGAGGGACAACCAACTAGCTGCGATTCAGAAGGCTTGGGAACGCCAGCATTCCAGCGCCGATCTTTCTTTTGGAATGGAGGGCGAAAGGATTTATTGTAGCAAAGTGGACGAGCAACTCCGCGAATCAAACGAGGAAACGTATAATCTTTTGTTCGGCCCATTTTCGAAAATGCTGTCGGCGTTCACAGGAGATGAAAACGCGTCCTGGGGTAGTGACACGGAAGAAACTTCTCCGGTGTTGGAAGAAGTGATAAACTTGTTACGGAAGCAGGTTTATTGTCGCATTTGGCGGTTTTCGTGGTCGCATCAGGCCGAACTCCGTGAGCAACGGGGACTCCAGCGCTTGATTGAACTGGTTCGAGATGGAGTCAAACAAAAATCCAATCAGGGGATCGAAACGGATGTGGAAATGTTGGTTTCGGAAATGGGCGACAAGAATTTCTACGACCGGCTGCGTTATCCGGAGCCGGACAGCCCAATCACACTGAGCCGAACGCTTTTTCGCGCGATGAAATCTGAAACTGCACGCTCAATGGCCATCGCCGCCATTGCCATCAAGCGTCACGCCTTGCGCCACGGTTCACCGCCAGAAAGTCTCGGCGCGCTCGTGCCGGCGTTCCTCGTGGAAGTGCCCGTGGATTTCATGGACGGCAAACCGATTCGTTATCGCAGGAACGAAGATGGAACTTTCATGCTCTACTCCGTGGGCGAAGACGGAAAGGATGGCGGCGGCGATCTGGCTTACAGCAAGAAGGGCAGTTCATCCTCGGATTTATGGGCGCGCAGGGACTACGTCTGGCCCGCGCCCGCCACGCCCGATGAAGTCGAGGATTACCGCAAAGAATCCCGTACGAATTGATGCCAGCCAATACCTGTCTTGTTCTGCGTGGCGCTGATGATATTCTGACCGGACTAACTAAACTGAGTTGAAAGCATTAGTACAAACCAGAGATACACGAACGGAAAAGGTTTTCCTTGTCGGTGTGGAACTAAAGTACGATGACACGCGAAATCTTCGCGAGTCCTTGGATGAACTCGCCGAACTGACGGCCAGTGCGGGCGGCGAAGTCGTCGGCGAGGGCACGCAAAAGGTCGAGACGCGAAATCCGGCCACCTATATCGGCAAGGGCAAAGCTGGCGAGTTCGCCGCCTACTGCAAGCTGAACGAAGTGGACACCGTCATCTTCGATGATGAACTTTCGCCTGCACAGACGCGCAACCTGGAAAAAATCTTTGAGGTCAAAATTCTCGATCGCACGGCGCTGATCCTCGATATTTTTTCGCAGCGCGCCCGTACGCGCGAAGGCAAACTCCAGATTGAACTCGCGCAGTTGCAGCATCTGCTCCCGCGCCTGACGCGGTTCTGGGGTCACTTGTCCCGGCAATCCGGCGGCATCGGCATGCGTGGCGGTGAAGGCGAAACGCAGCTTGAAGCCGACCGCCGAAAAGTATCCGAGCGCATTGACCGCATCGAACGCGATCTCGACGCCGTACGCCAGCAGCGCGAGACGCAACGCGCCGGTCGCCAGCGCAATCAATGGCCGTTGGCGTCCATCGTCGGCTATACCAACGCAGGCAAGTCCACCTTGCTCAACAAACTCACCGGCGCGGACGTGCTGGCAAAGGACATCCTGTTTGCCACGCTCGATCCAACGACGCGGCAATTGCGATTGCCAACGAATCAAAACATCTTGCTCACAGACACCGTGGGTTTCATCAAAAAACTGCCGCACGGACTGGTGGAGTCTTTCAAAGCCACGCTCGAGGAAGTGGTGCAGGCGGATTTGTTGCTGCATGTGGTGGATGTGAGCCATCCGCAGGTGGACGAGCAGATCGCGGCTGTGAACACGGTGTTGAATGAGCTTGGCGCGGGCGGCAAGGCGACGATGATGGTCTTCAACAAGGTGGATCGGTTGAACGGCGGCAACCCGCTGGCGCGCTTGCAGGAACTCTATCCAAACTCGGCGGCGATCTCGGCGAAGACGGGCCAGGGCGTGGATGAATTGCTCTCAGAAATCAGCACGCAAATCCGGCCTGAGCGCGAGTTTGTGGAGCTGAAGATTCCCCACGAACAGGCGGCAATCATCTCGCGATTGCACAAAGTCGGCCAGGTGATCGAGCGCCGGTATCTTGCGAAGGTGGCGAAGTTCAAAGCGCGAATCCCGCCACACCACCACGCGGAGTTCGCTGAGTTTATCGTGGAGTGAATGAGTGAATAACTTGGATGCAACGCCCCGGCAAATCCGCTTGTCAGCCAGCTTGCACGCTCCTAAAGTTGCACCGTTGAAAGCCGCGAACGCTTTTTGAGATGATTGATCTGATCCAGTTTCCATGGAGTCCGTTCTGCATTGTGCAACGGAGCATCCTCGAATTTTCCGGCGCGCGATTCAAAATCACCAATCTCAAACTCACCGGTGACCGCTCGCTCATCTGGAAACTCACCAAAGAGCGTTACTACGCCGCGCCGATCATCTGCGATGGTCGCAACGTGGTGTTTGAGACCGGTGAAGATTCCCAGGTCATCGGCAAGTACCTTGATCAAAAACTCAAGCTCGGCCTGTTCCCCGCCGATCTCGAAGGCGAGCAGTTCATCCTCTGGCGTTACATCGAGAACGAAATCGAGGGGTTGACCTTCAAGCTGAACGACGCTCACTATCGGGAGTTTGTCTCCAGGCCGGATCAACTTTCTTACATCCGCCACAAGGAGCGCAAGTTTGGTCGCGGTTGTCTCGACCAGTGGCACGAGCAACAAAAGTCCATGCAGGCACAGCTTGCCGAACGCCTGCTGCCCTTCGAGGAGATGCTGACATATCGCCTATTCCTGATGGGGGATCGTCCACGCTTTGTGGACTTCGATCTTTACGGGATGCTCGGCAACTTTCTCTATTCCGGTCACTACAAACTGCCTGCCAACCGCCCGCAGATTTCCAAGTGGCATCGTCGGATGGCATCCGTGAAGCTTTCTCAATTCGCAACGTGAAGAACTACATACTCGACACCAACGTCCTCCTCCACGATCCCAATTCCCTGCTCAATTTTCAGGACAACAACGTCCTGATTCCCATCGAAGTCATCGAGGAAATTGACCGGTTCAAACGCGAATCCACCGAACTGGGCCAGAATGCCCGCACCGTCTCGCGGATGCTGGACGCCTATCGCGGCAAGGGAAGTTTAAGCGAAGGTGTGAAATTGCCCAACGGCGGCAAGCTGCGCATCACCGTTGAAAAAAAGAGCCTCACCAACGGCGCGAGTAACGGAAATGGCAACGGTCACGCCAAGGGAATGAGCGTGGACAACAAAATCCTCGCTGTTGCCAAGCACATCCAGAAAGCCGATCCAAAGAACGACACCATTCTCGTCTCCAAGGACATCAACCTCCGCATCAAGGCCGACGCCATCGGACTCGATGCCGAGGATTACGAGACGGATCGCGTCCACATCAAGGACCTCTACACGGGCATGATCGAGATCATGGTCACTCCGCAGAAACTCGCGGATTTTCGCGCCAACGGCGAACTCGAAGTCAACGGCGGCAAACAATACTTCCCGAATGAGTATTGCACGCTGATTGACGAGACGAATCCCAAGAAGTGCGCGCTCACCAAAGTGGACGCCACCGGCACCAAGCTCATCCCGATCATTGATTGCCGCGAAGGCGTGTGGGGCATCAAGCCGCGCAACCGCGAGCAACACTATGCCTTCGACGCGCTGCTCGACGACCGCGTCAAACTCGTCACGCTCATGGGCAAGGCCGGCACCGGCAAAACTCTCATGGCCATGGCCGCCGGCTTGAAACGCACCGTGTTGGACCGCGAATTCCGCCGCGTGGTCGTCGCGCGTCCGACCATTTCCATGGGCAAGGAACTGGGCTTCCTGCCCGGTTCGCTCGAAGAAAAACTCGCGCCGTGGATGCAGCCGATTCACGACGCGCTCGAAATGTTGAGCGATCTCAACATGGGCCACGATCATCGTCGCAGTGGCGATCTGATGCGCAGCGGCAACATCGTGGTGGAAGCGTTGAGCTACATTCGCGGACGCAGCATCGCAAATCAGTTCATGATTATTGACGAGGCGCAAAATCTCACGCCGCTCGAAGTGAAGACCATCACCACCCGCGTCGGCAACGGCACAAAGATCGTGTTCACAGGCGATCCCTACCAGATTGATAATCCCTACGTGGACGGTTCGTCCAACGGCTTCAACTACATCGTGAGCAAGTTCCGTCCGGAAGCCGTGGCCGCGCATGTGGAATTACAAAAAGGCGAGCGCTCCGAGTTAGCGGAACTGGCGGCGAATATTTTGTAGTCCGGGAAAAACCGCTTGATAGCGAATTGGCCCGCGCGGCTTCGATCAGTCGCTCAGTTTCTTTAAGACGTCGGCAGCCACCTGCGAACGAAGTTCCGGATGACTTTCGATTAGCCGTGCGATGTCGAGCAGGTCTTTCTGCCGTTTGCTGGGACGGCGCTGAGTGTCGGCATAGGCTTTCAACTTTCCGCGCAAAGTGTCTTCGAGGCAGGCAACGCGCATGAGAATGCCATGAATGTCTGCGGGCACGGAACGGGCGGGAAAATCCCGGTAGAAATCCTCGGTGCTGATTTGGACGGAAACCTTGGAGCGGCCTTTCAAATTGATGGACCACTTGAAGCGCTCCGAAACAAAGCCCGCATAATTCAGTGCTTTCACCGCTTCCTCCACTCGTTCCAATGCGATGACGATATCCACGTCGGCTGTGGCCATCGGTTCTTCAGCCCAATGATTCACGGCGAGGCCGCCGATCATGCACCACTGGATTTCCAGCCGTTCGAGCGTTGTCACCAGCAACGACACGTCGCCGCCGCCCCCGGCGGTTTGCCAATCGTAGAATTGCCGCATCGTCATAGCGCTAGTCTAAGCTGCCACGGGATGACGGCAACAACTTAGTGCCAAGGCATCGTGAGCAAGTTTCGGCCGGAAGCCGTGGCCGCACACGTCGAACTGCAAAAAGGCGAGCGCTCTGAGCTGGCCGACATGGCGGCGAATATTTTGTGACGGAGACGGTTCTCAATTCCAATGCAGAGCGACATGGTAACCGTATTACCAATGCTTCCGCAGTTGAACCTCAGACAGTCAGTGCCGCATCCCAATCCTTCCACACCGGTTCGTAGCCGAGGCTTTGGATGAGACGTGCCACTTCCTCGGGCGGACGATCGTCGGCTATGTTGAACTGGCCGGTTGCATTCGTCGCGTTGCCGTTGGTTGGTATCGCCCATTCGCTCGATCCGGCTTCAATGATGCGACCGCGCACGGTCTGGTGGATGTTTTCCTTGCCTGCGCCGGTGTAACCGCCCGGCTCGGTATGGCTGCCCGCGCTGATGAGTGTGATGCCCAGCGGGAAAAGTCCGTCGCGTAGCTTCGCCTGTTCGCGTGTCGAGAGAACGAGTCCTACGTCGGGAAACATGATGCGGAACGCACACACGAGCTGCACCAGCTCGCGGTCGGTCATGTGCGTGAGTGGCTCGAACTCGCCAGCGCAGGGGCGCAGTCGCGGCAGCGAGATCGTGATTTGCGCTTTCCAGCAATGCCGCAGCAGGTAATCCGCGTGCGCCGCCACGCACAAAGCTTCGTGGCGCCAGTCCGCCAATCCGTAGAGCGCTCCAATACCCAGCCGGCGAAAACCTGCTGCGTATGCGCGCTCGGGTGTTTCAAGCCGCCAGTCGAAATTCTTTTTTGGCCCGGCGGTGTGCATCTCATCGTAGATCGCGCGGTCGTAGGTTTCCTGATACACCACCAGCCCGTCCGCGCCCGCAGCGACGAGCGGACGGTAATCCTCCGTTTCCATCGGCCCGACCTCAAGCGACACGCTGGGAATTTCCTCGTGCAACGCGGCGACGCATTCGGCCATGTAACCGTTCGATACGAATTTCGGATGTTCGCCCGCCACGAGCAGGATGTTGCGGAAACCCTGAGCAGCCAGCGCGCGTGCTTCGCGCCGGACTTCATCCACCGAGAGCGTGACTCGGAGAATCGGATTGTCGCGCGAGAAGCCGCAGTATTTGCAGTTGTTGATGCACTCGTTTGAAAGGTAGAGCGGCGCGAACAGGCGGATGACTTTGCCGAAACGTTGCTGCGTGAGCTGCTGGGAGCGACGACCAAGGGGTTCAAGCAATCCGGCAGCGGCGGGGGAAATCAGTTGTGCAAAATCTGTGAGCGAAAGTTTGTCACGCGATAACGATGTTCGCGCGGTGGAAATCTCCGTTCCCAGCGAATGTTTCACGAGGGATTGCAGCGGCAGGGAATTGAATTCAGCAACAAAACTCACGGTGCAATCGTAACAAAGCCCGAACAGAAGTCGAGAAGCCGCAACCTGGGAGCGCGCTCTCTTACCGTTTGCGTCTGCGCCCGGGCGCGAAGTGATAGCCGCCATGCACCCGCACGGCGCGTGCTGCGCCCACAAAACCCTTTGGCTGACCCGGCTTGTCCTGTTCGAACAACGCAGTGTAGGTATAGTCAAAATTTTCCAGCTTCACGCGCGCGATTTTCTGCGTGATAAACCGCTCGATGGACAGGACGTGATTGGAATCCTCCGCAACCATCAATGTGAAGGCGTCGCCCTTGGCCTCTGCGCGACCGGTTCGCCCAATGCGGTGGATGTAATCTTCCGGATGCTGCGGCACGTCGTAGTTGATGACGTGGCTGACGTCTGCGATGTCGAGTCCGCGCGCGGCAATATCCGTGGCCACGAGCACCTCGAATTTGCCTTCGCGAAATCCGCGCAACGCCTGTTCGCGTTCGCTCTGGGTGCGGTTCGAGTGAAGCACCGCCACAGAATGATTGTTCTTTTTGAGCATGTTGGCGATGCGATCTGCGCCGTGTTTGGTGCGGCAGAATACGATCACCGAGTCGTAATTCACGCGATCCAGCAGCGCGAGCAGAAGGTCGGCCTTCTGCACATCGGCCACAGGATAGATGACGTGTTTCACGGTTTCGGCGGGCGAACGGCGAATGCCGATCTCCACCGTCTCCGGATTTTTCATCGCCCACTGGATGAGCGTTTCGATCTGCACAGGAATGGTGGCAGAGAACAATGAAGT